>NZ_CP108086.1:0-303505 GCF_036186745.1 Microbispora hainanensis | reverse complement strand
CACCGGCCAGGAGCGCGAACTGCTGAGGTTCCTGTACGAGGGGCACACCGACGAGGTGGTCGCGCGCAAACTCGGGATCTCCATCAGGACGTGCCGCCGGATCACGGCCGACCTGATGAACCGGCTGGGCGCCCGCAGCCGGTTCCAGGCCGGGGCACAGGCGGCGGAACGCGGCTGGTTCCACTACCCCGTGCCCGAAACCGACGTGTGCCTGGACGCGCCGTTGTCGTGACGTCACGCGTCCACCGGCCGGCGCTCCCCGGGCAGCCGGTCGCGCAGGTGATCGACCAGAGCCGCAGGTGTCGGATGGTCGAACGCGACGTTCGCCGGCAGGGCCAGCCCGCTGGCGGACGCCAGGCGGTTGCGCAATTCCACGATCATGAGCGAGTCGAGGCCGAGCTCGAACAGGGTGGCGTCCGGCTCGATCGCTTCGGCGGAATGGCCGCTGACCTCGGCGACGTGCCCGACGACCAGGTCGAGGAGGAACGCGTCGCGTTCGTCCGGCGACAGGCCGGACGGCATCGGCGAGGCCGCGGCGTCCCGCGTGGCCTCCCCTCCGGCGCGTGCCGCCGCGAGGTCCAGATCGGCCGGCATGAGCAGCGGCTCGGCCACCGTGAGGGCGTCGTCGAACAGGCCCAGCCCGTCTTCGGCCGGCATCGGCCTGATCCCGGCGCGCCGCATCCGTTCGAGATCGGCCTGCCCGAGGCCGCCGCCCATGCCGTCGGCGTCCCACAGCCCCCACGCGAGTGACGTCGCGGGCAGCCCGAGGGAGCGGCGGTGGTGGGCGAGGGCGTCGAGAAAACCGTTGGCCGCCGCGTAGTTCGCCTGACCCGCGGTGCCGAGCACGCCCGCCACGGAGGAGAACAGCACGAAGGCGTCCAGGTCGAGTGTGCGGGTGAGCTCGTGGAGATGCCACGCGCCGTCGGCCTTCGGCCGCATGACGGCGTCGACCTGCTCCGAGGAGAGCGCGGTGACCACGGCGTCGTCGAGCACGCCGGCGGCGTGGACGACCGCGGTGAGCAGGTGATCCTCCGGGACCGCGGCGAGCAGGGCCTCCACGGCGGCGCGGTCGGCGACGTCGCAGGCGACGACCCTGACCTCGGCGCCGTGGGCGGCCAGTTCGGCGACGAGCGCGCCGGCACCCTTCGCGGCGTCACCCCGGCGGCTCGCCAGGATCAGGTGGCGCACGCCGTGCTCGGTGACGAGGTGCCGGGCGAACAGCGCGCCAAGGCCGCCGGTGCCCCCGGAGACGAGCACGGTGCCGCCCGGATCGAGGTGCCGGCCGGTCCGGCCCGTGATGAGCGACACCTGTGCCGGCTCCGGCAGGTGGAGGATTCCGTTGCGTACGGCGACCTGCGGCGCACCGGTGGCCACCGCCTCCGCGATCGCGTCCTCCGACTCGGGCGCCCCGTCGACGTCGACGAGCGTGAACCGGCCCGGATGCTCGGCCTGGGCCGAGCGGATCAGGCCCCAGGACGCGGCGTTGGCGAGGTCCTCGACCGGGTCGGTGGGGAGGGCGGCGACCGCGTGCCGCGTGACGAAGACCAGCCGGACGCCGGCGACGGTGTCGTCGGAGAGCCACCGCTGGGCGATTTCCAGCGTGCGGCGGGTGGCGCGGCGGGCGGCGGCGGGCGTCATGTCGTCCGGCGGCAGCGGTACGACCACGCCGGCCGGCGGCTCCGCCTGCGCCGCGATCGCCGCCCGCGCGGCGGACGGGTCGCCACCGGGCACCGTGACGACAGGGCGCGATCGGCCGCGCGGCGGCTCGGCGGCCTGCCAGGCGATGCGGTGCAACGCCGCTCGGCGGCCGGACGAGCTTCCGAGCTGCTTCGGCGAGACGGGCAGCATGACCAGCGACTCGACGACGACCGCCGGGCGGCCGGTCTCGTCCCACGCGGTGATCGACACCGCGCCCGGGCCGGCGGGCGAGACGCGCACCAGCAGCTCGCGCGCGCCGTTCCCGGATATGGCGACCCCGTTCCAGATGAATGGGATGCGCGGCCTCGGGGTGCCGTCTCCGCCGTCGGTGATCAGGTCGATGAGCGGCTCCGGCGCGCCGTCGAGGCCCAGCCCGTGCATCACCGCGTCCAGGAGGGCCGGATGCAGGTCGAACAGGCCGGAGCGAAGGCGCGGGTCCTCCGGCAGCCGGAGCTCCGCGTAGAGATCGTCGCCGTGCCGGAAGGCGGCGCGCAGGTTCTGGAACACCGGACCCCAGCCGTAGTGGCCGCGGGCGTTGAACCGCTGGTAGAAGTCGCCGACCTCGATCGGGATCGCGCCGTCGGGGACGCCGCCCCGACCCGTCGCCGCGTCCTTGGCGCGCCGTGCCGGGACGCCGGAGGTCCGGGCAGGCCCGAGGACGCCGGTGGCCAGTTGCGACCAGGGACGCCCGCGTGAGGCGGTCGCGCTTCTGCACCGCAGGGAGAACTCCCGCCGCCCGGCCGGGTCGGCGGGCCCGGTCCGCAGCTGGAGCTCGATCCTGCCGTCCGGCGGGACGATCAGCGGTGCCTTGTGGGTCAGCTCGACGACCTCGGCGCAGCCGGTCTGCCGGGCCGCCCACGCGGCGAGCTCCAGGAACGTCACACCCGGCACGACGACGTGACCATGCACCTCGTGGTCCGCGAGCCACGGCTGCGTACGCGCCGAGATGCCGCCGGTGAACAGCATGCCGCCGTCGTCGAGTTCGATGGCCTGGCCGGCCAGGGGGTGGCGCTCGGCCGCCGGCGGTTCGTCGCCGGCGCGGCCGCGGCCGGAGGCCGGCAGCCAGAACCGGCGATCGTCGAAGGCATACGTGGGGAGGTCGACGGGCGTGCCCGTCCCGCTGGGAAGGAGGTTCCGCCACTCGACGGCCTGGCCCTGGCAGTACGCCTCCGCCAGCGCGGCGGTCAGGCCCCGCACCGCGTCGTGTGCGGGGCCGAGCACCATGACATGGCCGGTCCCGGCCTCGGTGAGCAGCCGGACGCCGTCGGAGGGCGTGGTCGCCTCCCCGCGGATCCAGTGCTCGGAGAGGGCCAGGTCTCCGGCGGTGACGAGCCGGCCGGTCGAGGGGGAGACCATCGATATGGCGGGCTCGCCGAACCGGATGCCGTCCACGACCGCGCGGAACTCGCGGAGCGCCGCCTCCTCGCCGGGCCATCGGCTGAGCCGGCCGAGGGCGGTGACCAGAGCCGCGGCGTCGGAAAGGGACAGGGCTCCGGCGACGTACGCGGCGGCGGGCGCGCCGCACCCGATGCCGAGCACGCACTCGGGCACCGGTCCGAGGTGGCCGAGCAGCCGGGTGAGCGCGACGTCGAACGCGAACCGCGCGGCGTACGCGTGGGCGGAGCGGCCGTCCTTGAGCGTGTCCGGGGCGTCGCGTAGCACGTCGCGCAGGGGCTCGTCCAGATGGACGTCCAGCGCGGCGCAGGCGGCGTCGAACTCGGCGGCGAACACGGGGAACGCGTCGTGCAGGTCGAGCGCGGCACCGGTCTCCCCGGCGCTCTCGCCGGAGTAGAGGAAGCCCGTCGGCGCCGTCTTCGCGACCCCGCGCACGACGCCGGGATGCTCCTCGCCGGCGGCGAGACGGTCGAGCGCCTCGACGCGCTCCGTGTGGGTCCGGCCGCTGACGGCGGCGCGGTGCTCGAACGCGTGCCGGGTGGTGACGAGCGCGTGGGCGATGTCATCGGGGGACAGCTCCGGGTGACGCCGGGTGAAGTTCCGGAGCCGGGCGGCCTGCGCCCGCAACGCCGTCTCGGACCGCGCCGAGACGAGCCACGGCACAGGAATCGGGACCGGGACCGGCATCGGCGCCGGTTCGCCGGGTCGAGTCCCGGACGCGTGCTCGGACGTCCCTTCCTGCGGAGCCTGCTCGATGACGACGTGGGCGTTGGTGCCGCTGATGCCGAACGACGACACCGCGCCGCGGCGCGGCCGGCCCGTGCCGGGCCAGGCGGTCGGCTCGGTCACCAGGCGGAGCGCCCCCGAGGACCAGTCGACGTGCGGGGTGGGCCGGTCGACGTGCAGGGTCTTCGGCACCGTGCCGTGCCGCATCGCCATGACCAGCTTGATGACGCCGGCCATTCCGGCCGCCGCCTGCGTGTGCCCGATGTTGGACTTCACCGATCCCAGCAGCAGCGGCGTCCGCGCGTCCCGGTCCCGGCCGTACGCGGCGAGCAGCGCCCCGGCCTCGATGGGGTCGCCGAGCGTGGTGCCGGTGCCGTGCGCCTCCACGACGTCCACCTCGGCCGGTTCGAGCCCGGCGGCGGCGAGCGCCTGCCCGATCACCTGTTCCTGCGCCGGCCCGTTGGGCGCGGTCAGCCCGTTGCTCGCGCCGTCCTGGTTGACGGCGCTGCCGCGGATGAGGCCGACGATCCGGTGGCCGTTGCGGGTGGCGTCGGACAGCCGTTCGAGCAGGAGCACCGCGGCCCCCTCACCCCACGCCGTCCCGTCGGCGGCGGCGGCGAACGGCTTGCACCGGCCGTCGGCGGCCAGCCCGCGCTGCCTGCTGAACTCGGTGAAGACCATGGGGGTGGCCATCACGGTGGCCGCGCCGGCCAGCGCCATGCCGCACTCCCCGGAACGGAGGGCCCGGACGGCGAGGTGCAGGGCGACCAGGGACGACGAACACGCGGTGTCCACCGTCAGCGCCGGTCCGCGCAGGCCGAGGGTGTAGGCGATGCGGCCGGAGTTCACGCTCGCCGCCGTACCGGTCAGCAGGTGGCCGGCGACGTCCTCGGGAACGTGCCCGCCGTCGCCGCCGTACTGGTGTGACGAGGCTCCGACGAAGACGCCGGTGTCGCTGTCGCGCAGGGTGGCGGGGTCGATCCCGGCGCGCTCCAGGGCCTCCCAGGCGAGCGTGAGCAGCAGCCGCTGCTGCGGGTCCATCGCGAGGGCCTCGCGCGGGCTGATGTCGAAGAAGGCGGGATCGAACTCCCCGGCGTCGTGGAGGAAGCCGCCGAGGTTCGTGTACGACGTGCCGGGCCGTGCGCTCTCCGGGTCGTACAGGCCGTCGAGGTCCCATCCGCGGTCGGCGGGAAACTCCGACACCGCGTCGGAGCCGGCCATGAGCAGGTCCCACAGGTCCTCCGGGGAGCGCACGCCGCCCGGATAGCGGCAGGACACGGCGACGATCGCGATGGGGTCCTCGGACACGGGCGGCGCGGCGCCGGCCGGGCCCGTGACGGGGGCGCGCTCGCCGGTGAGCTCGGCGTACAGGTGATCGGCGACCGCGGCCGGCGTCGGGTGGTCGTACGCGAGCGTGGGGGGAAGCGCCAAGCCTGTGGCGGCGGTGAGCCGTTCCGGCAGCTCGACGGTCATCAGCGAGTCGAACCCGAGGTCGCGGAACGGCCGGTTCGGGTCGGTCTCGTCGGCGGAGTCGCCGCAGATCGCCGCCGTGTGGCCCAGCACCACCTGCAGAATCCGCGGGCGCCGTCTGGCGGCGGGCAGGGCCGCGAGCTCCTCTCGCAGCCCCGGGCCGGGCGTCCGGTCCGGCGCGTCCGCCGGAGCGCGCGGCGTCTCCCTGCTTTGGGCCTCCCGCGCCGCCGCGAGGTCGTCCAGCAGCGGACGGGTGCGCCCTGCGGTGAACGGCGGCACGAACCGCTCCCAGGCGATGTCGGCGACGGTCAGGCAGGTCTCGTCGTCGTCGAGGGCGGCCTGGAGGGCGGCGATCGCCTTCTCAGGCGGCATCGCCTCGATGCCGTGCCGTGCGAGGTGCCGGGCGAACGCGGGGTCTTCACCCATTCCCGGGCCCTCCCACAGTCCCCAGGCGAGCGAGGTCGCGGAGCGGCCCAGCGCGCGGCGCCGCTCGGCCAGGGCGTCGAGGAAGACGTTGGCCGCCGCGTACGCGGCCTGGCCGGTGGTGGCCCACAGGCCGGTGCCGGCGATCGAGGAGAACAGCACGAAGGCGTCGAGCGCGGTCGCGCCGAGCAGGTCGTCCAGGTTGGCGGCACCGGCCGCCTTGGAGCAGGCCGCCGCAAGCTCGTCCGCCGTGAGCTCCGCGATCGGGACGCGCCGACCGACTCCCGCCGTGTGGAACACCGATGTGATGGGGCCGTGTCCGGCGTTGACGGTGGCGATCAGATCGGCCAGCGCGGCGCGGTCGGCCACGTCGCAGGAGGCGATGGTGACGGCGGCGCCGTGCCCGGTGAGCTCCTTTTCGAGTGCCTCGGCGCCGGGCGCGGACCGGCCCCGGCGACTGACCAGCACCAGGTGTTCGGCGCCCGCGGCGGCCAGCCATCGGGCGACGTGCGTGCCAAGACCGCCGGTGCCGCCGGTGATCAGGACGGTCCCGCGGGGACGCCAGGGCTCGGCCGCGGACGTGGGCCGCGGCGCGGTCGCCAGGCGGCGTCCGAACAGCCCGGCGGGGCGTATCGCGATCTCCTCTTCGTGCCCCGGTGCGGTCAGCGCCGTACGCACCAGATGCGCGCACCGGGTGTCGGCCGGGAGGTCGACCAGGCCGCCCCACATCCGCGGGTGTTCCAGGGCGACGGATCGGCCGAGCGCCCAGATCTGCGCCTGGGCGGGATTCTCCACCGGATCCGTGGGGCCGGTGCCGACCGCCCCACGCGTGAGCATCCACAGCGGGACGCCGAGCGCGGCGACGGCCAGGGCCCGCACCAGCGTCAGCGACGCGGACAGGCCGCGGGAGATCTCCGGGTGACGCGGGTCCGGGCGGTCGTCGAGCGCCAGCAGCGACAGCACCCCGCCCGGCGCGGCGCCGCCGCCGAGCGCGGCGCGCAGCCGCGACGCGAGCGCCTCCGGGCCGGTCTCGCCGCCGTCGTCGGCGATCACGCGGACGTCCGCGCCTCCGTCGCCGAGGACGCTCGCACACGCGGTCACCCACTCGTGGCCGGTGTACCCGGCCGGAACCACCACGAGCCAGGTGCCGCGCGGAGCGGGAGCCACCGTCATGGGGATCGGCCGCCAGACGATGCGGTAGCGCGACCCGTCGCGGACGGCCGGGGACGGTTGCGATCCGGACGTGGCGGTCAGCCAGAACCGCCGGTGCTGGAAGGGGTAGGTCGGCAGGTCAACGCAGGCGTCCGGCCGCCCGGGCCGTCCGGGCCGTCCGGGCCGTCCTGGCCGTCCTGGGCGGCCCGGGGGCAGGGTGACGCCGGCGGTGCGGGCGCGCGCCCAGCCGAGGGCCCGGTCGGCGGTCTCGGCCTCGGGGCGCCCGCGCTGCAGGACGGACATGAACT
The DNA here is from genome assembly GCF_036186745.1 of Microbispora hainanensis. NCBI lineage: Bacteria > Bacillati > Actinomycetota > Actinomycetes > Streptosporangiales > Streptosporangiaceae > Microbispora > Microbispora hainanensis. The sequence continues at coordinate 296,333 of NZ_CP108086.1, read as the reverse complement.
CCGGCGCCGCGCCGGGCTCGGCGGCGGGGCCGGGCTCGGCCGCCGGGGCGGCGAGAGTGACCCGCGCGAGCGGGGCGAGCACGGCGTCGGGGCTCAGCTCCAGATAAGAGGTGACGCCCTGTTCGGCGAGCCGGCGGACGCCGTCGAGGAAACGCACCGCCTGGCGCGCGTGCCGGGCCCAGTAGGCGGGCGAGCGCAGCTCCTCCGGGGTGGCGATCCGGCCGGTGAGGTTGGAGACGACGGGGATGGCGGGCGGCCGGAAGGCCAGGCCGGACGCGACCGCGATGAGGTCGTCGAGCATGCCGTCCATGTGCGGCGAGTGGAAGGCGTGGCTGACGTCCAGCCGCCGGGTCGCCCAGCCCAGCTCCGCGCAGCGCCGGGCGACGGCGAGCACGGCGTCGGTGTCGCCGGAGACGACGACCGAGGCCGGGCCGTTGACGGCCGCGACGCCGACCCTGTCCTCCTGGCCGGCGAGCAGCCCGAGCACGGCGTCCTCCGAGGCCCGGATCGACACCATCGCGCCGCCCTGCGGCAGCTCCTGCATCAGCCGCCCGCGCGTGGCCACCAGCGTGGCGGCGTCGGCCAGGGAGAGCACGCCCGCGACGTGAGCGGCGGCGAGCTCGCCGATCGAGTGGCCGATGAGATAGTCCGGGGTGATGCCGTGCTCCCGGGCCATCGCGTACAGCGCGGTCTCCAGGGCGAACAGCGCGGGTTGGGTGTAGCGGGTCTGGCCGAGCAGCTCCGCGCCGGCCGATCCGGCGGGCGCCCACATGACGTCGCGCAGCGGCAGGTCCAGATGCGCGTCCAGGTGTGCGCACGCCTCGTCGAGCGCGGCCGCGAAGACCGCGGACGCCTCATAGAGCTCACGGCCCATGCCGGGCCGCTGGCTGCCCTGCCCGGCGAACAGGAAGGCGGTCTTGCCTGCCGGGCCGGCGGCGCGGAGCACGCCGGGAGCGGTCTCACCGGCGGCGAGCGCGCCGAGGCCGGCCAGCAGGCCCGATCGGCCGGCCGCCGTGATCACGGCACGGTGCTCGAAGACGGTGCGGCCCGACGCGAGGGCGTGCGCGACGGCGTCGGTGTCGAGCCCGGGGCGGGCGGCCACGTAGTCCCTGAGCTGCTGCGCCTGCGCCCGGAGGGCCGGCTCGGTCTTGGCCGAGACCAGCCAGGCCGCGGGCGGGCCGTCGTCCGCGTGCGCGGTTTCCGGGGCGGCCGGGGCGGCCGGGGCCTGCTCGACGATGAGGTGCGCGTTGGTGCCGCTGATGCCGAAGGACGAGACCGCCGCGCGGCGGGGGCGGCCGGTGTCCGGCCAGGCGGCCGGCTCGGTCAGGAGCCGGACGGCGCCGGAGGACCAGTCCACACGGGGGGTGGGCTTGTCGACGTGCAGGGTCATGGGCAGGAGCCCCGCGCGCATGGCCATGACCATCTTGATGACTCCGGCGGCGCCCGCGGCGGCCTGGGAGTGCGCGATGTTGGACTTCACCGAGCCGAGCAGCAGCGGCCGGTCGGCCCGCCGGCCCTGGCCGTAGGTGGCCAGCAGGGCCTCGGCCTCGATCGGGTCGCCGAGCGAGGTGCCGGTGCCGTGCGCCTCGACGGCGTCCACGTCCGCGGGTCCGAGCCCGGCGGCGGCCAGGGCCGCGCGGATCACCCGCCGCTGGGCGGGGCCGCTGGGCGCGGTCAGCCCGTTGCTGGCGCCGTCCTGGTTGACGGCGCTGCCGCGGATCAGCGCCAGGACCGGATGGCCGTTCCGCCGCGCGTCCGACAGCCGTTCGAGCACCAGCAGCGCCGCGCCCTCGCCCCAGCTCGTGCCGTCCGCCGCGGCGGCGAACGGTTTGCACCGGCCGTCGGCCGCGAGCCCGCGTTGCCGTCCGAACTCGGTGTACATCGTGGGAGAGGCCATGACGGTCACGCCGCCGGCCAGGGCCAGGCCGGTTTCGCCCAGCCGCAGCGCCTGGCAGGCCATGTGCACCGCGACCAGCGACGACGAGCAGGCCGTGTCGACGGTCACCGCCGGGCCGCCGAGGCCGAGCGTGTAGGCGATGCGGCCGGAGATGACGCTGCCGGTGCCACCGGTCATGAGGTAGCCCTTGAGCTCGTCGGGCCCCTCGTGCCCGCGCGGGCCGTACTCCTGCGGGATGGCGCCCACGTAGACGCCGGTGTCGCTGCCCGCGAGCGTCCCGGCGGGGATCCCGGCCCGTTCCAGGGCCTCCCAGGTGACTTCGAGCATCAGCCGTTGCTGCGGGTCCATCGCCAGCGCCTCGCGCGGCGAGATGCCGAAGAAAGCGGCGTCGAAGCCGGCCGCGTCCGCCAGGAATCCGCCCACGGCGGGGATCCGCCAGCCACGGTCGGCGGGTACGCCGGAGACGGCGCAGACGCCGGACTCCACCAGACGCCACAGATCCTCGGGGGAGCGTACGCCGCCGGGGAACCGGCAGGCCATCGCCACTATGGCGATCGGCTCGCCGGCCTCGGCCTCGGCCTTGGCCGCGGTGGTGGTGGTCGCGGTGGTCGTCGGAGCCGCCGCGCCCGGCGTCGTCTCGGCCAGGCGCCCCGCCAGATGTTCGCCGATCGCCATCGGCGTGGGATGGTCGAAGATCAGCGTCTCCGGCAGGCGCAGCCCGGTCGCGGCGCTCAGGCGGTGGCTCAGCTCGACGCCGGTGACGGAGTCGAGGCCGAGGTCGCCGAAGGCGCGCCGCACGTCGACGGCCTCCGGCGCCGAGTGCCCGAGGACGTCGGCGACCTGCGCGCGGACGAGCCCGATCGCCGCCTCGCGCCGTTGCGCCTCCGGCAGGCCGGACATCACGTGCCTCCACCCGTCGGCGTCGTCGGCCCGGGTCGGCGACGTGACGGCGGCGGCCGGCGCGATCCAGTGCGACGTGCGCTGGAAGGCGTAGGTCGGCAGGTCGACCAGGGCCGTCTCGTCTCCGAAGACGGCGGACCAGTCGACGTCCGCCCCGTGCACGTGGGCCAGGGCGATCGAACGCAGCACACCGGCGCGGTCGGGCCCGGCGGCGAGAACCGTGCCGGCCTCCCTGCCGGCCTCCCTGCCGACGTCCTCGCGGGACGCGTCGAGCGCGGCCTGTATCGCGCCGCTCAGCAGGGGGTGCGCCGCGGCCTCGATGAAGACCCGGTGCCCCTCGCGGACCAGGGCGCCGATCAGAGCGCTGAGCCCATCGGGGGCGTCCTCGGATGCGGAGCCGACGTCGGCCCGGTCGAGCCGGCCGGCCGTACGCGTCGAGTAGCAGGGGATGCCGCCTGGCAGGCCCGGGGAGAGCGCGCCCGGTCCGCGCCCCGCGCCCCCGGCGATCAGCTCGGCGCCCTCGCCGAGGCTCAGCAGACCGGCCGCGCAGGCGGCCGCGATCTCTCCGTCGCGGTGGCCGACGACCGCGTCGGGGCGGACGCCGGACGACCGCAGCGTCGCGGCGAACGCCACCGCGACGGCCCACGACAGGGACCGGGCGACCTCCGGCGTCTCGGCGGGGGGCGCTCCGGGCGCGTTCCGCACCACGTCGCGCGGCGACCAGCCGGTGAACCGCGCGAGCGCCTCGGCGCACTCGTCCAGGTGGCGGCGGAACGTCCGCCCGAGGGGCGTGGCCGCGTCCATCAGACCGCCCGGGGCGGTGAGCCGGTCGAGGACGTCGCCGGATGACGTCCCGGAGAACACGAGGACCAGCTTGGCCTCCTCACCGGCGTCCCCCCGGATGAGATTCCCGGCCGGCGCGCCCTGCGCCGCCGCCGCGAGGCCCGTCAGGAACTCCGCGGGATCGGTGCCCAGGATGACGGCGCGCTCCCGCAGCGGCGCCCGGGTCATGGCGAGCGAGCGCGCCACGTCCGCCGGTGCGAGCCGCAGGTCCGCCTCGGCGAACTTCCGGAGCCGTCCGGCCTGGGCCCGCAGGGCCTGCCCGGTCGCCGCCGACAGCACCCACGGGAGAAGCAGGCCGTCGGCGGCGGCGCGCGCCACCGGACGGCGCGGCGGAGCCTCGCCCAGCACGACGTGGCAGTTGGCGCCGCCCATGCCGAACGCGGAGACGCCCGCCACCAGCGGACGGTCGGGCTTCGGCCAGGGGGACAGCGTGGTCTGGACCCGCAGGCCCAGCCGCTCCAGCGGGATCGCGGGATTCGGCGTGACGAAGTTGAGGCTCGGCGGGAGCTCCCGGTGCGCGAGGCTGAGGGCCACCTTGAGCAACCCCACGATTCCCGCGGCGCCTTCCAGATGCCCCACGTTGGTCTTGACGGATCCGACGGCCAGCCGGTCGCCGTCCGGCCGCCCCGTCCCCAGGACCGCGCCGAGCGCGGCCGCCTCGATCGGATCGCCGACCCGCGTGCCGGTGCCGTGCAGCTCGACGTACTGGACCTCGTGCCGGCCGACGCCCGCGCGGCGCGTCGCCAGGTCGATCACCCGCTCCTGCGCCTCGCGGTTCGGGACGGTCAGCGCGCCGGCGCTCCCGTCGTGGTTCACGGCGCTGCCGAGGATCACGCAGTGCACGCGGTCGCCATCGGCCTCGGCGAGGCGCAGCGGCTTGAGGACGACGGCCGCGGCGCCCTCGCCGCGGACGTACCCGTTGGCGCGGGAGTCGAAGGTGAAGCAGCGTCCGTCGGGCGACAGCGCGCCGAACCGCTCCGCGCCGACCGTGCTCTCGGGCACGATGGTCAGGTTGACCCCGCCGACGATCGCCAGCTCCGCCTCCCCGCCGCGCAGGCTCTCGCAGGCGAGGTGGACGGCCAGCAGCGACGAGCACTGGCCGCTGTCCACGGCGAAGCTCGGGCCGCGCAGGCCGAGGTGGTGGGAGATCCGGTTGGCGATGAGGCCGCGGTTGGAGCCGGTCAGGGTGTGGTGGCTGATCCCGGACGGCCCGTCGCGGTGGAGCACCGTGTCGTAGTCGGCGGACATCGTGCCGACGAACACGCCGACCGGGTGATCCTTGATCGAGGTCGGCGCGATCCGAGCGTTCTCCAGGGACTCCCAGGCGAGCTCCAGCATGAGCCGGTGCTGCGGGTCCATGGCGGCGGCCTCGACCGGCGGGATCCCGAAGAACTCGGCGTCGAACTCGTCGATCCCTTCGAGGAACCCGCCTCGCCGGTGTTCCGGTGCGGCCTCCGGCCGGCCGGGAGGCGGATCGGTGATCGCGTCCGTGCCCGACCGCAGCAGCCGCCAGAACGCGTCCGGGTCGGGTGCCTGGGGGAGCCTGCAGGCCAGGCCGATCACGGCGATCGGTTCGACGTGGCTCACCGCTGCTCCTTCCGGCCGTCGCCTTCGGCGAGGACGGGTCTGCGGCGCCAGGCCGCCGGGTCGTCCGGATCCTCGGGAGGCCCGGCACAGATCACGTACCGGCCGGGAGCCATCGCGGTGTATCGGCCCGTCAGCATGCTCATGCAGGCCTCGTGAGCCTCCCGGGGGGTACGTACGGGGCCGCCGGCGGTGACGTAGGCGGTCAGGACGGTGCGGCCGTGGTCGTCCGGGGCGGCGAACACCCGGGCCGGCACCCGGACGGCGTCGTCGACCAGTCGCTGCACCTCCGGCAGCTCGATCCAGCAGCCGTCCACCCGCTGCCACTCCGGGCCGCGGACGACCGGTGTCAGGCCGGTGATCTCGGTCATGCGGCGGAGATCCACATCTCCGGTGGCCGCCTCGGCCAGCAGCCGGTCGATCCCGAGCAGCAGCGACTCGATCTCGGCCGCGGGCACCAGATCGGCGTGACCGGTGGTGAGGCCGAGCAGCGGCTCGCCGTCGGAGTCGATGACCCGCAGCAGGAGCAGCACCCGGAAGTACGGCGGCACATGCCAGCGGAGGGTGGTCCGGTCGAGCGCGGCCTGCGCCTCCTCCGGCGGCCCGGCCGGCCGGACCTCGCTCTCGAAGAGGTTGATGTTGCAGGCGCAGTCCCGCTGGAACAGCACGCCGCGGCGATCGCCTATCTCGGCCTGCAGATTCTGGAGCAGTTTGACGTCGTACAGCCCGTGCATTGCCGCCCGGAGCGTCCCGCTGCCGGCCCGCCGGATCAGCTGGTCGAAGCTGGTGGTGTCGGCATCGACCGCGAGCAGAGTGTCCTGCGCCAGGGTGCCGACGTAGTCGTGCAGGTCGCGGCCGATCCGGTTGTTCGCCAGCGAGGCGAACACCAGGTCGGTGTTGCCGGTGCGCCAGGCGAGCACCGCGCAGAACGCGGCCGAGAGCACCATGGGGAGGGTGGTCTGGGTGCGCGCCGCGACGTGCGGCAGCGCGAGCCGCAGCGCGGGCGAGTCGAGCCAGCAGCCGAGCGGGGCGCCCTCGCCGGAGGCGGAGCCCGGCACCGCGTAGGCGTGGCGCACGTCGCGTTCGGCGCCGCCGGCCGGCCGGGGCATCGCGTACACGCTCTGCGGCATCCGCGACATGTGCTGCCCCCAGTATCGGAGCGACGCCTCGGCGCGGCGCCGGCCGCGCGGGGAGTGCTCGACGGCCGCCTGGTCGACCGGCTGGTGCGTACGCGGCCCGGCGCGGCGCTCGGCGGGATGGCGGATCATGTGGTCGAACTGCCGCACGACCACGGCCAGGCTCTCGCAGTCGACCGCCAGGTGGTTGCACGCGATGAGGACCAGCCGGATGGCGCCGTCGTGCACGGCGACCGCCGCGCGGAGCATCGGGTTCCCCATCTCGTCCACGGGCCTGGCCTGGAGCGCCGCGATGAGATCGGTGACCTCCTCCGGGTCGACGGGCGACCCGGCGTCGGCCTTGGTCTCGTACACGTCGACGGCCACCCGGCCCGATCCCGACACGCGCTGGCGTGCCGAATCGCCGGTGACGCAGGACGTCCGCAGCGACTCGTGGCGCTCGACCAGGGCCGCGAGCGTCTCGGCCACGTCGTCGAGCGTGGTCCCGTCCGGCACCGTGACGGCCCACTCCATCATCCGGTAGAGCCCGGCTCGCGTGTCGTCGCCGAGCCATTCGAGGGTGTTGATCTGCCCGAGCGTCAACGGCCCCTCCACCGCGCGTTCTCCGGCGTATTCAACAAGCATGCGCTCGGTGAAAGTCAGGTCACCCATGCCGCCTCCTGAGAACTCAGCACCCGGGCGTTTTACGAATTTGATGCGGAGAGTAATTTTCCGGCGGACCGGCGGCATATTGGGGAAACCCCTATATCTCCCGTCCCGCCGTCCGGCGGGCAAGGGTAGGGAAAACCCCAATATTGCTCCGGGGGTGGTCGGGCCTAGCCTGTGCATCGTTTCGACGAAGTGACCCATGTGGAGGCACGTCTCATGCCCACCGCCCTCGTCCCGGCCATAGAGGCGGTGCAGGGTTTCGTCCCGAGCCGGTCGGTCGCCATCGAGGAGGTGGCCGATCGACTGGGGATCAACCGGCACCAGCTACGGGTGTTCCAGCGCGTCCACGGCCTGGCGCGGCTGCCCATGGATCCGGACCTCGACCTGATCGACCTGCTCGTCGCGCCGGCGCGGGCGCTCGTCCCGTCGGCGGCCGACCGGGAGCGGATCCGCTACCTGGTCTACGCGCACACCGCCCCTGACGTCGCGCCCGCGCACGTCAGCGCGGCGCAGGAGCTGTGCCGCAGGCTGGACCTGCCCAGGGCCACGGCGTTCGCGGTCACGCAGCAGAACTGCGCCAGCGGGCTGGCCGCCGTCGACATCGCGGTGCGACTGCTGCTGGCGGACGGAGACCCCGGCGGGCGCGCCCTCGTCGTGACCGGGGAGAAGGCGTCGTCGCGGATCTTCTCGGTGATCCCCAACACGACGGTGATGGGGGAGGGGTCGGCCGCCTGCCTGGTCGGCGTGGCGGGCGCCGGCCGGCGTATCCGGTCGTACGCGGTGCGGACCCGCGGTGAATACGCGCAGTTGTATCGCCCGCGGCCCGAGGTGCTCGCGGAATTCTTCACCTCCTATACGCCGGCCGTCGTCGAGATCATTCGCCAGGCCGTTCACGAGGCCGGGCTGAGTCCGCAGGAAATAACGATGATCGTGCCGCACAACGTGAACAACTCGTCATGGCGGGGCGTGATTCGCGAGCTGGGTTTCGGGGTCGAGCGAATATATCTCGACAACGTGCCCCGATATGGCCATTGTTTCGGATCGGATCCGTTCATCAATCTCGCCTCCATGCGTGACGAGGGCAGGCTGCGCGACGACGGCGTCTATCTGCTCGCCGCCGTCGGCCTGGGCGCCACGTACGCCGCGATGGTGATCGGCGGATAGGGGGAACACGCTGTGACACGCGAGAGCACGGACTACCTCCAGCGGCTGAAGACCGCGCTGACCGGAGACCCGGCCACGCCTCTGGCGTTCCTGTGCAACTTCGAGGTGGAGGCCCAGTGGGCCCGGCATCACGTCGGCCTGCCCGCGCCGGCGGCGGCGCCCACGGCGATCGTCCAGCGGATGGAGGAGCTCGGCATCCTGCTCGCCGGGCCCGGCGACGTCCTCGTCGTCAAACACGCGCCGGACGAGGGCTACCTCCGCTACCTGGAGGAGGACCTCGGGGTCGGCCTCCCGGAGGTGCTCGTGCCGGAGAGCACCACGCCGGACAGATCGACCGCGGAGGATCTGCTGAACTCGCCGCGCGCGCTCGACCGGCTGAGCCTTCTCGGCCGACGCGGGGCGCAGCTCATGCCGATGGGGACCTCGGAGCACGAGGAGAAACTGGCGGTCTCCGCCCAGGTGCCGCTGGCAGTGCCGGACGCGGCGACTTTCGAGCGGGTCAACAGCAAGATCTACAGCCGCAGGATCACCGAGGAGCTCGGGCTGCCCGCCGTGCCCGGATGGTGCTGCGAGTCGCTCGGTGAGCTGCGGGACGCGCTCGCCGAGGCGGCCGGCGCCTCGAAGCCGGTGGTGGTCAAGGACGCGTACGGCGTCTCCGGCAAGGGCCTGGTCGTGCTCGACACCCCGGCCAAGGCCGACCGGCTGCTGCGCATCGTGGAGCGGCGCGCGGCCCGCACCGGTGACGACCGTCTCGCGGTGGTGGTCGAGCGCTGGATCCCCAAACGCGCCGACCTGAACTACCAGATCACCGTCGACCGCCGTGGCGACGTGCGGTTCGACTTCGTCAAGCAGGCGTTGACCGAGCGCGGCGTCCACCAGGGGCATCTCATGCCTCCCGAGCTCGGCGCGGACCAGCACGCGCTGCTGCGCCGCGCCGCCGCGGAGGTGGGCGGCCGGCTGGCCGCCGACGGGTTCTCCGGGGTGGCGGGCATCGACGCGATCGTCGCGGAAGACGAGCGGGTCTACCCGGTCCTGGAGATCAACGCCAGGCTCAACATGTCGACCTACCAGGGCGGGATGACCGAGCTGTTCCACCAGCCGGGTCACGTGGCCTTGGCCCGGCACTACCCGGTGCGGTCGGCGGCGCCGATCGTCTTCGACGACCTGCGCCGGGTGCTCGGCCCGTTGCTGTCCCCGGCGCCGGGCGGCCGGGTCGTCGTCACCTGCTTCGGCACCGTCAACGCCGGCACCGTCAACGCCGGCACCGGTGACGGCCCGCCACACCAGGGCCGGCTCTACACCCTGCTCACCGCTCCCGACCACGACCGGCTGGCGGCGCTCGACGAAGCCGCTCGGGCCGCCCTGGCCGGTGTGCTCCAGCCCAGGGAGGGCTCATGACCGATGCGTACGCCGTCCAGGGCATCCCGGTCGCGGATCTCGCCGACCGGTTCGGCACCCCCTTGTACATCTACGACGCCGACGTGCTGGCCGAGTCCTACACCGCGCTCCGGCGACGCCTCCACCCGGCCGTCGACGTCTTCTATTCGGCCAAGGCCAACCCGAACGTGAGCGTCTGCGCCGTCATGCGGTCACTCGGCGCCGGTCTCGAGGTGTCCTCCCTGGCGGAGCTCGCCACGGCGCGATGGGCCGGCGCGCGGCCGTCCGACGTCATCTTCCTCGGGCCGGGCAAGTCCGAAGAGGAGCTGCGGGCCTGCCTGGAGTATGGGATCGCGGCCGTCGTCTGCGAGTCGCTCGACGAGCTGGCCGCGCTCGACCGGCTCAGCCCTCCGGGGACCCGGGCCCTGCTGCGGGTCAACCCGGCGTTCAGCACCAAGGGCGCCCGGCTGTCCATGGGCGGCAAACCCCGGCAGTTCGGCATCGACCACGAGCTGCTGCTGCAGAGCGGGCCGTCGCTGCGCGCCCTGCGCAACGTCCGCGTCGTCGGGATTCACGCGTACATGGGCACCCGCATCCTCGACGCCGACGGCGTCGTCCAGAACACCGCCGGCATTCTCGCCGCCGCGCGTGAGCTGAGCGCCGAGCTCGGTTTCCCGCTCGAGACCGTCGACATCGGCGGAGGCCTCGGCATCGCGTACTTCGAGAACGAGAAGGACCTCGATCTCGACCAGTTGACCAAGGGGGTCAACGCGGTCGTCGCGGACTTCACGGCCGAGCACCCGGACTGCCGGGTGATCATGGAACTCGGCCGCTATCTGGCGGGCCGCTGCGGCCTCTACGTCGTGCGGGCCAGGTATGTGAAGTGCTCCAAGGGGGAGTGGTTCGTCGTCACCGACGGCGGGATGAACCATCACATGGCCGCCGTGGGGGTGGGCAGTTTCGTCAAGCGCAACTTCCCCATTCGCTCGATCGACCACCACGACGCCCTCGCCGACCGCCGCTACACCGTCACCGGGCCGCTGTGCACCCCCGACGACGTGCTCGGCCGCCGGGTGGCCCTGCCGGAGATACGGCCGGGCGACCTGATCGGCGTCGAACGCTCGGGCGCCTACGGACCCACCTCGTCGCCGGTGCTGTTCCTCAGCCACGGCTATCCCGCCGAGGTCCTCGTCTCGGGCGCGACCGCCCACCTCGTGCGGCACCGCGACACCGTCGAGGACCTGCTGGGACGGCAGGTCCTCATCGACCAGCCGGTGCCGGCGGCCGGCGGCCAGGAGACGAGCACAGCGAACAGTTCCACCGTGAGAAGGGAAACCCGGCAATGACCCGACCCGAGATCGTCGCAGCCGTCGTCCGGTCCATCGGTGAGGTCCTCCAGCGGGAGATCTCCGACGTGACGGAGGACACCCGGCTGTTCGACGACCTCCAGCTGGACTCCACGTCGATCCTCGAACTGCTCATGGCCGTGGAGGACACAATGGACGTCGAGATCGACCCCGAGGGCCTGGACATGGACAGCTTCCGCACTGTCGGCACCCTGGTCGACTACCTCCAGGGGCTCGTGGACCTCGTCGCCACCGGAAACGCGGGCTGACGCACGGCCATGGCCCTGTCATTGGAGACCGCGGTCGCCTACGTGCCGCGGGTCACCCGTCCGTGCCACTTCGAACCCGACATCCTCGAGTTCAACGAGGGCGTGCTCGCGCCGTACGGGATGCGGTTCGATCCGTCGTACGCGGCGGGCGGGAGCAACACGACCTTCCTCGAACTCGCGGAGGGGGTGCTGCGGGCGGCCCTCGGCCCGCTGCCCGCCCCTGACCTGCTGATCGTCGCCTACGCGCTGCCCGACCCGCACGCGCCGGAGAAGACGCTGGCGGCGCACCTCACCCGCGTGTTCGACGGCCGTCCCATGAGTTTCGCGGTCTCCGAGCAGGGACTCGGCGCTCCGTTCACGGCACTGCGGATCGCCGACGCCTACCTGCGCTCCGGCCGCTGCCGCAGCGTCGTCCTGCTGATCCTCGAACAGACGTCGTTCCCCTACCCGGAGCCGTTCGCCCAGGACGGCGGCCTGGTGGATTCGGCGGTGCTGCTGGCGCTCGGACCCGGCGGCGGCTGGGAACTGGCCGGGGTCGGCTCCGCGGGCCCGCACTGCGACCTCGCGGATCTGCTCGGCAACCCGCCGGGACTGCCGCGGGACGAGCGGCCCGGCGAGCGGCTGGTGGTGACCGGTTCGTGGGGTGACTCCCTCGACCTGGGGCCGGCCGGGCCGAAGGCGCACCAGGCGCCTCCCGGCTCCTACTGCACCGGTGTCTGGCTGGAGTTCGCCCGGCACCACGAGGAGTGGCGCGACGCCTACCGGACGATCGTGTTCGGCGACGTCGATCCGCGCACCGGCGCCGGCCATGTGGCGACGTTCACCCGCCGCGAGCGCGCCGCCGGGAACGAGCGGAGAGGGCACCCATGACGACAGACGTATCGGCGACGTTCGGAGACTATCCGGCCCTGCTCGACGCCCTGCACGCAGACGTGGCGCCCGGTCGTCTCGTCGCCTCGCCCTCCGGGCGCGTCCTCGCGTCGGCGCAGGCGCTCGGCGAGGACGGGACGCGGAGGTTCACGCGCTTCGGGCTCGTGTGCGTGCCCGCACCCGGCGGCAGCGCCCGGGACGACGTGACGGCCGGCCGGTTCGCCGAGGGGCTGCTCACGCTGCAGCGCACGGTCGTCCACCGGACGCTGACGCACACGATCGCGCGCCTGGGCGAGCGGACGAGCGAGGGCACCAGCCTGCTGACGCGGCCTCAGCTCCAGGCCGACCTGGCCGATGTCGCGATGGAGCTGCGGGAGGCGGCGGTGGAACCGGCCGAGGAGACCGGCCGCGACCTCCGCTGGGCTCGCCACATGCGCCTGACCCGCGCGGGGCGGGTCCTGCTGCGCCTCCTCGGCGGCTCCAGCATGCTCGCCGAGGGGCCCGGGATCGATCTGTACCTGGCCGAGGTGACGGGGAACGTCTACCTCCAGCCCGAGGAGGGTGACGGCGATGTCTGAGCCCGGCCGGACGGCCTCGGCGTATCTCCCGGACACGTACGGCGGACGGGCGGGCGAGCTCGAACATTTCCTCCGGGAGGTCGCGCGGGACCTGCGCGGACCGGGCGAGGAGCTCGACGCCGATCCGGGTGCCGTCTCCCGGTTCCTGCACCTGCCCGCGGTGCGGATCCAGCAGCACATGCTCACCCCGGCCCGGTATGCCCGCGACCGGGATCTCCTGCCGCGTTTCGTGCCCGCCGAGGCCTCGTGCGCGGAGTGGGTGCTCGCGGCGGAGTGGCTCGCGTACGGCGATCCGGGCATGACGCTGGCCAGCCCGGGTCCGGCCCTGTCGACCGCGGTCCTGCGGGCACTGGCCGACGAGGCGCAGCGCGACTGGTTCTTCACCAGGACCTCCGACTGGCCCTCGTGGTCCTTCTTCGCGCTGACCGAACCCGGGAAGGGCTCGGCGGCGACCGAGCTCACGGCCCGTCTCGATCCCGCCCCCGGCGGCGACGGCTGGGTGCTGACCGGAGAGAAGATGTACATCGGCAACGGCGCGCACGCGCGGGCCGGTGTGGTGTTCTGCCGGCGGGCTCCGGGACCGTGGGGCATCGAGGCCGTCATGGTGGACACCGGCGATCCCGGCTTCCACGCCGAGATGCTCCCGATGACCGGGTTGCGCGGCGCGCGGATCAGCCGGTTGAGGTTCGACGGCATGTACATTCCGCCCGAGCGGATACTCGGCCGCGACCGGCCGCGCAGCCGGCGCGGGCTGCAGGGAGCGCTGCAGGCCATGCTGTGGTTCCGGCCGAGTGTGGCGGCGTTCGCCCTGGGTGCCGGGCGGGCGGCCTGCGACTACGTGCTGGAGCAGCGCCCCGCGCTCGCCGGTGCGGACCGCGCCCAGGTCGACGGCCTGGCCGACCGGCTGCGGCGGCTGCGCCGCCTCCTCCACGAGGTGGCGGCGGAGATCGACGCCGGTTCGCCCAACACGTTCCGGGTCAGCGGCGTCAAGATGCGCGCCGCGCACCTCGCGGAGGACGCCACGATGCTGGCCGCCCGGCTGCTCGGCCCGGCGTCGCTGGTCGAGCATCCGTGGCTGGACAAGCTCTACCGGGACGTGCGCGCGTTCGAGTTCATGGAGGGCACCGGGAACGTCCACCGCCGCGGCGTCTTCCAGGGGCTGTTGAGGGACGACTATTTCACGCCGCGAGACCGGGACGTCCGTCCCGGACGTGCCGTCGAAGGGGTGATCTGATGCGTGTCGGTGTCGACCTGATGTCCGTCGGCGAGCTGGAGCGGCTGCGCGCGCGCCGCTGGTTCGACGGCTACGCGTTCGCCCCGGCGGAGCTCTCGGAGGCCGCGGGTCTGTCGGACGCGCGCGCCAGAGAGTTCCTGGCCGGGCGGTTCGCCGCCAAGGAGGCCGTGCTCAAGGCGTTCCGGATGGGACTGTTCCAGGGCGTGGCGCCACGCGAGATCGTGGTCGCCCGCGCCTCTTCCGGAGCCCCCGAGGTCACGCTGCACGGCGCCGCCCGCACGGCCGCCGACGCCGCCGGGGTGCGCCATCTCGACGTCTCGATCACACACAAGGGCGACCTGGTCGTCGCGGTGGCGGCGGGCTGGTCATGAGCGCATCGGGAGCGGCCGTGCCCATCATCGAGGCCACAGGGCTGGCCCATACCTTCAGGGTCGGCGGCCGGCAGGTCGAGGCGGTCCGGGGCGTCGACTTCGAGGTGCGCCCCGGCGAGATCATCGGGTTCCTGGGGCCGAACGGCGCAGGGAAGACCACGACGATGCGCATCCTCACCACGCTGCTCAAGCCCACCGCGGGCCGGGCGGTCGTCGTCGGCGCCGACGTGGGCGCCGACCCCGGCGCCGTCCGACGGCGTATCGGCTACGTGGCGCAGTCCGGCGGCACCGACGGAAACTGCCGGGTGGCCGAGGAGCTGGTCACCCAGGCGCGGCTGTACGGCATCGCGAAGCAGGACGCGGTGCGCCGCGCCGCCGACCTGTGCGAGCGCCTCGACCTGACCGGGCTCGCGGACCGGCCGATCAGGACGCTGTCGGGCGGGCAGCGGCGGCGCACCGACATCGCCCTCGGGCTCGTCCACCAACCGCCGCTGGTCTTCCTGGACGAGCCGTCCGTCGGCCTGGACCCGCAGAGCCGCAGCGACCTGTGGGCGCACATCCGCCGCCTGCGGGACGACCTCGACACGACGGTCTTCCTCAGCACGCACTACCTCGACGAGGCCGACACGCTCTGCGACCGGATCCTGGTGATGAACCATGGGCGGATCATCGCGGAGGGCACCCCCGACGCCCTCAAGCGCCGGATCTCCGGCGACGTGATCAGCCTGACCCTCGGCGGCGACGCCGACCGGGCGAAGGCGGTGCTCGCCGAGTGCCCCGGGCTGGACGAGATCGCCGTGTCCGGGCAGACCGTACGGCTCACGGCGCGCGGCGGCGAGCAGGCGCTCGTCTGGCTGCTGCGGACGGCGGACCAGGCGGACCTCGACCTGCGCTCCGTCAACATCGCCCGGCCGACGCTGGACGACGTCTTCCTTGCCCTGACCGGTTCCTCGCTCAAGGAGAACCCCTCGTGACCGTGGCGCTGCGGCGGTCCCCGACCGTGGAGGAGCTTGCGTGTCCCTCATCCCTGCGAGCCTGCTGATCTTCACACGCCAGATGCGGCTGTCGCTGCGCTCCCCGGCGTGGCCGATCATCGGGCTGTTCCAGCCGGCGCTCTATCTGGCGTTCCTCGGCCCGCTCCTGGTCAGGGTCGCCGGGGCGGGCGTCGACGGCCTGCCCGCCGGGGCGGCGTGGCGCTTCTTCGTGCCCGGTCTGCTGATCCAGCTCGGCCTGTTCGGCCCCTTGTTCGCGGGCCTGTCGATCATCGCCGACCTGCGATCGGGGGTGTTCGAGCGGATGCGGGTCACTCCGGTGAGCCGGTTCGCTCTGCTCGCCGGCCGGGTCATGAGGGACACGGTGGTCCTGCTCGTACAGACGGCGGTCCTGCTCGCGGTGGCGTACGCGTTCGGCCTGCGCGCCCCCGTCGCCGGTCTCCTCCTGATGTTCCTCTTCGTCGCGGCCATCGCGGTCGGGCTGTCCGCCCTGTCTCACGGGCTCGGCCTGCTCGTGCGCCAGGAGGAGTCGTTCACGCCCCTGCTCAACGCGGCGGCCATCCCGCTGCTGCTCCTGTCGGGGGTCCTGCTCCCGATGACGCTCGCGCCCCAATGGCTCGACATCCTCTCCCGGCTCACTCCGTTCCGTTACGTCATCGACGGCATGCGCAGCGCCTTGTACGGCGATTACGGCAGTTCGGCCGTCGCGGTGGGCGCCGGGGTCGCCCTCGCCACCGCCGCGTGCTGCCTGGCGCTCGGCGCCCGCCTTTTCGCCAGGAGGAACGCCTGAGGACACCGGCCGGAGACGGCGACGCACAAGCGATCGTCCGGCGCGGGTCAGACGTCGCCGGAGTCGTTCAGACAGGCGCATCCGGACGCCCGGTCGCCGGCGCGGCGCAGGATCGCCAGGGCCTGTTCGCAACGTTCCAGCGCCTCGTCGAGATCGTCCGGGTCGCCGTGCGCCGTGGCCGGGTTCCCGCCCTCGGTGTCGAGCCGGCCGGGGGCGTCGTCACGCGCCGGCTGCCGGCCTGCGGCGTCCAGACACCACGTGAGCAGCCGGTGCACCGCGGCCGACCGGTCCTCGGGCGATTCGTCGGCCTCGGCGCAGTCGGCGGCGTACAGCCGGACCAGGTCGTGGAAGCGGTAGCGGCCACCGCCGGTCTCCTCCAGCAGGTGGACGGCGGCCAGCGCGTCGAGCAGCCGCCGCGCCTGCCGGTGACCGGTCCCGGCCAGCGCGGCGGCCGCCGGAACACCGAGATCGCCTCCGTGATGCAGGCCGAGCAGCCGGAACATGCGGGCGGCGTCCGGCGCGAGCGCGCGGTAGGACCAGGAGAGCACCGATCGCACGGTGGTCGCCTCGTCTTCCGTGGTGGCCAGCAGATCCAGCACCCCGCGGGTGGCCGCGAGCTCGGCGGCGAGCGTCGTCAGCCGCAGCGACGGGCGTGCCTGCGCCCGTTCCGCCGCGATCCGCAGCGCCAGCGGCAGATAGCCGCACCTCCTGGCGATCTCCGCCGCGGCCTCGGGCTCCTCCGCGACACGCCGGCCGCCGATGGCGCGGCCGAGCTGGTCCAGCGCCTCGTGCTCCGGCAGCGGCGCGAGCACGACGCGCGCGGCGCCATCCCTGACGACCAGGCCGGACAGCCGGCTCCGGCTGGTCACCACCAGCCGGCATCCGGCCGAGCCGGGGATCAGCGGACGCACCTGGCCGGACGTGGCCGCGTTGTCCACGACGATCAACGTACGCCTGCCGTCCAGAAGGGTGCGCAGCAGGACGGACCGCGGCTCCAGCCCGGCCGGTATGGACGCGGGGGAGCACCCGAGATCACGGAGGAACCGGGCGAGCACGTCGGCCGGCTCGGCCGGCACGCCGGTCGGGTCGAAGCCGCGCAGGTCCACGAACAGGCATCCGTCCGGGAACCGGTGGGCGGCGCGATGCGACCAGTGGAGCGCCGTCGCCGTCTTGCCCACACCGGCGGGGCCGGAAACGA
Organism: Microbispora hainanensis; assembly: GCF_036186745.1. Lineage (NCBI taxonomy): Bacteria > Bacillati > Actinomycetota > Actinomycetes > Streptosporangiales > Streptosporangiaceae > Microbispora > Microbispora hainanensis. The sequence goes on along the minus strand of NZ_CP108086.1, from coordinate 279,136 downwards.
TCACCACCTGGTGGCCCTGCTGCGTGTCGTCGATTTCGGCGAGCGCGGCCGAGCGGCCGGCGAAGGCGCGGGGGGCCGCCGGAAGCTGTGCCGGACGAAGGAAACCTCCGGGCTGCCGGTGCCGCGCCGGGACGAGCCCGGCAAGGGCGCCCTCGGCCCGGAGCACCTCGTCGCAGCGCCTGGCCACCAGCGGCGTGGGCGGGCGTTCGCCCGTCTCGATCCTGCTCAGGTAGCCCTTGCTGTAGTGGGTCAACGCCGACAGCGATGCCAGGGAAAGGCCGCGTTCCCTGCGTAGATTCCGGAGTGCGGTCCCAAACGACGCGTTCTCCATCGAAACCCCAGACTCGGCGAATTCCGGACCGTCGTCACGCGCGGTGCCCAGGGGTTTCGCCCACTGGACCTCCTCTCGGCACACCTCGCCCAAGCAATCGTGTTGCCTCAGGCCGCGTCCCGCCTGATGGTGCAGGAGAAGGCAATCCCGCGATCTATCGACTATTTAAGCACTGATCGCCTCAATGGACATATTGATATCCGTTTGTACCATATTACGGACTGTAGCTTTCTTGATTTCGGGTTTTCCGTTGGCGTGTGCCTCACGGCCGGCTCATCCGGGGACGAGCTCGCCGAGGAGGCGGTCCCAGTCGGTGAGGAAGCGGTCGAGGTTGTAGCGGGCCAGGGCGGCCGAGCGGGCGGCCTTGCCCGCCTGTACGGCGAGCTCGGGCTCGGCGGCGAACCGGTGGAGTGCCCGCAGCAGCGTGGGCAGTTTGGTGGAGACGACCCCGGCCTCCGGCGGCACCGCCTCCACGGCTTCGGTGGTGGCGAGCGCGACGACCGGCATGCCGATCATCATGGCCTCGATGAGCGACAGGCCGAGCGAGGTCCAGCGGTAGGGGTGCAGGTAGACCCTGCGCCGGGCCAGCTCGGCGTGCATGGCGGCCTGCGGCAGGTCCTCGAACGCCTCCATCTCCCCGGCCAGGCCGAGCTTGGCGGGCAGGTTCGTGACCTTCATGCCGAACACGTCGAGCGGGGCCGTCGCGGCGAACGTGGGCAGCAGATCGGTGCCCGCCACCCGCCAGCGCCTGATCGGCTCGTTGACGACCACGCCGGCCCGGGCCAGCTCGCCGGTGTAGAGGTGGCCGGGATCGACGACGCCGTGCTCGATCACGTGGGTGGGGGCGCGGCCGGAGTCCCAGAACAGGTCGTTGAAGTGGGTGACGTGGACGATCGGGATGTCGTCGCGGTCGGCCAGCACATGACGGGTCTTGGGCACGTCCCCCGCGGGCGTGTTGTGCTCGACGTAGACGCCCGGCACGTCGCGGCCCAGCCACTCGCGGGCCAGGCGCAGCTCGTGCGGCCGCTGGTAGACGACCACGTCGACGTCCTCGCCGGCCAGCCGGTCGTACGGCACCTCGCGTACGCTGCCGGGCCAGGGATAGGTGTCGGCCCGGCCCCGCCCGTCGGGACCTCGATCGGGGGTGAGCGGCACCAGATAGTCGTGCCGCCCGTGCACGAAAGAGGTGGTCCACGAGCCGTGGACGTGCCAGACCATGATCTTCATCGCGTCGCTCCCCGTCCGTCGTCGTGCCGGAACACCGCGCCCTCCGCCCGCGGGCGCCTCACCCATCTGCCCTGGTCATGCCCGCACCATCCTCAGCCGTGAGCGGAACTCCCCCGAGCAGCAGATCGACGGCCGCCGCGAGGTCGGGCGCCACCTCGGGGGCGGCCGCCACCTCCTCCGCCAGCGTCACCGGGGTCGGCACGAGGACGCCCCGGGCCCCGGCGGCGCGGGCCGCCTCCATGTCGCGGCCGATGTCGCCGATGACCACGCAGTCCTCCGGGCGTACGCCGAGCCGCCGGGCCGCGCGCAGCACGAGACCGGGCGCGGGCTTGCGGCAGTCGCAGCGGTCGCCGTCGTCGTGCGGGCAGATCTCCCACACGTCGAAGGGGCCGAGCAGCGCGTCCACCCGGTCGTTCACGGCGCGCAGGGCCTCCGGGGCGATCAGGCCCCTGGCGACTCCCGACTGGTTGGTCACGATCCCGACCTTGACGCCTTCCGCGCGCAGCCGGTCGAGCACCTCCCGGGCCCCGGCGACGGGCTCCACCCGCTCAGGATCGGTGTTGTAAGGAACGTCGTGGATGAGCGTTCCGTCACGGTCGAAGAGCACCGCGGCGGGTGGACGGGCGGGCTGGGACACGGGCCACCTCCTGCGCGAATCGCCCGCCTGGCTACCCGGGGGACGGGTCGGCAAACACCGGTCGATAACTACGCAGAGTGACAGTTGTTGAGTGCATCACCCACTCACGTCGACTTCTCTACAAAACAGTGTTTGGGAGCGCTTCTCTCGGTAACCAGACCCCCACTGCGCAACGGAGGGAAACCGATGCGGTTCTTGGGGATAAACGCGATATTCCATGATCCAGCCGCCGCGCTGGTCGTGGATGGCGAGGTGATCGCCGCCGCAGAGGAAGAGCGCTTCAGCCGGCGCAAGCACGGCAAGCGCCCGGTGCCGTTCTCCGCCTGGGAGCTGCCGGAGCTGGCCGCCGCCTGGTGTCTCGAACAGGCCGGTCTGCGGCCCGAGGACCTCGACGGCGTCGCCTACTCCTACGACCCCGAGCTCGTGGTGCCCGGCGGACCGGGGCAGGACGGGCACTGGGAGGACCTGCGCACCGCCTACGCACGCCGCGCCCCCACCTTTCTCGCCAACGCGCTGCCCGGTCTCGACGCCGCCCAGGTGCGGTTCGTCCCCCACCACATCGCGCACGCGGCTTCGGCCGGGCTGGCCGCGCCCCATCGTGAGTCGGCGGTGCTGGTCTGCGACGGCCGCGGCGAGGCCGTCTCGCACCTGGCCGGGCACTACCGGGACGGCGAGCTGACCGTCCTGGCGAGCCAGGCGCTGCCGCACTCCCTCGGGCTGATGTACGAGGACCTCACCCAGCACCTCGGTTTCCTGCGCTCCAGCGACGAATACAAGGTGATGGCCCTCGCCTCATACGGCGAGCCGCGCTTCCTGCGCGAGATGCGCGACCTCATCTACGCCACGGGCGACGGCGGCTTCCGGGTCGAGCGGATCGACTGGAGCGTGTACGCCAAGGCGCTCGGCAAGGGCGAGAAGTGGACGGCCGACCACGCCGACCTCGCCGCGAGCGTGCAGATCCGGCTCGAAGAAGTGCTGCTCGACCTGGCGAGATGGCTGCACGAGCGCACCGGAGACCGCTGTCTCACGATGGCCGGGGGTGTGGCGCTCAACTGCGTGGCCAACACCCGCCTGTTCGCCGAGGGCCCGTTCGAGGAGGTGTGGGTGCAGCCCGCCGCGGGCGACTCGGGCACCGCGCTCGGGGGAGCGCTGCACCTCGCCCAGGCCGGCGGCGACCCCGTCAGGCCGATGCCCGGCGCCGACCTCGGGCGGAGCTGGACGGACGAGGAGCTGGGGGCGTGGCTCGACGTCGCGCGGGTGCCGTACGAGCGGCCCGCCGACCTCGCCGCGACCCTCGCCGCCGAGCTCGCGGCCGACCGCGTGATCGCCTGGTTCCAGGGGCGTGCCGAGTATGGCCCGCGCGCGCTCGGCCGCCGATCGCTGCTCGCACACCCGGGCAACCCCCGCAACACCGAGCGGCTCAACGACGTGAAGGGCCGCGAGCAGTTCCGCCCCATCGCCCCGATGGTGCTGGCGGAACGCGCCTCGATGATCTTCGGCAGGGGCCCGGTGCCGAGCCCGCACATGCTGTTCGTCCACGACGTGCGGCCGGAGTGGCGCGACCGCATCCCCGCCGTCGTGCACGTCGACGGCACGGCCCGGATCCAGACGGTCGAGCGCGGCCGAGACCCGCTGCTGGCCCGGCTGCTGGAGGAGTTCGAGGCGCGCACCGGGCTGCCCGTGGTGGTCAACACGAGCCTCAACACGGCCGGCCGCCCGATGGCGGACGACCCCCGCGACGCGCTGGAGTGCTTCGGCTCTGCCCCGGTGGACGTGCTCGTCCTCGGTCCGTACGTCGTGCGCAGGGGGGCGGTGTTCGCCGGATGACGACCGAGCTGACCCGGGAGACGAACCCGGCTTCCACCAAGGAGCCGCACCAAGAGGCGGGACCGGCCGTCACGGTCGTGATCCCGACGATCGGGCGTGAGAGCCTGGCCGCCACGCTCGCGGCCGTCGGCCCCGGCCCCGAGATCGTCGTCGTGGACGACCGGCCGGGTGATCGCCCGGAGCCGCTGCCGGTGCCCGGCCGCGTACGCGTGCTCAGGTCGGGCGGGCGGGGCCCGGCCGCCGCGCGCAACGTGGGATGGCGGGCCGCAGCGACGCCGTGGGTGGTGTTCCTGGACGACGACGTGGTGCCGGGCCCCGGGTGGGTCCGCACGCTGACGGAGGACCTCGCCCGCCTGCCCCAGGACGTCGGCGGGAGCCAGGGGCGGCTGGAGGTGCCGCTGCCGCCTGGCCGTCGTCCGACCGACGCGGAACGCAACACCGCCGGGCTGGCCGGCGCCGACTGGATCACCGCCGACATGGCCTACCGCAGGACCGCCCTGGAGGCGGCCGGCGGCTTCGACGAGCGTTTCCCCGGGGCCTACCGGGAGGACGCCGACCTCGCGCTGCGCGTCGAGCGGGCGGGATTCTCCCTGGTCAAGGGGGAGCGGCTGACCCGTCACCCCGTGCGTGACGACGGCTTCTGGTCCAGCGTGCGTTTCCAGCGCGGCAACGCGTCGGACGCGCTCATGCGGCACCTGCACGGCCCCGGCTGGCGGGCGGCCATCGGCGGCCACGGCGGCAGGCTCGGGCGGCACGCCCTCACCACCGGCATGGGCCTGCTCGCGCTCGCCGCCGCCGGGGGGCGTCGCAGGCGCCTGGCCGCCGTCGCGGGGCTGGCCTGGCTCGGCCTCACCGCCGAGTTCGCCCGGGTGCGCATCGCCCCCGGGCCGCGTACGCCGGAGGAGATCGCGCGCATGGCCGTGACCAGCGTGGTCATCCCTCCGGTGGCCTGCGCGCACCGGATCAGGGGCGAGATCGCGGTCCGGACGGGGAGGCGCTCGTGATCGGGACCGCTCTGGTGGTGCGGCCCGACAACGCGGGCGACGTGCTGCTCGCGGGGCCCGCCGTGCGCGCGATCGCCGCCGGGGCGCGGGAGGTCGTGCTGCTCGCCGGTCCGTACGGCAGGGCCGCGGCCGAACTGCTGCCCGGCGTCGGCCGCGTGCTGGAATGGCGGGCCCCGTGGATCGACGCCGACCCGGTGCCGATGACCTCCGAGCACGCGGCCCGCCTGGTGGAGCAGGTCCGTGCGGTCGGCCCGGACGTGGCCGTCGTCTTCACGTCCTTCCACCAGTCGGCGCTGCCCACGGCCCTGCTGCTCCGGCTGGCCGGAGTGCCGCGGATCGCCGCGATCAGCGAGGACTATCCCGGTTCCCTGCTCGACGTGCGGCACGTCGTGGACGAGAGCGTGCACGTCCCCGAGCCCGAGCGGATGCTCGGCCTCGCCCGCGCCGCCGGCTTCGACCTCCCGCCGGGCGACGACGGGCGGCTCGCCGTGCGCGGTCCGCTGCCGGATGTGCAGCACCTCACCGGCCCGCCCGGTTATGTGGTGGTGCATCCCGGCACGACCGCGCCGGCGAGGGCGTGGCCCGCCGAGCGCTGGGCGGAGGCGGTCGAGGCGCTGCTGGCCGCGGGCGAGCGGGTCGTCGTCACCGGCAGCCCCGGCGAGCGGGCGCTGACCGCGCTCGTCTCCGGATCCGCCCTCGTCTCTGGGTCCGTGATCGGCGCCGGCTCCGCGATCGATCTGGGCGGGGCGACCACGTTCGCCGAGCTCGCCGCCGTGCTGGCCGGGGCGTCGGCGGTGGTCGCCGCCAACACCGGCCCCGCCCATCTCGCGGCGGCCGTCGGCACGCCCGTGGTCAGCCTGTTCGCGCCGGTCGTGCCCGCCGCCCGCTGGGCGCCGTACGGCGTGCCCACGGTGGTGCTCGGCGACCAGGACGCCCCCTGCCGGGGGAGCAGGGCGCGGATCTGCCCCGTGCCCGGCCATCCGTGCCTGGCCTCGGTCGGTGGCGAGCAGGTGGCCCGGGCGGTGCGCCGCCTCATGCCGGCCGGGGAGCTCATGCCGCCCGAAGAGGCGGTGAAGGAGAGGGTGCCATGAGGATCGCCCTGGTGTCGGAGCACGCCAGCCCGCTGGCGACCCTCGGCGGGGTGGACGCCGGCGGGCAGAACGTGCATGTCGCCGCCCTGGCCCTGGCCCTGGCCGAACGCGGCAACGAGGTCGTCGTGCACACCCGGCGCACCTCCCCCGGCCAGCCGGACGCCGTCCCCATGGCGCCCGGCGTCACCGTCGAGCATGTGCCGGCCGGGCCGGCGGAGCCGCTGCCCAAGGACGAGCTGCTGCCGCACATGCCCGAGTTCGGCGCGCACCTGGCCCGCCGGTGGAAGGCCGAGCCGCCCGACGTGGCGCACGCGCACTTCTGGATGAGCGGGCTGGCCACGCTGGCGGCGGCGGAGCCTCTCGGGATCCCGGTCGTGCAGACCTACCACGCGCTCGGCACCGTGAAGCGGCGCTGGCAGGGCGAGGCCGACACCAGCCCGCCGAGCCGGCCCGCGATCGAGCGCGACATCGGCCGCCGGGCGGTCGCGGTCATCGCGACCTGCTCCGACGAGGTGCGCGAACTCGTCGCGATGGGCGTGCCGCGTGACCGGATCGCGGTCGTGCCGTGCGGCGTCGACCTCGGCGTGTTCCGCCCGGACGGCCCGGCCGCCCCGCGCGGCGACCGGCCCCGGGTGCTGAGCATCGGCCGCATGGTGCCCCGCAAGGGAGTGGACACCGTCGTGCGGGCCATGCGCCACGTGCCCGGCGCCGAGCTCGTCATCGCGGGCGGCGACCCGGGCGATGACGAGAGCGCGCGGCTGCGCACGCTCGCCGACGGCCTCGGCGTCGGCGACCGGGTGCGGCTGATCGGCAGCGTGAGCCGGGCCGGCGTCCCTGCCCTCATGCGCTCCGCGGACGTCCTGGTGACCGTCCCGTGGTACGAGCCGTTCGGCATGGTGCCCCTGGAGGCCCTGGCCTGCGGGGTGCCGGTGATCGCCTCGGCGGTCGGCGGCCATCTCGACACCGTCGCGGGATGCGGCGTGCTCGTGCCGCCACGGCGGCCGCGTGCGCTGTCCCGCGCGCTCTGCGACCTGCTGACCCGGCCGCGGCTGCGGGCGGCGCTGTCGGCCGCCGGGGCCCGGCGGGCCGCCGCCCGCTTTGGCTGGCCGAGGATCGCCGAGCAGACCGAGTCCGTCTACCGAAACCTGGCCGGCGGGTGCCTGGGCACCCTCGCCGCCGCGGGAGGCTGAGCGATGCATCCTCATCTGGCCCGGCTGAGCACCGCGCTGACGGCGGTGGACCCGGAGACGCCCAAGATCCACGCGTGGGGCTACAAGCTCGCGGCGGTGCTGAGCGGCGGCGGGCGGCTGCTCGCCTGCGGCAACGGCGGCTCGGCCGCCGAGGCGCAGCACCTGACCGCCGAACTGGTCGGGCGCTACCGCGCCGACCGGCGGCCGTACGCCGCCATCCCCCTGCACGGCGACACCTCGTCGCTGACCGCCATCGGCAACGACTTCGGCATGGCCGAGCTGTACGCGCGGCAGGTGCGGGCGCACGGCCGCCCCGGCGACGTGCTGATGTGCCTGTCGACCAGCGGGACGAGCCGCAACGTGACCGAGGCGGCCGAGGCCGGCCGCGAGTGCGGCCTGACGACCTGGGCGCTGACCGGCCCCGGGCCGAACCCGCTCGCCGAGCTGTGCGACGAGGCCCTGACCGTGCCCGCGGGCGACACCGCGACCATCCAGGAGGTGCATCTCACGGTGATCCACATGCTCTGTGACGTGATCGAGAAGGCGGTCACGTGAGCGGACCACTCGTCATCGTCGGCGACTCCCTGCTCGACGTCGACGTCGAGGGCACCGCCGACCGGCTGTGCCCCGACGCCCCCGTCCCCGTCGTGGAGGGGCAGGCGGAGCACCACCGGCCGGGCGGCGCGGGGCTCGCGGCGCTGCTGGCCGCCCGCGACGGCACGCGCGTGGTGCTGATCACCGCATTGGGCGACGACCCCTCCGGCCGCTGCCTGGAGGACCTGCTGTCGCCCATGGTCGAGATCGTACGGCTGCCGCTGCGCGGCACGACCGTGCGCAAGTCGCGGGTGCGCGCCCGCGGGCAGACGCTGGTCAGGATCGACACCGGCGACGGGCGGGCGATGGGCCGGCCGGGCCAGGTCGCCTCCGCCTCCGCGTTCGCCCGCGCGGCCGGAGCCCTTGCGGCGGCGAGCGCGGTGCTGGTCGCCGACTACGGGCGCGGCGTGGCCGACCTGCTGCGTGAGCCGCTGCGCGGGCTCGACGTGCCGCTCGTCTGGGACCCCCATCCCCGGGGGTCGCTGCCCGTGCCGGGATGCGCTCTGGTCACGCCCAGTGAGGCCGAGGCCCGCGGCATGTGCGAGGAGCCGTACGTCTCGCCGGAACGCACCGCCCGCAGGCTGGTGCGCGACCTCGGCGCCGAGGCCGTCGCGATCACCCTGGGCGAGCGCGGGGCGATGCTGGCCCGCCGCGGCGGCAGGTTCGGGCCGGTCCCCGCCCCGCACGTCGCGTCGGGCACGGACGCCTGCGGCGCGGGCGACCGCTTCGCCGCGGCGGCGGCGCTCGCTCTCGCGGACGGCGCGTCATCCGAGGACGCCGTCGCCCGCGCGGTCGGCGAGGCCACCAGGTTCGTGGAGGAGGGCGGGGCCGCCGCGCTGCGCCTGCACCACTCCGGCCGGTATCGGTCGGGCCGGTATCGGTCCGGCCAGGATCACTCCGGCCAGGATCACTCCGGGCAGTACCGCTCCGGGCGGCACTGTCCTGCGACGGAGCCGCCGGTGCCGTTCGGGCCCGGCGCGTCCGCCTTCGACGTTGCCGGTGCCGTACGCGCCGCGGGGGGCCGCCTGATCGCCACCGGTGGCTGCTTCGACCTGCTGCACGCCGGGCACGTGAGCCTGCTGCGGCGGGCCCGGGCCTTAGGAGACGCCCTGGTGGTCTGCGTGAACTCCGACGACTCGATCCGGCGGCTCAAGGGGCCGGGAAGGCCGCTGGTGAGCGAGCGCGACCGGGTCGAGGTGCTGCGCGCGCTCGGCTGCGTGGACGCGGTGACGGTCTTCGACGAGGACACGCCGTCGCAGGTCATCGAGCGCCTGTGCCCGGACGTGTGGGTGAAGGGCGGCGACTACGACGAGCGGTCGATGCCGGAGGCCGAGGCCGTGCGCCGGACCGGCGGGGAGATCGTCATCCTGCCGACCGTGCCCGGCTACTCCACCACGGACCTGATCGCCGCCGCCCGGGCCGCCTCGTGACCTCTTACCGAAAGGGACCCTGATGGTGGGAAACGTGTTGATCACCGGTGGTGCGTCCGGCCTGGGCCGGGCCACCGTCATGGCGGTCGCCAAGGCCGGCGGACGGCCGCTGATCGTGGACGTCAACGAGCCGGACGGCGGGTTCGACCACGTGCGGGCCGACCTGGCCGACCGTGAGCAGGCCGAGCGTGCCGTGCACGAGCTCGCCGAGCGGGCGGGCGGGCTCGACGGCGTCGTGACGGCGGCAGGCGTCGACGCCTGCGGACGGCTTGAGGACGTGGCCGCCGAGCAGTGGGAACGCGTGATCGCGGTCAACCTGCTCGGGACCGCCGCGGTGGTCCGGGCGGCCCTGCCCCACCTGCGCCGGTCGGGAGGAAAGGTCGTCACCGTCGCCTCCACGCTCGGAGTGCGGGCGCTCAGCGACGCGACGGCCTACTGCGCCTCGAAGTTCGGCGTCGTGGGCTTCACCCGGGCCCTGGCGGCCGAACTGGCCGGGCAGGTGGGGGTGACCCTGCTGATCCCCGGCGGCATGCGGACGAACTTCTTCGACGACCGCCCCGACCAGTACAGACCCGGCCCCGACGCCCGGCTCAACCAGCCGGAGGACGTCGCCTCGGCGATCCTGTTCGCGCTCGGCCAGCCGCAGGGCTGCGAGGTCAGGGAGATGGTCGTGTGCGCCTCGACGGAGACGTCATGGCCCTAGAACACGCGCGAAGACCGGTCCTGCTCGCCCTGCGCGGGCTCGGCCTCGGCGACCTGCTCGCCTCGGTGCCCGCCCTGCGCGCGCTGCGCCGGGCCCACCCCGAGCACCGCTTCGTGCTGGCCGCCCCGGCCTACCTCGGCGGGCTGCTGCCGCTGATCGGCGGCGTCGACGAGCTGCTCGACGTGTCCGGCCCCGGGCCGGTGCCGTACGGATCCCCGGACGTCGCGGTCAACCTGCACGGCAGCGGCCCGGAGAGCATCCAGGCGCTGCGCCGCACCCGGCCGGGCCGCCTGCTCACGCACGCCCACCACCTGGTGCCGGGCACGGACGGGCCGCCCTGGGAGCCGGAGACGCACGAGAGGCGGCGGTGGTGCTCCCTGCTGGAGTGGCACGGCATCGCGGCCGACCCGGAAGACCTCGCGCTGGGCGACCCCGGGCCGAGTCCCCTCGCCGGCGGCGTGGTGGTCATCCACCCGGGGGCGGCGTTCCGGGCGCGGCAGTGGCCGCCGGACCGCTTCGCCCAGGTGGCGGCCGAACTGGCCGGTCAGGACCACCGGGTCGTCGTCACCGGCGGCGTGACCGAGGCCGCGCTCGCCCGGCACGTCGCCCAGCTCGCCGGCCTGCCGGAGGAGTGCGTGCTGGCCGGCCGTACGAGCCTGCCCGAGCTCGCCGCGCTGACGGCGCACGCGGCGCTCGTCGTCTGCGGCGACACGGGCGTGTCGCACCTGGCCGTCGCCGTCGGCACGCCCGCGGTCATCCTGTACGGCCCGGTGCCGCCCGCCTTGTGGGGGCCGCCGCCGGACGGCCCGTACATCGCGCTGTGGGCGGGACGCAGGGGCGACCCGCACGGCGACCGGCCGTCGGAGGGACTGCTCGAAATCGGGGTGCCCGAGGTGCTCGACGCGGTCGGGAAGTTGCGAGGAGTGGGGGTGCGGTGAACGATTCCCGTGTCGTGGTCACCGGGGGAGCCGGGTTTCTCGGCTCCTACCTGTGCGAACGCCTGCTGGAGCGCGGTGCCGCGGTCGTCTGCCTGGACAACTTCCTCACCGGGTCGCCGCGCAACGTGGAGCACCTCATCGGGCGGCCGGCGTTCCGGCTCGTGGAGTGCGACCTCACCGGCTTCGTCCACGTGCCGGGCCAGGTCGACCTGGTGCTGCACTTCGCCTCGGCCGCGTCGCCCGCCGACTATCTGCGCCATCCGATCGAGACGCTGAAGGTCGGCAGCATGGGGACGCTGCACGCCCTCGGCCTCGCCGCCGAGAAGGGCGCGCGGTTCGTCCTCGCCTCCACCAGCGAGGTGTACGGCGACCCGCTGGAACACCCACAGAAGGAGACATACTGGGGCAACGTCAATCCGGTCGGGCCGCGCAGCGTGTACGACGAGGCCAAGCGGTTCGCCGAGTCGCTGACCACGGCCTATCGCAACTCGCGGGGCGCCGACACCGGGATCGTGCGGATCTTCAACACGTACGGCCCGCGGATGCGGCCCCACGACGGCCGGGCGATCCCCACGTTCATCCGGCAGGCGCTGCTCGGCGAGCCGATCACCGTGACCGGCGACGGCAGCCAGACGCGGTCGATCTGCTACGTGGACGACACGATCGACGGCGTGCTCGCGCTGGCGGACAGTGACTTCGCCGGGCCGGTGAACATCGGCAACCCGGCCGAGATGTCGATGACGGAGCTGGCGGAGACGATCCGCGACCTGACGGGCTCGTCCTCCCCGATCCGATATGTCGAGCGGCCGGTGGACGACCCCGCCGTCCGCCGTCCCGACACCTCGCTCGCGGAGGAGCGGCTCGGCTGGCGTCCGCGGATCGATCCCGTCGCCGGCCTGCGCCGCACGATCGACTGGTTCGCGAAGGCGCTCACCACCTACCCCCGCGCCTCCTGACCGGGACGGGCCTGGGCGGTTCCGCTCTTCGGCTCTTTTCCGCATAGTTGGCCGTCGCTTGCCGCCCGGCTCGGGTAGCGCACCCTGCCGGGGGTAACGCGCCCGTATGAGCTTCGCGAAGTATCAGGACGAGCTGTACGCCCAGGGGCAGACCGGCCATCAGCCGCCCTATCCGATGACCTTCGCGGAGCTGGAAAAACGGGCGTCGGCCGCGATGCCGCCGAAGATCTGGGCGTACGTGGCGGGCGGCGCCGGTGACGAGCACACCCAGCGGGCCAACCGCGAGGCGTTCACACACTGGGGCCTGTATCCGCGCATGCTCGTCGCGCCCGCCGAGCGCGACATGTCGATCGAGTTGTGCGGGACACGGCTGCCCTCGCCGGTGTTCATGGCGCCCATCGGGGTGATCGGGGTGTGCGCCCAGGACGGCCACGGCGACCTCGCCTGCGCACGGGCCTCCGCTCGCACGCACGTCCCGTTCTTCGCGGCGACGCTGTCCGCCGACCCGATGGAGGACGTCGCCGCGGAGCTCGGCGGCACACCCGGCTTCTTCCAGCTCTACACGCCGCCCGATCGGGATCTCGCCGAGAGCCTGGTGCACCGGGCCGAGGAGGCGGGGTTCAAGGGCATCGCCGTCACCCTGGACACCTGGGTCACCGGCTGGCGGCCCCGCGACCTGCGCGGATCGAACTATCCGCAGGTGCCCGGCGGATGCCTGAGCAACTACACCAGCGACCCCGTGTTCCGGCGGGGACTGCGTCCCGGCGAGGACGCCACCGAGGTGTTCGTACGCACAATGCCGATCTTCGGCGGACCGTTCAGATGGGACGACCTCGACTGGCTGCGCGCGCGGACCCGGCTGCCGCTGATGCTCAAGGGCATCTGCCATCCCGAGGACGTCCGCCGCGCCAAGGACCACGGCGTGGACGCGATCTACTGTTCCAACCACGGCGGACGGCAGGCCAACGGAGGACTGCCCGCCCTGGACTGCCTGCCCGGCGTGGTCGAGGCCGCCGACGGGCTGCCGGTCCTGTTCGACTCGGGTGTGCGCAGCGGCGCCGACGTCGTCAAGGCGCTGGCGCTGGGCGCCACGGCGGTGGGGATCGGCCGCCCCTACGCGTACGCGCTCGCGATCGGCGGCGTCGGCGGCGTCGTGCACGTGCTGCGCTCCATCCTGGCCGAAGCGGACCTCATCATGGCCGTCGACGGCTACCCCACCCTCAAGGACCTGACACCCGAGGCACTGCGCCGCGTGGGCGGCGTCACGACCTCGTGATGCCGGGCCGCGTACGACGGCCTGGTCGCCTGTCCGACCATCAACGACGGCGAGACCGGCCTGGACACGACCCAGCCCCGCACGTCACGCGCCGGAGTGCAACCCCGCCTCCGGCGGAGAATGAACGGCATGGACTGGATCCCGCACGCGCGAGCCCTGGCCGACCGGGTCACGCATCCCGCCTCGCGGTGGCGTGCCCCGGTCAGCGAGGTGCCGCGGCATCTGCTCGTGCCCCGCTGGTGGGCGCCCGGCCCGGGCGGCATGACGCTCCAGAACGGCCCGGCCGACCCCGAGCAGTGGATGCGCGCGGCATACTCCAACCGCACACTGATCACGCGGATCGGGCCTCTGCACGCCGACCACGCTGCGCCGGAGGACCGGCCGCGCGGGCTGCCGACGTCGTCCTCGACCCTCCCCAGCCTCGTGCTGAGCATGTTCGGCCACGCCCGCATCCATCCCGGACTCGACGTGCTCGACGTCGGCACCGGCACCGGGTACGGAGCCGGGCTCCTCACCGCCCTGCTCGGCGACCCTCGGGTCACGAGCGTGGACGTCGACGGCTACCTCACGAAGACGGCCGCCGAGCGGCTGGACGCCGCCGGTCTCCACCCGACGATCGCCACGGTCGACGCCACCGGCCCGCTGCCCGGGACGTTCGACCGGATCGTCGCCATGGTGTCCGTACGCCCGATCCCGGCCGGCTGGCTGAAAGCGCTGCGGCCGGGCGGCCGGCTGGTCACCACGGTCGCGAAAACCTCGCTCATCGTGGTGGCCGACAAGACCGACGACGGCGGAGCCGCCGGGCAGGTCGCCCGTGACTGGGCGATGTTCATGACGACCAGGTCCGGGGCGGACTACCCGCCCGGCCTTACCGAACTCATCGAGGTCGCGCGGACCGCCGAGGGCGAGCAGGTGTCCCGGGCACGCTTCCCTGTGCTCGACGTCAAGGAGTCGTGGGAGGTGCGGTCGATGCTGGAGATCCTGGCGCCGAGCATCGAGCACGACTTCGCCGAGGACGGCGGCGTGCGGACGGCGGTGATGGTGCACGCTGACGGGTCGTGGGCGCGGGCCGAGCAGGCGGGCCAGGAGCCGCCTGTGGTGCACCAGGCGGGTCCCCGTCGCCTGTGGGACGAGCTGGACCGAGTCCGCGACTACTGGCTCCAGCACGGCGCGCTGCCTTTGTACGGCGCTCAGGTGCGCATCAGCCCAGACGGGACGATCCACCTACAGCGCGGCCGCTGGAAGGCCACCATCGCCTGATCCCCCTGCCATGTACGCCCTGCCGGCCGGCCTGGTCGCCCACAGCCGACGTCGGCCGGATGAGGCCACGGTGCGCCGGGCCTGGCACTCGTCCGCGCCTACCCCCTGAATTGGAACGTTGGCACAGTTGGTCGATGACGACAGGTGGGGTCGGCAGCTTCCGGCGTCGTCGTCGGCGTTCATGGCAGCAGCGTCGGCCCTGGGCTGTACATGGCGGCGATCGGTGCGGTGTTCGCGGTCATCGGTGGGCTGGTCGCCGACCCGGCGAAGGCAAACGGATCGTGAGGCTGCGGTGTTCAGGCGTCCGTGGCGGACAGGATCTGGCGGAGGGTCTCGCGGGCCGCCGGCCAGTCGTCGCCCAGGGCCAGACCGGCGTGATGGTAGGCGTCGAACACCATCGGAATGTCGACGGCCGTCAGGGCGGCGCCCTTCGGGCCGCGGGCGGCGATCTGCAGGGCGATCCCCGCCTGCATCCGCTGCCATGCCGGGTCCTGCTCGAACGACAGGTCGTCCGCGCTGTTCTCCTCCCCGTCCTCCTCGTCGTCGTGGAAGACTTCCTGGGCCAGCGGCGCCACGAGCCGTTCGGCCAGTTCTCCGACTCGCTGCGCCCCGGCACGCCGCCCCGACGCGAGGTCGGCCAATACGTCCCGTACGACGGGGAACCCGCCCAGGCGGAACCGGTCGGCGAGCAGCTCGGCCAGGTGCGCGAGCGCGGCGAACTGCCGCGACTCCGGCGCGGCCTCGACCGCGTCCCTCAGCCGCACCTCCGGGTCGTTGCGATGTTCGGCGAGCTCCTCGGGCGCGGGCGGCTCCGTCGCGAGGGGCCACTGGAAGGTGAGGTAGGGATGCGTCCCTGACAGCCATTCGGCGGTGAGCCGCACCCCCGTCACCAGCTCGACCACGGCCATCGCGGCGGCCTGCCAGTCGTCCTCGTCCCCGGCCGGCAGCTCGGTCATGGCGCGCAGCTCGGGTTCGAGCACCGCGATGTCGTCGCCGGTCCACTCGTCCCAGAACATCGCGTCGAGGGAGGCCAGCACTCGACCGCCGGCCGCGTAGTTCAGCCTGTTGTCGCCCTCCACGTTCCAGTAGACGCCGCACACCCGTGCGTCGCGGCTGAGCCGCCGCAGCACGTGGGGCTGGGTGCCCAGGATTCCGTTGTTCTCGAACAGCATCACGGCCGGGCCCACGGGCGCCACCGACATCGGATGGACCCCGTCGAGGAAGGGGAGGGCCTCCAGCGGGGCGGCCTCGTGCACCTCGTGCGGGGTTCCGCCGCTGACCAGCGCTCCGATGCCGGTGATGGAGAACGGCCTGGGCTCGTGCGGGACGACGACCGTCCAGCAGATGGCCGTCTCCAGCCACGGCTCCTTCCGCAGCAGCTCGCGGTAGTGGGCGAACACCTCGGTGAAGGCTGGGCGGCCATCGGTCATGGCGGACACTCCGGAGCGCGCGGCGACATATCGGAGTGATCTTCGCAGGAGGGGCCGGGGCGTGTCTCACGAAGCGCGCAGGGCGTCGGCGAACCAGGTGAGGGCGCGGGTCGGGTCGTCCGGGGGCGGCCAGCCGTTGACCACGGCGAGCAGCCGGACGTACGTCTGGCGGCGCGGGTCCCGGGCGGTGTCGATCTGGGCCAGGAGCCGGTGCCGGAGGGCGGCGTCGTCCGGCCGGCCGACGAGGGAGGCGTACCGCGCGGTCGCGGCGGCGACGATCGCGGCGGCCTGCGGTGAGGCGGGGTCGGCGCCGGCGGCCAACGCGGGGGCGACGTGGTCGCGCACGATCGCCACCGCGTCCGGGCGTGGGACGTTCCCCCGGCCCTGGTCGGCCACGATCTGTTCGGCCAGGCGTCGCATGAGCGCGCCGAACTCCGGGTCGCGGGCCAGCCCGGCCAGCTCGATCCACGCCTCGACCTGCTCGTCCTCGGGGTCGTCGGGCAGCTCGGGGGTCATCGTGCGCCTGACTCCGGTCAGGTCCGCGTCCAGGCCGCCGAACGCGGCGTCGAGAAAGCCGCCGATCAGGCGTCGCCGTTCGTCCGCGGAAAGCCTGGCGAGTCTGTGCATGAGATCCATCTCCTCTGGGGTGGAGCCGCGCCGTGCCACCGCCGTCGCCACCGCGCGCCGCAGGCGCAGCACCCGGATCTGCGTCGCCAGCGCCTCGGCGTGCGCCGCCGCGACCTGGGCCAGGGACAGCTCCCGGTCGAGGACCCGCCGGATCGTGGGCAGGTCGATCCCCAGGTCACGCAGGGTCCGTACGAGCTCGAGCCGGGCGGCGGCGTCGGCGTCGTAGAGGCGGTGGCCGGCCGGGCTGCGGCCGGTGGGCGGCACGATCCCGCGGTCGGCGTAGAACCGGACGGCCTTGACCGTCAGCCCGGTCCGCCGTGCCAGCTCACCGATCGAATAGAGCGTGTCGCCGTCCATGCCCCCACCCTCGCGTCTCCCCTTACGGGAGACGCAACTCATGACCGCTGACCGGCACGTACGGCGTGGAGGGCGCGGCCGACGACGGCCGCGAGGTCGCCGCCGTGGGCGCCCCGCCAGTAGATCCGGCCGCAGTCGAGGCAGCGGGCGAACTCGTCATAGCTGCGCCGCGTGCCGGGCTCAAGCGCGTCCTCCACCTCGGCCTTGCCGACCGGGGCGAGCCGCCCGTTGCAGGCCGTGCATCGGGTCCACGGGGCCAGCGGCGGCCGGAAGCGGTCGAGCACATCGAGGAACTGGTCGTCCGGCCTGGCCCCGCGCACGTACGCGCCGTGCCGCAGCGACCGGCGCCGCAGGATGCCCCGGTCCTGCGTGAGCAGCACCCGGTCTTCGGCGTCGGCCTGCTCGATCAGGGCGTCGTCGTCCATGTCGTTGCGATAGGCGGTGTCCAGGCCGACCAGGCGCAGCCGCCGCGCCAGCGTCCCCAGGTGGACGTCGAGGACGAACCGGCAGTCGGGCACGGCCTGCGGCCTGGGCACGGGCGGCACCTCCACCACCTCGTCCGGGCCCGGCCGGTACGACCGCTCGACCGGGCGGCCACCCGCCAGGAATGTGCCGGCCTCGGTCAGCGGCACGCCCGCCGACTCGATCAGGTGGCCGAGCGAGGACGTCCCGTCGTACGGCACGGCCACCTCGGGCCGCCGGTTGCGCGGCGCGAGGAAGATCCACAGCTCGGGCGAGAAGCGTACGGACACGTCCATGCCCCCAGCATGCGCCTTCACGTCCGCAACGCGTCGAGCGTCGTACGGAGGAAGTGGCGCACCGCGGCCGTCTCCCGTTCGTCGAAACCGGACAGGACCGTGACCGCCGTGTCGATGAGCGGCCCGAAGTGGCGCCACCCCAGTTCCTTGGCGCGGTCTTCGACTCTCAGCAGGACCCGCCGCCGGTCCTTGACGTCGCGGACCCGGCTGACCAGGCCGAGCCGTTCGAGCCGGTCGACGACCCCCGTGGTGCCCGCCGAGTTGAGGCCAAGCCCGGCGCCGAGGAAGCCTGCCGTGGCGTCGATCCCGGCCCGCTCCGCGTCGAGCAGGCAGATGAGCGCCCGCACGTCGGTGACGTGCATGCCGTGCTCGGCCGCGAACTCCGCCTGCCGCAGGCCGTATTCCACCGTGACCGCCCGCAGCAGATGGAAGATCTCCATCTCCGGACCCTCGTGCCCACCCGACATGACCCACTCCTATTATCTCGTTCAACGAGATTATTGCTTAGCGAGACATTGTGAGGGGCAGGCATGACGAGCGCTGACGACGGGTTTCTCGCGGCCTACGACGCCGTCCTGGCGGCGCGCTGGCCCGCCTCCACCGAGCAGGCGGAGATCCGCACGCCGTACGGCACGACCCACGTCAACTCCGTCGGCCCCGCGGACGCGCCGCCGGTGGTCCTCCTGCACGGAGGCGGGACCACCTCGACCGTCTGGTACGGCACGGCGACGGCGCTCGGCACGGCCTACCGCGTGCACGCGGTCGACACCGTCGGCGACGCGGGACGCAGCGTCGCCGGCGAGCGGCCGATCCGGAAACTCGGCGACCAGATGGCCTGGCTCGACGCCGTGCTCGACGGGCTCGGCGCCTCACGGGTGTTTCTGTGCGGCCATTCCTACGGCGCGTGGAGCGCACTCCACTACGCGCTCCATCACGCGGGGCACGCGCCCGGCAGGGTGCGGGCCCTGGTGCTGGTCGATCCGACCAACTGCTTCGCCGGGTTCTCCCGCCGCTACCTGCTGCGCGCCCTGCCGATGCTGCTCCACCCGACCGTACGGCGGCGCCGCGCGTTCCTCGCCTGGGAGACGGGGCACGCGGCGCTCGACGAGACGTGGCTGCGCCTCTACGACCTGGCCGCCGCCTTCCCCGCCGCCCGACCCCTGACCGGGCCGCGTCCCGCCCCGGAGGCGCTGCGGGCGCTGCGGCTTCCGGTGCTTCTTCTTCTGGCCGAGCGCAGCAGGGCGCACGACATCGGCCGGGTGGCCGCCTCCGCCGCGGCGCTCCTGCCGCGCGTGGAGACGGCCGTGCTGCCCGGGGCCACCCATCACACCCTGCCCCTCGCGGCGCCGCCCGAGATGGACGCGCGCATCGGGGAGTTCCTCGCCGCGTACGGCGCCTGACTCAGGGGCGGAACCAGTGCTGGGGGCGGGGATCGGTGTTCTGCCAGATGTGCTTGATCTCGCGGTATTCGTTCAGGCCGGTCGGGCCGAGCTCCCGGCCGACGCCCGACTGCTTGAACCCGCCCCACTCCGCCTGCGGCACATAGGGGTGATAGTCGTTGATCCACACGGTGCCGTGCCGCAGCCGGGCGGCCACCCGCTGCGCCTTGCCCGCGTCGGTCGTCCACACGGCCCCGGCGAGGCCATAGTCGGTGTCGTTGCCCAGCGCGACGGCCTCGTCCTCACCGGAGAACCGCTCCACCGTCAGCACCGGCCCGAACGACTCCTCCCGGACGACCCGCATGTCGCGGTGGCAGCCGTCCAGCACGGTCGGCGGGAAGAAGTAGCCCTCGCCCTCCAGCCGCCGCCCGCCGCAGCGCAGTTTCGCGCCCTCGGCGATCCCCGCCTCGACGTACGCCTCGACCTTGGCCAGATGCGCGGCAGAGATCAGCGGCCCGGTCTCGGCCTCGGGGTCGAACGGCCCGCCCAGCCTGATCCGCTCGGCCCGGCGCACCACCGCGTCCACGAACTTCTCGTGGATGGAGTCCTCCACCAGCAGCCGCGCACCGGCCGAGCAGACCTGCCCCGAGTGCAGGAAGACGGCGGTCACGGCGAAGTCGACCGCGGTGTCGAAGTCCGCGTCGGCGAAGACGATGTTGGGGTTCTTGCCGCCCAGCTCCAGGGCGACCCGCTTGACCGTCCGCGCGGCGGCGGCCATGATCCACCGGCCCGTCGCCGGCCCGCCGGTGAACGAGACCAGGTCGACGTCCGGGTGCTCGGCCAGCGGCGCGCCCGCCTCCGCGCCGGCCCCGAGCACGAGGTTGCCCACGCCCGGGGGCAGGCCCGCCTCCTCCAGCAGCCGCATCAGCAGGATCGCGGTCGACGGGGTCAGCTCGCTCGGCTTGAGCACGAAGGTGTTCCCGGCCACCAGCGCGGGCGCCACCTTCCAGGAGGTCTGCAGCAGCGGGTAGTTCCACGGCGTGATCAGGCCGCAGACGCCGACCGGCTCGTACACCACCCGGCTGATCGCGTCGGCGCGCCCGGTGTCGACCACCCGGCCCGCGTCCGTGCCCGCGATCCCGCCGAAGTAGCGGAAACACGCGATCACGTCGTCGACGTCATACTCGCTTTCCACCAGGCGCTTGCCGGTGTCCAGCGACTCCGCCCGCGCGATCTCGGCCTTGTCGCGCTCCAGCAGAGCGGCCACCCGCAGCAGCAGCGCCCCGCGCTCCCGCTCCGGCGTACGCGGCCACGGGCCATCGTCGAACGCCCGCCGGGCCGCCGCGATCGCGGCCTCGGTGTCGGCGCGGGTGGCCTCCGCGACCGTGGCCACGTGCCGCCCGTCGGCCGGGCAGTGGATCTCGCGCCGGCCGCCCTCGGCAGCGTCGCGCCACTCCCCGCCGATGTGCAGGTCCTTCATCTCAGGCGTCCTTCCTGTGCCGGTAGAACTCCACCGGCTCGGGGGCCAGGGGAGTGTTACCGAGGATCAGGTCGGCCGCCTTCTCCGCGACCATCATCACGGGCGCGTAGATGTTGCCGTTCGTCACGTACGGCATGACCGAGGCGTCCACGACCCGCAGGCCCTCCAGGCCGTGCACTCGCATCGTCAGCGGGTCGACCACGGACATCTCGTCCACGCCCATCTTGGCCGTGCAGGAGGGGTGCAGCGCGGTCTCGCCGTCCTTGGCCACCCAGTCGAGGATCTGCTCGTCGGTCTCGACCTCAAGGCCGGGCGACAGCTCGCCGCCGTTGAACGCGTCCATGGCGGGCTGGTTGAGGATGTCGCGGGCCACTCGTACGGCCTCGACCCACTCGCGGCGGTCCTGGTCGGTGGACAGGTAGTTGAACCGCAGCGCGGGCTTCACCCGGGGGTCGGCGCTCTTGATCTTCACGGAGCCGCGGGCGTCGGAGTACATCGGCCCGATGTGCACCTGGTAGCCGTGCCCGCCGGCCGGCGCGCTGCCGTCATACCGTACGGCGACGGGCAGGAAGTGGAACATCAGGTTGGGGTAGTCGACGTCCTCGTTGCCGCGCACGAAGCCGCCGGCCTCGAAGTGGTTGGTCGCGCCGGGGCCCTTGCGCAGGAACAGCCACTGGGCGCCGACCATCGGCCGGTTGCGCCACTTCATCGCGGGCTGCATCGACACCGGCTGCTTGCAGGCGTACTGGATGTAGACCTCCAGGTGGTCCTGGAGGTTCTCGCCCACGCCGGGCAGGTCGTGGACCACGTCGATGCCGTGCGCCTTCAGGTGGTCGGCGTCGCCCACGCCGGACAGCTGCAGGAGCTGCGGGGAGTTGATCGCGCCGCCGCAGAGGATGACCTCCCCGGCCCGCACCCGCTTGCCGTCGAACTCGACGCCGACCGCGCGCTTGCCCTCGAACAGGATCTTCGTGACGAACGCCCGGGTCTTGACCGTGAGGTTCGGGCGGTCCATCACGGGGTGGAGGTAGGCCCGGGCGGCCGACAGGCGGCGCCCGCGGCGCAGGTTGCGGTCGAACGGCGCGAAGCCCTCCTGGCGGTAGCCGTTCACGTCGTCGGTCAGCGGGTAGCCCGCCTGCTGCACGGCCTCGAAGAACGCCTTGAACAGCGGGTTCTTCGCCGGGCCGCGCTCCAGCACCAGCGGCCCGTCGTGCCCGCGCATCGGGTCGGACGGGTCGGCGGCCAGGCAGTTCTCCATCCGCTTGAAGTACGGCAGGCAGTGCGCGAAGTCCCAGGTCTCCATGCCCGGATCGGCGCCCCAGCGCTCGTAGTCCATCGGGTTGCCGCGCTGGAAGATCATGCCGTTGATGCTGCTCGACCCGCCGAGGACCTTCCCGCGGGCGTGGTAGATCCGCCGGCCGTGCATGTAGGGCTCGGGCTCGGACTCGTACTTCCAGTCGTAGAACCGGCTGCCGATGGGGAACATCAGCGCCGCGGGCATGTGGATGAACACGTCCCACAGGTAGTCGGGACGGCCCGCCTCCAGCACGAGCACGCGGTTCGAGGGGTCGGCCGACAGCCGGTTCGCGAGCGCGCTCCCCGCTGATCCACCACCGACGATGACAAAGTCATACATGTCCGCCTCCCGGGCAGGATGATATTGATATGCGCAATAGAGTGCAGCATTCGCAACGTCACGCGCCGGACCCCGATCTCGCGGGGGCCGACGAGACCGCCGCGAGGTCCGAGGGAAGCGGCGGCGTCCAGTCGGTGGACCGGGCCGTCACGATCCTGGAGATCCTCTCCCAGCGCGGCGAGGCCGGCGTGAGCGAGGTCGCGGCGGAGATCGGCGTCCACAAGTCCACCGCGTTCCGGCTTCTCGGCGCGCTCGAGGCGCGCGGCCTGGCCGAGCAGGCCGAAGACCGCGGCAAATATCGCCTCGGCTTCGGCATCGTCCGGCTCGCCGCCGGGGTGGCCGCGCGGCTCGACCTCGTCCAGCAGAGCCGCCCGGTGTGCCGGCGTCTCGCCGAGGAGATCGGCGAGACCGTCAACATCGCCGTCGCGCGGTCCCACTACGCCATCAACCTCGACCAGGTGCGCGGCCAGGCGGCCGTGACCGCGCACAACTGGGTGGGCCAGCCCACCCCCCTGCACGCCACGTCGAGCGGCAAGGTCCTGCTCGCCCACCTCGACGAGCGGCGCCGCGAACGGCTCATCGCCGCCGCCGGGCTGGAGCGCTTCACCCCGGCCACGGTGACCGACGCGGGCGAGCTGCGCCGGCAGCTCGCCGAGGCGCTGCGGCAGGGCTACGCGGTCACCGTGGAGGAGTACGAGATCGGGCTGAACGCCATCGCCGCGCCCATCCGCTCCCACGAGGGCGAGGTGGTGGCCGCCGTCAGCGCCTCCGGCCCGGCCTACCGGTTCAGCGAGGAGCGCATGCACGAGCTCGCGCCCGTGCTCGTCGCGGGCGCCGCCGACATCAGCCACCGTCTCGGCCACGGTGGGTGACGGCGCTCATCGCGCCCCGGCGGGCTCGTTCACGCGGCGTCGCCACCGGGTGAACGAGCGCGGCTGGTCGACCCCGAGCACCGCGACCGTGCGGCCCTCCCGCCGGTAGACGGCCAGGAAACGGCGGGACGCGAGGTCGCCCTCCTCGACGCTCACCTCGTCTCCCGGCAGCGTGTGCCCGGCGAACTGCACGCGCATGCCGTACTGGTCGGACCACAGGTAGGGCGGCGCGAGCGTGTCCGGCACGGCCGCGCCGCCGGACAGCAGCGTCCGCGCGGCAGTGGCGGGACGCCGGGCGGCGCCGGTCCAGTGCTCCACGCGCAGGTGGGCGTCGAGAGCGGGGTCGAACCAGGCGGCGCAGTCGCCGACCGCGACGACTCCCGGCACGTTCGTCGCGCCGCCCGCGTCGCAGACGACGCCGTCGCCGAGCAGCACCCCGCTGCCGTCGAGCCACTCCACGACCGGCCGCGCGCCGATGCCGACGAGCACCACGTCGGCGTCCAGGCGGCGTCCGTCGTCGAGCAGCACGCCGTCGACGCGGCCCTCGCCCGTCAGGCCGCGTACGGCGGCGCCGCAGATGAGGCGCACGCCGTTGTCCTCGTGCAGCCCGGCGAGCGCGGTGCCCATCTCGGGCCCGAGCGCGCGGGCGAACGGCGCGGGCGCGGCCTCGACGATCGTCACGTCGAGGCCGAGCGTGCGGGCGACGCAGGCGACCTCCGCGCCGATGAACCCGGCCCCGATCACCACGAGCCGCCGGGCGGCGCCGAGGTCGGCCCGCAGGGCCGCCGCGTCGTCGATCGTGCGCAGCGTGTGCACGCCGGCGAGACCACCCCCGAGGGTGCGGGCGACCGCGCCGGTGGCGATGACCACGCCGTCGGCCTCGACCGCGGAGCCGTCGGCGAGCGCGACGCGCAGCGACCGCCCCCGGTCGAGGCCGGTGGCGGCGACGCCCAGCCGCCACTCGGCGCCGAGGTCCTCGTCGTCGCCCTCCAGAGCGAGATCGGCCGTCGTCATCTGCCCGGTGAGGAACTCCTTGGACAGCGGGGGACGGTCGTAGGGGCGGTGCGGCTCGGCCCCGACGATCGTCAGGCGCCCGTCGAAGCCCTGGGCGCGCAGCGCGCGGGCCGCCGACAGCCCGGCGAGCGACGCGCCGACGACAGCGACCGATTTCACGACATCCTCACGGCTTTCACGACACCCTCACGGCGTCTCAGGCCGAACCGGTGCGGACGCCGGGCGGCAGGTTCGGCGGCAGGTCCGACGGCACGACGTAGACGGTCTCGTCCTGGACCACCACCTGGTGGGTGCGCACCGGCAGCTTCGCGGGAGGAGCGTCCACCTGGCCCGTGCGCAGGTCGAAGCGCGACGCGTGCAGGGGGCACTCCACCTCGCACCCTTCCAGCCACCCGTCCGCGAGCGACGCGTCCTGGTGCGTACAGGTGTCGTCCACCGCGTACAGTTCACCGTCCTCTGTGTGGAAGACGGCGATCGGGGGATCTGTCTCGATTCGGAGGGCCTCACCCCTGGGCAGGGCGGCGAGGGGGCACGCAGGAATCATGCGAGGGTTTCCCAGTTTCGTAAGGTGGAACAGGAAGCGCTATGCGCAACAGACTGAGTGGAGATCGCGCCAAAGTCAAGGGGCGACATGCCGCCTGTGGAGTGATAAGCGCGACTCTGGTCCCCGCGCAGGTGAGGCCCCCTGTCTCCGCCATCCCCTGTCGTCGCACCGCCGCCGCCCTGTCGCACGCCGTCCCCGTGCCGGCCGTGCGAGCCGGAGGGACGCAAAGACGTACGGCCCCGCCGCCTGTCGCCGGGGGGACGACGGGCGGCGGGGCCGTACGCGTGGGTGGGGCGGTAGGGGAGTCAGGCGGCGACGGTCGTGCGGCCGCGCACCTGCAGGACGGTCAGCAGACCGACGATGACGGTGACGCCGCCGGTGATCCAGGCGGTCCACGCAGAGGCGGAGTCGCCGTCGAAGCCGAACGCCCAGGGGGAGACGAGCAGCAGAGCGCCGAACGCCGCGGTCACCCAGGAGCTGGCGCCGCCCGCGCCCAGGATGGACCACAGGGCGGAGACGACGAGCAGGGCGCCGAGGATGAGCAGTGGTTGCGTGGCCGCCTGGGCGTCGGCCCAGAAGAACGGTGCGAGCACCGCGACCAGCCCGGCGACGAGGGCGACGACGTCGGACAACGATCTCGTGAGATCCATCCGTGCCTCCGTACGGGGAGAGGTGACCTGTTATCTGACGGTCTGCCTGATTGACCGCCCGGTCAACAATCCGCTACGTCAGGATTTCCTAACCCTGCGTCACATCGTCCTGGACGGGACTGGTGCGGACCCGCCCGGTCAGGACTGGTTGAACAGCGACAGCGTGATGGTGGAGTGGTATTCGCCGGCGGCGACGTCGACCGGGGTGCGCAGGGCCAGATCGGCGTTGACCTCCGAAGTGCCGATCTCGTCGGCGGAGTTGGCGGTGGAGACCAGCAGCTCCTGCCCCTGCAGACCGACCGTGGGAGCGCCGGTGCCGTCGGAGATGGCGCTGGAGACCGGCTCACCGGCCGCCACCGAGCCGGTGGAGGAGTCGCTCAGCAGGTGGGGCCGCCAGCCCAGGTATTCCGGGCCGATGGTCTTGCTCGGGTCGTCGGTCGCGACGAACTCGCTGGCCTGGCCCACGACCGCCCAGTACTCACCGTCGGGGATCTCCTCGGGGGTGCGGGTGTCGGTCACGGTGACCGTCGGCAGGGTGCCGGTGAACTGGCGGGCGGTGGCGTCCGAGCCGTTCTCCTCCAGCGACACCCCCGTGTTGTCGGCCACCGTCATCGACAGCTGGCCGGGGGTGGTGGTCGGCTGGATGTTCACCGACACGTCGATGCCGCCGGTGCCGGCGGGGTCGTCGTCGGCCAGCGCGGGGGTGGCCGCGGCGGCGAGGGCCAGGCCGAGCACGGAGGCGGCGATTATCTGTGTGGTCCTGGTGATTCTCATGCGGATCGCTCCATTTATGGGGGGCGGGGCCGGCCGGATGGGCGGCCGGCCCCGGGTCTGTGCTACAGCGGTGTCAGCGGCTCAGTGGCAGTCGGCCGCGCTGTAGGCGGCGTCGTAGGACGAGGTGACCTGCTTGCCGTCGATCGTGGCGGTCGCCTTCACGGTGACCGTGCCGGCGTCGATGCTCCCGGCCCGGGTGTTGAAGGACTGGTAGGCCTGCTTGCCCGGGGCCACGTCGGCCACCGTCTTGGAACCGTACGGGGTGGTCAGCTCCACCGTCGCCGGCCCGTCACCGGCGTTGACGGCCGTCGCGGCGACGTACGCCGAGCTGCCCGTGCAACGGGACGAGGCGGTCACGGTCAGCGGCACCACCGGCGCCTTGTCGACGGTGACGGTCTCCTTGTTGTAGTTCTTGCCGTTGCCGTCCGGCTTGTAGTTCTTCTCGATGTTGCCCGCGAGGTCCATGGCGAACCAGTGCACCTCTGTCGTCTTGTCGACAGTGATCTTCGCGGCGCCCTCGCGCATGCCCGACGAGGTCAGCTTGGGCGAGCTCAGCGTCGGCCGGCTGCCGTCGAGGGTGTAGTAGACGTTCGCCGGCTCGTCCACGGTGAAGGTGAACGTGGCCGAGGTGTCGGTCCTGTCGGTCACCACGAGCTTCGACTCGGGCTTCTGCTTGTCCTTCTCGTACGCCTGGGCGACTTCGAGGATGCCGATCTGGCCGTTGGAGAACTCCATCGCCTCCTCGTGGCCCTCCTCGAACGGAGGCTGGAAGCCGACCGAGGTGTACCTGTTGGTCGCCGGGTCGTAGACGTCCGCGCCGACCTCGAAGTCCCAGCCGATGATGCCCTTGTTGTACCAGAACTCGTCGGCGCTGTTGCCGGCCGCCGAGTAGAGCACGTCGATCACCGGACCGGTGCGCCCCGGCCAGATGGCCGTGCCGCGCCAGCCCTGCACGGCCGACAGGATGTGGGCGGAGGCGTTCCAGAAGTACTCCTCGGTGCCCAGGTCCGGCCGCGGCAGCGTCTCGCGCCCGGCGCTCTTGTACGCCCCCGGAGGCCACATGAAGTAGCCGCCGTAGGAGTGGGTGTTCATCGCGAACTTGATGTTCGGGTACTGCTCCGTCAGCCAGACCTCGTTGCGGGTCTCCGGCTCCGACAGCTCGGACGGCCCGGAGTAGGTCTCACCGGTGCAGGTGGTCGAACCGCCGACGTAGCCGTCGAAAGCGCTGCCCACCGAGAAGTTGCGGTTGAGGTCGACGCCCCAGGAGTTGCGGCGCGCCGGGTCCGACCCGTCGGCAGCGCAGTAGTTCACCATGTTCTTGCGCTGCATGTTGTAGTCGTACATCGAGTAGTGCGCGCCGTCGGGGTTGATCGTCGGCACGATGAAGATGTCGAGGTTGTTCACCAGCTTCTTGGTGTCCGCGTCGAGCGCGTAGTTGCGCAGCAGCCGCTCGGCGGTCTCCACACAGGTCAGCGGGGTCACCCACTCGCGGGCGTGCTCCTGGCAGTAGAGGAACACCCCGGTCTTCGAGCCGTCCCGGCTCTTGCCGATGCGCAGCGCCTTCATCTGGAACGGCTGGCGCGAGACGGTCGCCGGCGCCTTCAGGCCGTCGGTCAGCTTCGTCGCCGCGGCCGCGGCCACCACGCCGGTGCCCGGGCTGGTGCGATAGAGGGCGGCGGTCAGCAGCGCCGAGGCCGCGGGGTCGCCGTTCAGCGCGGCGACCACCTCGGAGGCCGTGCTGGTGACCGAGCCGGAGGCGTCCGTCGCCAGGTTGACCACGACGTCCTTGCCGTTGACGGTGACCGAGAGCGGGGCCGAGGCGGTGCCGGGGTTCGCCAGCGCGACGCTGACGTCGTTGCCGCCCTCGCTGCCGTACGCCTTGGACGTCACGTAGAACGTGCTCGCCAGCGCGCTCCCCGAGCCGCTGCCGAACTGCGCCTGCGCCTGGCGGCGGTAGCCGTTCGTCTTGTACGGGAGGTCGATGATCTCCGAGATGTTCGGGAACTGCTTGGCCAGCGCCACGATCCGGCCGGTGACCTCGGTGGGGTCCATGTAGTGGTCGACGAAGTCCTGCACGTAGTGCTTGCCCGGCGCCTTGCGCGGCTCGCCCAGCCACTTGGTCACCGGCACGGTGACCGTGCCGCCCCGGCTGCTGGTGATCGTGACCTGGGTGGGGGTCTCCGTGATCGGCAGCGGCGAGTTGAACCGGTGGTACATGTACTGGCCCGCGTCGGTGAAGCGGGACATCGTCGTCGAGCCGCCGGAGTCGGGGGCCGTGCCGGGGCCGCTGTCCCAGGTGGCGGTGAGCACGGTCTGGGCGTCGGTCGCGCTCGTCTTCACTTCCACCGACAGGAAGCGCTGGTTGTCGAGGCTGGTGAACCACTCGGCGCGCAGCGGGGTCAGTGTGTCGGTCTCGGCCGCGTCGGCCGATGCGACGGCGAGAGCCTGCCGCCGTTCTGCCAGGTTCGCGGCGTAGTCGCTCTGGTCGGAGATGGCGTCGCGGACGTCGAAGCCCTGGTCGCGCAGGCTCCGCGCCTCGTCGGGGCTGAGCACGGCGTGCACCTCGATGCCGCCGTCGACGGGCTTGGTGTATTCGGCCAGGTCGACGCCCATGGCGACCAGCTTGTCCACGCCCGCCTGGTCGGCGACGACGACGCGCATGAGCGCTACGCCGTTCTGCGCGGTGCTGGAGGCCCGGTCCGGCGGGACCGGATCCGGGGAAGGATCGGCGAGCGCCGGGAGGGCGTTCAGAGTGATCGCCAGGGGGAGTGCGAGCGCGGCGGCATAGCGACGCGCTCTCCGGGGAGAGCTACTCATCGAGTTCCTCCATCTGGCGTGCCTTCCGGGGAGGGGGGCCGGCCCGGAGTGGATCACGCGAAGTTCGAGGGAAGTCTTCGTCACCCCGCAAAACGCGTCAAGCCGCATGAACCCCACAAATTCGGGATTTTTCCGTAACGAGATGATCTAGTGCCCAATTGGGTATTTAGTACCTCTTGCTATTCGGGGCGGTTTGGGTAACGGTCCTGAAAACGCCGCTGTGCGGTCGTCACATCAGCACGAGCCGTATGGCCTCGTCGATGGGCACGCCTCCGCCGATGAGTTCGAGGACGCGAAGCCGCGTCTCCGGTGTGTCGATTAGTGCGGCGATCACGGCGGCCACGTCGTCGCGCGGCACCGAACCGGGGGGAAGCGGCGGGTCGGCGAGCGTCACCAGGCCGGTGCCCGGCTCGTCGGTGAGCCGCCCGGGCCGCAGGATCGTCCAGTCGAGCGGGCGGGCGCGCAGGTCCTCCTCCGCCGCCGTCTTCGCGGTGATGTAGGCCGCCCAGACCTCGTCGCTCCCCGGTGCGGGCGGCGATCCCGCGCCCATCGAGGAGATCTGGATGAAGCGGGACACCCCGGCCCGTTCGGCCGCGTCGGCGAGCAGCACCGAGGCGCCCTGGTCCACGGTGAACTTGCGCGCGACGCCGCTGCCGGGCCCCGCCCCGGCGGCGAAGACGACGGCTCCCGCCCCCAGCAGGATCTCGGCCACCTTCTCCGGCGTGGTCCGCTCCAGGTCGCACACCACCGCCTCGGCGCCGGCCGCCTCCACGTCCGCGACCTGGTCCGGGTTGCGGATCAGCCCCACGGGCGCGTCGCCCCGCCCGCTCAGCAGGCGCGCCAGCCGAAGGGCGATCTTCCCGTGTCCGCCCGCGATCACCACGCGCATGCGATCACCTCCGCGCCGATCCTGCCATGACCTCTCCCGCCCGGCCGGGCAGGCCGCGCCGTGACTTGCCTGTCTTGGCTGGTCAATAATTACTTCGTGTGATAGTCATGTCACCACAAGTAATCGGCAAAGTGTCTGTGGAGATGTCATGCTCTTGGGCGTACTCGCGGTCGCGGCGGCCGTCGGGCTGGTGGCCGTGGCGGCCCTTCTCTTCCGCGCGCTGGGCCGGGGCACCGACGACCGCGATCCCGGCGGCGCGTCCGCCGGTCACGCCGGGTCGATGCTCTCCTCGCTGTTCCTGCTCGTGTTCGCCATCGCGATCGTCGTGCCGTGGACCTCGGCCGACTCCGCGCGGCAGAACACCTACGCGGAGACCCACGCGCTCGTGGAGGCCTACTGGGCCGCCGCGCCGCTCCCGGCCCCCGACGCCGCCCAGGTGCGCGAGGGGCTCCGCGAGTACGCGAGATACGTCGTCGAGGACGAGTGGCCCCAGATGGCGGCCGGACATCTCGGCAGCGAGGGATCGGCGCGGCTGGAGGCGTTACGCGCCCACGTGACCGAACTGCCGGTCACGACCGACGAGGCGCGCGACGCCAGAGACGCCGTGCTGGAGCGGATGGCGGACATGTCCGCCGCCCGGCGGCAGCGCGCCGCCGACGCGGGCACCGAGCCGCCCCCCGGCGTCATGCTGCTGACGGTGCTCACGGGCGTCCTGGTCATCGTCTTCCCGTTCCTGGCAGGGGCGCGGCCCCGGGGGCTCACGCTCGTGCCGGTGCTGACGATGGCGGTCCTGCTCGGCGTCGGCGTCTATCTCGCGTGGAACATCTCCCACCCCTTCAGCGGCGGCCTGGCGGTGCAGCCCGACGCGTTCGTGAGCGCCCTGCACGAGTTCCAGCGGATCCCCGAGGGCCACTGACATGGGCAGGACGGCGGGCCCGCGCGTGGCCGTCGCGGTCGCGGCCGTTTCCGCCTGCGCCGCGCTGGCCTGTGCCGTGCCGGCCTGCGCCGTGCCGGCCGCGGCGGCTCCCGCCCCGGCGGCCGAGCAGCAGGTGCGGGCCGAGCGGCAGGACACGGGCGCGGGCGGCACGGTGGCCCGGGGGATGGTGCGGGCAGCGGCCGATGTGTCCCTCACGGCACCCGATCCGGACGGACCGGGCCTGCGGGTCGGTGTCTGCCTCGACGTCGACGTGCTCATCGGCCTGCACGCCGAGGTCGGCATCGGACGGCCCGGCTGCACGTCACCCAGGCCCGTGCCGCCGCCCGCGCCCTCCCAGAAGCCTCCGCCACCGGCTCCCGAGAAGCCCGCACCGACGCCCCGGCATGCTCCGCACCGGGTGGTGGCCGTGGCCCGGCCGCCCGTGGCGGCGCCGTCCCCGCGCCCTCGTCCGACGCCGCGGCCCACTCCGTCGCCGTCACCGGTCTACCGTGTGCCGGCCATGCGCGCGATCGCGCCCGTACGGCACCGCAACCCCCTGGGCACGCTCACCGTCGTCATCGTCCTGTCGGTGGCGATCGCCGCCGCCGGTGGCGCCGCTTTCCGGCGATAGACCGCCGGAAGGGGAGCACGGGCGGCGGCAGGAAGGACGGGCGGCGGCAGGGAGCACGGGCAGGGAGCACGGGCGGCGGCGCCCTACCGGTTCGCCCGGGCCACGACCTCCTCGCTCGTCAGGGGGCTGCTCGGGTGGTGGGTCAGGCACAGCGGCGTACGGACCTTCGTGAACGACCCGCCCTCGAACGCCGCGTAGAACTGGCCCGACCGCAGCCGCGCCACGTCGGGGACGTCGCCGCCCTTGGCCCTGGCCAGCTCCCGCGCCGCCGTGATCTGGGCCGGCGCGTTGAGCAGGCCGAAGAACTGGGTGGCGGCGTTGCCCGTGATCCGGTTGTGCAGCCCCTTCGGCGCCTGGGTGGCGAACACCAGCCCCAGGCCGTACTTGCGGGCCTGCGCGGCGAGAGCGAGCGTGCTCTGGGTGCACACGGTCGTCGTACCGGACGGCGCGAACGTCTGGGCCTCGTCCATCACGAACAGCCCGCCGAGCGGCCGGTCTCCGGCGGGATGCCGCTTGATCCAGGAGAACAGCGCCATCTGCAGCTGGTTGACGAAGCCCTGCCGCTGCTGGTCGGAGGCCAGGCCGGTGAGGCTGATCACCGAGACACGGGCCCGCTTGCCCTCCGGCGGCGTCAGCAGGACGCCCGGATCGACGGGCGTCCCGGTCCCCGCGAACAGGGGATCGCTGATCGTCTCCGCCCTCAGGTGCTGGGCCATCTCGGTCGCGAGCCTGGGCGCGCCTTCGAGAGTGCTCACGCCGTCCGGCAGGTCGTCGAGGAGGGCGATCAGGCCGGCGAGGCTCGTGCCGCCGCGCCGTCCGTAGTGGGCGACGGCCTCGCGGAGCACCGCCTGGCCGAGATGCGCCTTTGCTGTCTTGGCCTCCAGCTTCGCCCGGGGCACGAGCGCGGCGAGAGCGGCGTCCACCGCCTCGCCGAACTCGTCCGGGTCGTCGGCGACGCTGCCGAAGTCGGGCAGCGGCTGGAAGCTCAGCGGCCGTCCCGCCTCCTTGCGCGGCGTCCAGATCACCACGTCGGTGTTGGCCAGGTAGTCGTCGGCCCTGGCCGCGTCGCCCTCGCCCCACTCCGCGGGTGGCTCCGGCCACCGGTCGCCCAGCCGCGCGAGGTCGTTGTTCGCGTCGAGGACGATCGCCGAGACCCCCTGAAGGGCGCACTCCTCCACGAGACGGCGGATCAGCACCGTCTTGCCGGAGCCCGATCCGGCGAAGATCGCCGTGTGCTTGCGCAGGGTCTCCAGGTGCACGCGCACCGGCCGGCCGTCCGCGGTCGCCGCCCCGATCGTCAGGTACGGCGACGCCGGGTCCTCATCCGCCGACAGCGGCCTTCGCGGCCGGGGAACCGCCGCCTCCACCACCGGTAGCTCCGAGGCCGGAATCTCCACAGTCGGCATCTCCGGGGCCGGTGCTTCGACCGGTGACGCCTCAGGGGCGGGCAGCGGCGGCCAGACCTGCAGATCGGGAACGGCCGGACCAAGGGTCAGGCCGCCGGAACTCGCGACGCCCGTATCGGAAGGTTCCGGCACATCCCCGGAAGCCGGAGGCGACTCGCCATCGGTGGCCGGCTGCGGTGCGGTCTCCGTAGCCGGGAGCTGCGCTATGCCCGTGACCGGAGACGCCGCGGTGTCCTGTGCGGGCGGCGGCGCGCTGTCGGTGATGGGGGACGGTGCGATGTCCGTGGCCAGGGGCGGGGCGATGCCCGTGGCGGGGGACGCCGCGGTGTCCGGAGCGGGGGACGGCGCGCTGTCGGTGATGGGGGACGGTGCGATGTCCGTGGCCAGGGGCGGGGCGATGCCCGTGGCGGGGGACGCCGCGGTGTCCTGTGCGGGCGGCGGCGCGCTGTCGGTGATGGGGGACGGTGCGCTGCCGGTGGCGGGCGACGGCGTGGTGCCGGAGGCCGGGGAGGGCGCTTCGGTCAACGGCAGCGTCGTGAGTCCCGGCACCGCCTCCCGGCGGAGCAGACGCCGTTCGGGGTTGGCGGTGCGCCGGGGGCGGTCCTGCGCCCGGTTCGACCGGGCGGACCTTCCGGTGACGGAGTCGGACACACGCGGAACGGCCGCGTCGCCCAGCGCCTCCGCGAACAGCTTCACCTCGCTCGTCGGCTTACGCGAGACGAGCCACGCCCGGAGGTCCGGCGAGTTCTCCGTCAGCAGGGTGCGAAGCGCCGAGAAGATCCGCAGGTCGTCCTCTTCGACCTGGAGCACCCGGCCGCCCGCCTGCTCGAAGGCGGCCAGGGCCGCCTGGGTGGCCGGTCCCTTGGCCCAGCTCTGGTTCCTGAGCACGAACAGCTTGCGCGCGGGGATCCGCTCGTCGAGCCCGGCCGCCGTGGACGCGGCCTTCAGCCGGTTGAGCGCGGCGGTGTGATGGGACGCCGAGATGGCGCGGAAGCACCAGTGGGCCTCGTTCTCCGTCGCCTCGTCCAGCGTCCGCCGCAGGCGCGCGTGCAGGGGCGGCTTCGTGCTCGGGGGCGGGTCCTGGGTGAACAGGCGCCCGTCCTCGCCCTGCTCGGCGATCCAGGCGGACAGTCCGGCCGACAGCAGCCCCGGCATCACGACGTCCTCGGTGATCGGGTCAAGCGCGTCCACCACGTCCGCACGCTGCCGCAACTCCGCGAACCGCCTGTCGAGCGCGCCGAAGTCGGGCTCCGGCTGCGGCGGCGGAGATACAGGAACGACCCTGACTGGCTGGGAGCCGGTCAGCCGTTCCAGCTCCACGACCTGTCCGCTCGCCAGGCACGACCGGACGTGCTTGTCGATCCGGATGAGCAACTGACGAGGCGTGTACTGATACGCCTCCTCGAACGCCTCCGGCTTCACCGGCCACGTCGGATAGGGCGGGGTGAAGCCGACCGCGCCGTACTGCGCGCTGAACCGCTTCTCGATCAGCTCGATGCCCGTTCGCGCATCGGGGATGTTGTCGAGCGGCACGGCTTCCTTGAACCGGTCCTGCACCGTATCGATGGCTTTCGTGCGGATGAGTTCCCACGTCGCGGGAAGGCAGGAGAGCACGGTCAGCGTCCGGCGGGTCACCTCGCGCAGAGTCATCAGACCGCCCGCGATCTGCTCGAGCACCAGCGCCTCCTGCCAGGAGTCCCTGGTGTCTCCCGCCATGGCGACGGACGACTGTGCGAGCAGGACGTCGATCTGGTCCACCGCGATGACGGAAGGACCGGTCAGCGCCATCAGGCGGGACAGGTCCCTGACCATCTCCTGAGGGGACTTCACGATCGTGGTGAAACCCCAGCCGGCCCGCTCGCCCGGTTCTCCTTCCGGCGCCGAGGTGAGGTAGGCGTCTCCGACGTCCTGCGCGGACGGGTCGTCGGCCGCGCGCAGGACGAGCGCCCTGGCGACGTCTTGGGCGACGCCGCCGACGTGCCGGTCGTACCGGCGCAGGGCGCGCACGAAGTCGTCCAGGTCCTGCCGGGAGAGCGGCGCCTCACCGGTCAGCGACCGGCGTGCTTCTTCCGGGATCTCGGCGAGCAGGCACAGCCGCCACAGAAGCTCGGTGAGCTGGGTCCCCGATCCCGGGATCGGCCGGGAAAGGCTGTCCAGCATGGACAGCAGCACGCTCTCCCACAAGCTCCTGGCGTCGAGCAGGCTCACCAGGAAGAAATAGCCGTCCTCCTCGTGCACCTTCTGCCGGACCCAGCCGAGCAGGTGCGTCTTGCCGGAGCCGCGCTGTCCCTCGATGACGATGCCGATGGGGCTCGCGTCGGCGCTCTCCTCGGCCTCGATGAACCCGTCGAGGACGGTCTGCGCGGTCTGCCGGTGCAGAGTGCCGACGTGGAACGGCGACGGCCGCCACACGTCGTCGGGGACATTGGCGTAGTTGAACCTCAACGCCGCCAGAGCGTCCAGTTCCTTGCCGGTCATCATGCTCCGATCAGAATGCGGTGCTTGGGCTGGTCACCGATGACGACGGCGGCGTCCCGATCAGCCTGAGACAGGCTCTTCTGGCTCTCCCAGGGCACGAGACGCACGTCGGGCA
This sequence comes from Microbispora hainanensis, assembly GCF_036186745.1. Taxonomy (NCBI): domain Bacteria; kingdom Bacillati; phylum Actinomycetota; class Actinomycetes; order Streptosporangiales; family Streptosporangiaceae; genus Microbispora; species Microbispora hainanensis. Next base: position 243,899 of record NZ_CP108086.1, on the reverse strand, counting down.
GGGCGATCATGCGACGGAGGGCGGTGTCGACCTGGTCCCTGGGGGCGTCGCCCAGCAGCGGACGCAACTGGGTCAGGCTCACCCAGGTGTTCGGCTTGTCAGCGAGCTGCGCGTACGCCTTGCGGATCAGAGTCTCGATGTCCTCGGACGAGAGTGCGGGCACGCTCGCGGGCGGGGTCTCCACGATCGGCGGTTGCGCGGTGGGCGTCTCCGAGATCGACGTCTCCGTGGTCGGCGTCTCAGCGACCGAGGGCTGTGCGACCGGCGGCTGCGGAACCGGCGGTTGCGCGGTCGGCGTCCCGGAGATCGACGTCTCCGTGGTCGGCGTCTCAGCGACTGAGGGCTGGGCGGCCGGCGTCTGTGCGACCGGCGTCTGTGCGACCGGCGGCTGCGGAATCGGTGACTGTGCGATCGGGGGCTGGGCGATCGGGGGCTGTGCGATCGGTTCTGGCGTCGTCTCTGCCTTCGGCGCCTCGTTCACCTCAGTGAGGAGGTCCTCCTGACGGCTGTAGATCTCGGCGAGGCTGTGCTCGCTCCGGACGATGTGCCGCTGGAGGTTGCCGACGAGGGCCTTGACCGCCGCCGCCGCGAAACCGGTGCCCGGCGCGCTGATGCCGTCCCGGGCGAGTTCGGACGCGTGGTGCCAGCCCTTGTCGGTAAGCACGTGGCTGAAGGAGCGCCCCGTCTTCCGGCTGGTGACGAATCCGCCCTCGTTGAGGGTTGTCCGCTCCTTGCCCGTGATGGTGACGCCGTACTTCTCCTTGAGCTCGGGATTGGGCATCTCCCGGTCTTCCGCCATCAGGATCAGCAGGGCGCAGGTCGCGGAGAAGGACAGGGGTTTGTCAGGCATGGGGTGACCCTTCGAACGTTCCATTGCGGCACTGGTGGAGGAAGCGTTCCAACTCGGCGAGCACGGTGCTGAGACGTTTCAGCACCTGCTCGTTGGTGAATCGGCGGACGGCGTAGCCGTCCCGGCGCAGGCGCTCGTCGCGCTGTATGTCGGCGGCGCGGCGGAGCGGGCCGAGGTGCTCGGGACCGTCGATTTCGACCACGCATCGTTCGGCACGCCAGAGCAGGTCGACGCGGATCGGGTTGTTGAGCGGTCCGGAGGCGTGGAGCTGGTTCCACTCGCGGCCCGCCGCCCAGTCGCACGGCGACAGCGCCGCCTCCAACCGTCGTTCGGCGGCACTGCCCGGGTGCGGCAGCCCGGCGAGAGGCGGATAGGTGAGCGCCGGCAGGTCGGACTCCTCGGCGTCGCCCGGCTCGATCCCGTGGATGAGCGCCGCCACATCGTCGGGGATCGGGGCGGCCACGGACTCGATGCGGTCGACGGCGCGCGGGGGTGGTCCGGTGAGCCAGACGCCGAACCCGCCGTGCTGGGCGAGCCATTCGCAGGCTGTGACCAGCACCTCCTCGGCGGCGGGCGGGAGACCGGAGGGAACCCGCACGAGGATCGCGGCCTCCGGCCGCCGGTAGCCCGCGCGGAGCACCCGGGCCAGCCCGGCGGCACGGATCTCGGGCGGGAACGTGCGGGCCCGGCCGGCCGTACGGCCTCCGGACGTCACGCCGCCCGTGAACCTGTCCGTGACTCCGACCGTGACCCGGCCCGTGCCCCCGGCTGTGAACCTGTCCGAGGCGGCCCGCTCGCGCAGGGCGCGTTCGGCCAGGTCGGCGAGGAAGGGCGCGAAGTGCCTGCTGGCCGAGCCCGTACGCAGCGCGAGGGCGCGGACGGCGGGCACGGCCGCGCCGCCGGACCCGGTGATGCCGGCGGCCTCTTGCAGCCAGGCGGGGAACATCGCCAGCGCGGCGTGCTCCAGCTCCCGCAGCACGTCGGCGACCAGGTCCGCGGGGGTCAGGGGCGCGGAGGCGAGGGACGCAGGGGTCAGGGACGTGGGGATCAAAGCCGGGTGGGGGACGTAGGTGACCAGCGCGGGCGCGTCGTCGGGCAGGGGGTCGAGCGCCAGCGCGACGACGTCCGAGTCGCCGTGCAGAGGCGGGTTCTGTCCCGCACGCAGATGCACGTCCGATCGTGCCTGCGGGTACGCGTCCTGGCCGGCGTGCGGGTGCACGTCTTGTCCTGCGCGCGCTTGCTCGTCCGATCTCGCGGGCGCATGCACGTCTCGCCCCGCGTGCAGATGCACGACACGGCCCGTGGGTAGCTCCCTCCACGAGCGCGTCACGCCGTCCCCGCCCCTGTTGTTGAAGATCCGACAATCTTGACCCGGCAGAGGTTATCGGGCAGTGACAGGACCGTCCACACAATCGGGAATTTCCGGTTTTGCGCTACGCCGTCTCGGCTCTGACCAGGCGGAGGAACGCCTTGATGCCGGCCAGGACCTCCTGGTTGTCGGGTCAGACGGCTGAGGGAGTCCTCGAACGTCCCGCCCGTCGCGTCGAGCCGCCGACGGTCTCGCCGGAGAAGCAGGTGACGGCCGCGAGCAGGACGGCCGACAGCAGGTGGGAGGCGATGGCCGCCCGGCGCATGCGCACCGCGATGCGGTGGGCCTCCGCCTCGCTGGCGAGACCTCCACCCCACGCTCGCGGCTCACCTGTTCTCGTGGATAAGGGTGGGGCTGGAAGAGGGTGCCTCGGATCCCGAATGTGATCTTGTATCGGGAGATGAGGGCGTAATCGTGCTGGGTCGCGGGCAGTGAACAACCCGGCTCAGCCGGTCGCCGAGGGGCGGCTGTACCCACGCCAGAGGGCGACCCCCGCGCAGATGAGGCCGAGCAGGAACGGATGGACGGCGCCGCGTTCGATGAGGCCGACGAGGACGTTGGCCCCGGAGATGAGGTCGGCGAAGTAGGCCACCATCGAGACCAGGCCGATCGCGCCGACCGTGACCAGCGTCCGCCCGAGTTTCAGGGAGAGCCCGACGCGTCGGTGCATGCTCCCGAGCGCGATGGCCAGGACGTTTCCGCCGACGAAGCCTGCCAGGGCGCCCAAGGCGTGGAAGTCGCCGGTGCCGTCGTTCATCGCCTCGCCGGATCCGGGAAACAGTCCCAGCAGGACGCCGCCGGCGGCCAGCAGCGTCGCGGGCGCGAGCGCTGCCCAGCGGTACCGGCCGTGTAGACCGCGCAGCACGGCCACACCGGCCGGAATCGGGATCCCGAACAGGAAGAAGCCGGTGTTCATCACCCATGCCAGTGGTGAGTACATGTACTGCCCGAACAGCGTCGAGGGCCCATGGACTCCGAGATTGCTGATGAAGTGGTACGTGTAGCTGTAGGGCGGATCCGTCCATGCCGCGGCGGCGATGAACTCGGCGAGTAAGAAGATCATCGGCCCCGCGATGAGCAAGGCTCCCGCGGTTCGGTGCTGCCAAGGCCGCCATGCGTCGGAGACGAGCGCTTCGGGCTTCGCGTCGTTCGCGGGTTCGTTTCGTTCCAGGCTCGAGAACGAGTCGATGTTGCCGCCCATGGTCATGGTCCTTTCCGGTGTCGGCGCTGGGCGCCGGGGTCGGTGCAGGGGGTCGTGCCGAGGCGGCGCAGCATGGGGATCGCAGCCACCCGATAACTTCACTCGCACACTTACTATATCGAGACTACTTTTACCGTCAATGTAGTTGTAGCTCGGGACTAGTAGGATCTGGTCATGGTTGACGGAACGGCCGTGGGACGGCGGGAACGCAAGAAGGCGGCAACGCGGGCGGCGATCTTGGACGCGGCGATGGCACTCTTTCTCGAGCGCGGCTTCGACGGGGTCAGCGTTCGCGAGATCGCCGACAAGGCGGACGTCTCACCCAAGACGGTCTTCACGCATTTCCCGCAGAAGGAGGCGCTTGTCTTCGGCGACGAGGACGAACGGCATGAGCGCCTCGTGGCCGCGGTCAGTGGCCGGGCGCCGGGGACGACGATCTCCGACGCGCTGAAGGCGCACTACCTCTCCGAGATCGCCGCGATGAGGTCCGGGCCCCAACGCCAGATCCTCACCCTCATGGAAGAGACGCCGGCCCTGATCGATTACGCGGAGAAGATGTGGTTCCGCCATGAGGACGCCCTCGTCGCCGCGATCACCAAGGAGTTCGGGTACACGGAGCCGACCGACGAGATCCGCTTCTACGTCCGTTTCGCTCTGCAGATCCAGCTCAGCGCCACCCACGAGGCGAATCCGGAATCGACCATCGACGCGGGGTTCCGGCTTCTCGATGAAGGCTGGGCGCGCTACCAGGAAGCAAGAGACCAGAGCGCATCCGGGTGAAGACTCGCGAGCTGGTGGCTTCGCCGAGGCGGACGGAGGCCCCGGTCACGAGGGCTCGCCGGGCCCGCAACACTGATCCCGAGCGCTGCGGCGCCCTGAATCCGCAGGTGAGGCGCCGCGGCAGCGAAGCGATGTTGCGGAGACTTTCCGCAGGCGGGCTCGACGAACCGTCGATGCGCGCGTTCCACGATCACCTATGGGGAGTGAAAACGCCCTCCGAGCACGACCGCTCAACGAAGAAGGGGGCGGCCCGGGATGGGCCACCCCCGAATGTCACTCCGTGAAGGTCACTCGGAGAAGACGGGAACCCCGTCGCGGACGAGCTTCCAGTTCGGCTCGGCGAACGAGGCCGGGTCGATGGTGCCGGTCGCGGCGGCGTACTCGATCAGCGCCTGGCGGATCTCCACCTGGGCGTTGTAGACCACCGGGGCGGTCGAGACGTGCGGGAAGCCGCCGCCGCCCGACTGGCGGTAGTTGTTGATGGCCACCACGAACTGCTGGTCGGCGGTGACGGGCTGGCCCTGGTACGCCAGGTTGACGATGCGCTGGCCGACCGGCTTGGAGATGTCGATGTCGTACGTCACGCCGGAGAGCTGGTCGTAGTTGTAGTCGGGCGTGCCGCCGGCGTTGGTGAGCGTGCCGAGGTCGATCGGCGCGCCCGGGGCGACCTGGGCGAAGTACTTCGCCGAATACTCCAGGAAGTCCTTGATCTGGGCACCGGTCAGCTTGATGCCGAGCAGCGTGTTGTCGTAGACGTACAGCCCGGCCATGTCGCGGACGCTGACCGGCCCGGCCGGGAACACGGCGGTGCGGCTGAACGGCGCGGCGATCGACAGCACGGGCAGCGAGGCGTCGGCGGTGCCGGCGATGGCCTTGCTGACGAGGTCGGTCTGGACCTTCTGGATGTAGTCGAGGATCGGCGTGTCCTTGTACGGCGACTCGGCGGCCGACAGCTCCTGGGACGACTGGGCGATGACCTTGTTGACGTAGCCGACGGTCTTGTCGTGCGCCTCCTTCATGAGGGCGACGATCTTCGGGTCCTCGGCCACGGTGTTGGTGTTGAGCGTGGTGGACGACTTGCCGGTCACCGTCCACTTCCCGCGCTGCTTGTCGAGCGTGAAGTCGACGACGCTGAGGCGCTGGCCCCACTTGCTGGGTTCGGTCAGCAGCACCTGCTGCCCGGTGACCTTGTTGGTGACGAAGCGCTGGGGCACCTCGTTGTGCGCGTGGCCGAACAGGACGGCGTCGATGCCCGGCACCTGCTCGGCGACCAGGGCGGCGGCGTTCTCGACGGGCAGCTCCGAGCCGTAGGAAGACATGCCGTCGTCGCCCGAGTGGGCGGTGACCAGCACGACGTCGGCGCCGTGGTCGCGGATGACGGGCACCCACTTCTTGGCGGTCGCGACGAGGTCGAGGAACTTCAGCTTGCCGTCGACGTTCGCCTTGTCCCAGATCGCGACGCCGGGGTTGGTGAGGCCGAGCACGCCCACCTTGATCGGCTTTTCGCCCTTCACCTTCATGGTCTTGATGATGTACGGCTCGTAGGCCGGCTGGCCGGTCGTGGCCGAGACGGCGTTCGCGCCGAGGACGGGCGCCTTCATCTGCTCGACCCAGGCGCCGAGCAGCGGCAGGCCGTAGTTGAACTCGTGGTTGCCCAGGGTCACGGCGTCGTACCCGATGGCGTTCATGGCCTTGGCCATGGGGTGGGTCGCGTGGGTCGAGGTGATCGGCTCGACCTTCGCGTAGTAGTAGTCCAGCGGCGTGCCCTGGAGGATGTCGCCGGAGTCGAACAGCAGGGTGTGGTCGGCGCCGCGGTCGGCCCTGATCTTCGACACCATCGTCGAGATCTTCGCGAGGCCGACGTCGTTGTGCGCGCTGTCGTCGTACTCCGCGTTCTTGTAGTAGTCCCAGTTGAGCGCGTTTCCGTGGATGTCGGAGCTGGCCATGACGGTGATCTTGACCGTGTGGCTCGGGGCCGCTGTGGCGGGGGTGCCGGGCAGGAGGAGACCGAGGGCCACGATCGTGGCGCCGGCGGTCAACCTGATCGCTGAACTCATGCTGGGCGACGATAGCCACCCCCAATCACCAAGTGGTCACGAAGTCCTTAACCGGACATGTCGCTACAAGGTGACACGCTTGTCACCCACAGTGGGTCATGCCGTGGGTAGGACCACGGAGATGGCGGACAAACTCGAGACCTACCGGGCCAAACGCGACGCGACGCGCACCCGCGAGCCGATCCCCGCCGAAGGGCCGCTGCCGCGGGGCGAGGACGACACGTTCGTCATCCAGGAGCACCACGCCCGCTCCCTCCACTGGGACCTGCGCCTGGAGCGGGGCGGGGTGCTGGTCTCCTGGGCCATCCCCAAGGGCCTGCCGCCCGACCCCGCGACCAACCACCTCGCCGTCCACACCGAGGACCACCCGATGGAATATGCCCGGTTCGAGGGCGAGATCCCCCAGGGCGAGTACGGCGGCGGCACGATGACGATCTGGGACCGCGGCCATTACGCGACCGAGAAGTGGAGCGACCGCGAGGTCAAGATCGTGCTGAGCGGCTCCCGGGTCACGGGCCGCTACGTGCTGTTCCGGACCCGGGGACGCAACTGGATGATCCACCGGATGGACCCGCCCGACGGGCAGTGGGAGCCCCCGCCTGCCTCGCTCGCGCCGATGACGCCCGTGACCCGCGCCCGGGTGCCCCGCGACCCCGAGGCGTACGCCTGGGAGTTCTGGTGGGGCGGCACGCGGGCGCCGGCGTACGTGGAGGGCGGCAGGCTCACGCTGCGCGACGCGGGCGGCGCGGACGTCACCGGGGAGCACCGCTGGCTGCGCCCGCTCGCCGAGTCGTTGGGCAGCAGGGCCGTCGTGCTGGACGGCGAGGTCGTCACGATCGCCGGCACCCCCGTCTACGTCGCCTACGACCTGCTCTACGACGACGGCCGGTCGTTGCTCGGCGAGCCGTTCGAGCGCCGCCGTGCGAGCCTGGAGGGCCTCGCGGTCGGCGGGCCGCGCTGGCAGACGGCGCCGTCCTGGCCGGGGGAGGCGGGCGCGGTGCGGCGGGCGGCGGCCGAGCAGGGCCTGCCCGGCGTCGTGGGCAAGCGCCTCGACTCCGCGTACGCGCCGGGGGAGGAGTCCCCCGCGTGGGTGCGGCTGCCGGGGAAGGCCCCGGGTAGGGCCGGTGGCGCGGGGTAGGGCGACCAAAGGGGAGGTGGCGAGATGTCCGAGCAGCACCACCCGGTCACCGGCGAGCACAAGTACGAGCAGGAGATCTCCTCTGCCGAGGAGCACGAGGAGCGCCCCGGACGCAGCCTGATCACGACCGACCACGAGGTCATCAGGCGGTGGGCCGGGGAACGGGGCGCCAAGCCCGCCACCGTTCCCGGCAGCGAGCACGAGGGCCGCCCAGGCGTCCTCCGGTTCGACTTTCCGGGATACGGCGGTGAAGACCTGAAGGAGATCTCCTGGGACGAGTGGTTCAGGACGTTCGAGGAGCGCGACCTCAACTTCATCTACCAGGAGCACCGCAAGGACGGCAGCCCGAGCAACTTCTTCCGGCTGGAGAGCCCCGAGCACGCGGACGCCTGAGCTCCTTTCGTTTCAGGGCGTTTCGGCGTCCTGGGCTTTCTGGCCGTCCGGTGCGGCGGCGCTCGCCGACCGGAGCAGACCGAGCTCGGCGGCGTAGTCCTCCAGCTTGGTCCGCAGCTGCCGGCGTCCCCGGTGCAGCCGTGACATGACCGTGCCGATGGGGACGTCGGTGATCTGCGCGATCTCCTTGTAGGCGAAGCCCTCCACGTCGGCGAGGTAGACCGCCATCCGGAAGTCCTCGGGCAGCTCCTGCAGCGCGCGCTTCACCCGCGAGTCGGGCAGCCCCTCCAGAGCCTCCACCTCGGCGGACTTGAGCCCCGACGAGGTGTGCGAGGCCGCCTCGGCGAGCTGCCAGTCCTCGATGTCCTCGGCCGCGGACCGCTGCGGCTGCCGCTGCTGCCTGCGGTAGGTGTTGATGTAGGTGTTGGTCAGGATGCGGTAGAGCCAGGCCCGCAGGTTCGTGCCCTCGCGGAACTGATGGAAGTTGCTGAAGGCCCGCATGTAGACGTCCTGCACCAGGTCTTCGGCGTCGGCGGGGTTGCGCGCGAGCCGTAGGGCGCCGGCGTAGATCTGGTCGATGTACGGCAGCGCGTCCCGCTCGAACCGCAGCCGCCGTCGTTCGGCCGCCGTGTCGTCGACGATCGTCATGTCCCCACCTCCCTGAGAGCCTGCCCTTATCCGTTACGACTGCTCTCGGCTGACGCGGGAGCCGGCGGCGTTCAGGCGGCGTCGCGGCGACCGGATGGCGGGACGGTTCCGCCAGGAGCCGGGCCTCCAGAAGCAGGGCCTCCGGAATCAGGTCCGCCGGGCGTACGGCCCGCGGGCGGCGGCGGGGCGAGGTCGGCGCCGCGCGGCGTCCGGTACGGCTCGCGCGCCCGCAGATCCACCGTCTGGATGATCCGGCTGATGTCGGTGGGTGTGACCAGGCCGATGAGGCGTCCGGCGTCGTCGAGCACCACGGCCCGGCCGTCCGCGTCGCCGCTCATTCGCTGGAGCAGCTCCGTGAGCTGGTCGCCGGGGTGCGCGGTGGGTACGTCCGACGGCGGGCACGCGATGTCGCGCAGCCGGGTGATCGCGCGGTCGTCGGGTGGCACCCGCCGGACGCGGCCCAGGGTCACCAGTCCCGCGAACCGGCCGTCGTCGCCCAGCAGTGGATAGGTGGACAGGTGACGGCGCAGCACGAGCCGGTCGATCAGGCCGGCCACCGTCTCGTCGGGGTGCGCGACGACCGGGTCGCGCGACATCACCTCGCCCACCGTGATGCCGTGCAGCGCGGCGTCGATCTGCGTCTGCTGCTCCTCGGCGGTGGCCGCGTTCACCAGGAACAGGCCGATCAGGGCCAGCCAGAATCCCTGGAGGCCGAGGCCGGAGACGAGGTTGAGGAAGCCGAGCGCGATCAGGACGTAGCCGAAGACCCGGCCCGCCCGGGCGGCGGCCACGGCGGCCCGCATGCGGTCGTGCCAGCGGGCCCACAGGAAGGCGCGCAGCACCCGGCCGCCGTCCAGCGGTGCGGCGGGCACCAGGTTGAACACGGCGAGCAGCACGTTCACCACGGCCAGATAGGCGAACATCCCGCTGATCAGCGGTGGCGCCGCGATGGCCGAGACTCCCCAGGCCACCAGGGCGAACAGGCCGCCGAGCACGACGCTGGTCAGCGGCCCAACCCCGGCGATCTTGAGGTCGGCGCCGGGGGAGCGGGGCTCACCGCGCAGTTCGGCCACCCCGCCGAGCAGCCAGAGCGTGATGCCGTTGACCCCCAGCCCGTGCCGCTTGGCGACGATCGCGTGGGCCACCTCGTGGGCCAGCAGCGAGGCCAGGAAAAGCAGTGCCGACACCACCGCGGCCAGCACGTACGCCGCCGTGGACAGGCCGGGGAAGGCGATGGGGAAACGCCCGAAGGCCAGGCCGACCACCAGGATCACGACGATCACGACGACGCTGATGTTGAGCCCGACCGGGACCCCGCCCACACGGCCGAGACTGATCGATGATCGCATCCCTGCCACCCCCTCGGACCTCTGCTGTGACTGGCCTACCCACAAAGGCACAGGTCACGCGGCGGCCGGGGACCTGGAGACTCTCGACACGCCGCCGCTGGAACCGGTGTAAGAAAACCGCGCAAATGTGTAAAAACTGGGACCCATGTGTGGTGTTCCGGCGGCGTAAGCGTGACAGACTCCTGACTGGCTGCTGGGTAACGTTGTCAGGCAGCGTTGCAAACCGATCGTCAAAGGATTGTCGCCATGTCCGATGCGTGGGAAGTGAAACGCCGGCTGGCCCGAGCGCTGAACGAACACGATCTGGAGGCCTTACTCGACACCTTCAGCCCGGACGCCGTGCTCGTCTCGCCCTTCGGGATCGCGGAGGGACATGAGCAGATCGGGTGGATGTACGAGCAGGTCTTCAAGAGCTTTCCCGATTTCCAGCTGTTGGTGTGGTACGAGGCCACCGGCTGTGACGCGCCCATGATGGTGGAGTGGACGGCCACGGGCACGCACCTCGGGCCGATCCTGCTGCCGAGCGGGCGCGAGCTGGACGGGACCGGTCGCCCGGTCACCTTCCGGGGCACCTGTGCGTCCTTCATCGAGGACGGCAAGATCAAGACCCATCGGGAGTATTTCGACCAGTTGGAGATCTACACCCAGCTCGGTCTGTGCCTCGCGGAGGTCCCGGAAGACTCGGAAAGCTCGGACGCCGCGGGCTGAGCGTTCCGGGTGCACGGGCGTGGGCTGCGTGTTCCGGGTGCGCGGGTGGGGGCTGAGCGTTCCCGGTGTGCGGGTTGCGCGTGTTTCCGGGTGCATGGGTGCCGGCTGAGCGTTCCCGGTGCGCGGGCGCGGGTTGCGCGTGTTCCGGGTGCGCGGGCGCGGGCGTGGGTTGCGTGCTTTCCGGGTGCGCGGGCGCGGGACGTCGGCCGGTCGGGCAGCGCGGCGGCGGCCGCGGACCTCGCCAGGTTCGCCCGCGGCCGCCGTCGGCGGATCACCTCAGATAGATGTTCGGTCTGGCGGGGGTGGACATGCCGTCGCCGAGGAAGAAGCCCGTGTGCGGCGGCTGGTTGTAGGCGGTGTTCTGCCACGCGATCGCGACCCGGTAGGTCGGGTCGTGCATCAGCGTGTAGATCTGGCGGTTCGTCGTCGCGGTCGTGCTGTAGATCCGCAGAGCGTTGTCGTTGCTCGTCGGCCAGACGACCTCCTCGCGCCAGTCGCCGAACAGGTCGGCCGACAGCGACGGGGTGGACTTGGTGCCGTTGTTGGAGTGCACGCCGGAGGCGGTCAGCAGGCGGGTGTCGCCGCCGGTGCCGTACTTGTCGATGTGGGTGCCGTCGAGCAGCTCACGCACCGGGTCGGCGTCCCACCAGGCGAGGAAGTTCGCCGAGCCCGGCTTGCGGCCGATGTTCTGCCCCCTGGTGTTGAACATGCCGCTGACGCCGGACGACCACGACTCGGCGCCCGGGCTGCCGGACCAGATGTCGTCGGAGACGCCGCGCCCGTTGTCACAGCCGCAGGACTGGCTCCACAGGACCGAGCCGGTGCGGGCGTCGGCCATGAACGCGCCGGGCTTGCTGGTGTCCTCGTCCACCTTGAACACCTCAAGGCCGGCGCGCGACGGGTCGAGGTCGCCGACGTGCATGGCGTCGCCGTGGCCGTTGCGGGTGTTCCACAGCGGCTGGCCGTTGTCGTTGATCGCCATCGCGCCGAAGACGATCTCGTCCTTGCCGTCGGCGTCCACGTCGGCGACGGCGAGGTTGTGGTTGCCCTGGCCGGTGTACTGGCTGCCTGCGGAGTTGGAGTCGAACGTCCACCGCTTGGTGAGCGAGCCGTTGCGGAAGTCCCACGCCGCGATCACCGTACGCGTGTAATAGCCGCGCGACATGATCAGCGACGGGCGGGTGCCGTCGAGATAGGCGGTGGCGGCGAGGAAACGGTCGACCCGGTTGCCGTAGTTGTCGCCCCAGGAGGAGACCGTGCCGCGCGGCGGGTCGTAGTCCACCGTGGACATCGCCGCGCCGGTCTGGCCGTTGAACATGGTCAGATACTCGGGCCCGGACAGCACATAGCCGGAGGAGTTGCGGTAGTCGGCGTTCGCGTTGCCGATGACCCTGCCGGTGCCGTCCCTGGTGCCGTCGGCGGTCTTCATCGCCACCTCGGCCCGGCCGTCGCCGTCGTAGTCGTACACCTGGAACTGCGTGTAGTGGGCGCCGGCGCGGATGTTGCGACCGAGGTCGATGCGCCACAGCCGGGTGCCGTTCAGCTTGTACGCGTCGACGAACACGTTGCCGGTGTAGCCGGACTGGGAGTTGTCCTTGGCGTTGGACGGGTCCCACTTCAGCACGAACTCGTACTGTCCGTCGCCGTCGAGGTCGCCCACGCTCGCGTCGTTGGCGCTGTAGGTGTAGGACACCCCGTCGGGTGTGGTGCCGCCGGACGGCCGCTGGATCGGCACATCCAGGTAGTCGCCGCCGGTGAAGCGCAGCGACGACTCCGACGCCGCCTGCTCCGTGCCGTTCACCACGGCCCGCACGGTGTACGTGGCGTCGGCGGCGGCCCCGGAGTCGAAGTAGTTCGTGGAGTTGGTGATCGGCGAGGAGTTCAGCTTCGTCGAGCCTCGATAGACGTTGAACCCGGTGCCGATGCTCTCGGTGCCGAGCAGGCGCCAGGAGACCAGGTTGCCGCTGCCCGACCGCACGCTGATCAGGCCGCGGTCGAGGTCCTCCATCTGCCGCGCGCCCGCCGGGATGCTCGTGGGACTGGGGGACGGGCTGGGGGACGGGCTCGGTGAAGGGCTTGGTGAGGGGCTCGGCGACTGCGTCGGGCTCGCACTGGGGGAAGCACTGGGAGAAGCGCTGGGCGAGGCGCTGGGACTCGGAGAGGGGCTGCTCGTGACCCCGCCGGTGCAGGTCGTGCCGTTGAGCGCGAAGCTCGTGGGCGCGGGGTTGGACGAGTTGTTCCACGAGCCGTTGAAGCCGAACGACGTCGTGCCGCCGGTGGGGATCGAGGCGTTGTAGCCGGCGTCTTTGGCGCTGAACTGCGCGCCGCTCTGGGTGACCGTGGCGTTCCACGCCTGCGTGACGGTCTGGCCCGCCGCGTACGACCAGGTGAGCGTCCAGCCGTTGACGGCGTCGCCGAGGTTGGTGATCGTGACGGCGGCTCCGAATCCGTCCTGCCACTGGCTGGTCACCTGGTAGTCCACCCGGCAGCCCGCCGCCGCGGAGGCGGGCAGGGACGGCAGGACCGCGGTCCCCGCGAGCGCGGCGGCCGAGGCCACGGCGGCGACCAGAGCAGATCTTCGTCGTGTGGTCATCTGGAACTCCATGAGGGGGTGCCGATGGGGGGCGCAGTGCTCCAGCGGCGCTCAGCGGTGCTCGGCCGGTGCTCGGCCGGTGCTCGGCCGGTGCTGGGCCGGTGTCCGGCGGTGTCCGGCGGTGCTGAGCCGGTGTTCAGCGGTGTCCGGCGGTGTTCAGCCGTGAGGGCGCTGGAAGCAGGGGAGTGATCGGGGTTCTCCGATGCGGGACCTCCGGGATCGGACCTGGCCCGGCGGCTGGGTGCGGCGGCTGGCGTGCGACGGGTTGGGGTGCGATGGGTGGGGTGCGATGGGTGGGGTGCGACGGGATGCGCCGGGGTGCGTCATCACAACGCGAAACCGGTGGTGTGGTCAATCAGCCCGGTTCATCGATGTGAACGCAATCATCCGAGGCATCCGGCCCTGGCGATCTGCGGCTGGTCGGAGCCACCGCGGGCGTGTCACCTGCGCATCGACGCCGACCACCGATCATTGAAACTTTCAGTCACGCCGGCTTACGGACTCCTGTGAACGATCACAGATCTGATCTCTCACTCCCGGTTCCGAGCCCGTACGGAGCCGCTGCATCCGCCCCGCCGTTTCCGTTCGAAGTCACTGAAGGGAGCCGTCGCGCGTGCGGCCGCCGGGGAGGAGATCCGCCCATGCCACAGCCCGCCACCGTGATCGTCGTCGGCGCGGGGCTCGCGGGCCTCGCCTGCGCCTGGCACCTGCGTCAGGAGGGGGTGCCGGTCCGCGTGCTGGAGGCGTCCGACGGCGTGGGCGGCCGGATCCGCACCGACCGGCTGGACGGCTTCCGGCTCGACCGTGGGTACCAGGTCTTCAACACCAGCTATCCCGAGGCCCGCCGGGTCCTCGACATCGGCGCGCTGGACCTGCGGCGGTTCACCAACGGAGCGATGATCTTCAAGGACGGCCGGCGCGAACGGGTCGTGCTGCCCTGGCGGCATCCCCGGCACGCGCTCAGCGGCCTGCTCGCCCACGTGGGCACGCCGTTCGACAAGGCGGTGCTCGCCGCGATGACCGCCCGCGATCTGCTGCTCCCCGACGCCCTCGTACGGCGGCGCGGCGGCGCCGGGCGCACCACCCTGGCCGAGCTGCGGCGCTGGGGCGCGTCTCCCGAGATCGTCGAGAACCTCTTCCGGCCCCTCCTCGCCGGAATCGTGCTGGAACGGGAGCTGGAGACCTCCGGCCGGATCTTCCATCTGCTGTGGCGGTCGTTCGCCCGCGGCAGGATCGGCGTGCCTGCCCTCGGCATGGAACGGATCCCCGCGCAGCTCGCCGCCCGCCTGCCGGACGACGCGATCTCGCTGGAGACGCCGGTGAGCGCCCTGACGGCCGACGGCGTGGCCCTCGCGGGCGGGGGCGAGATCGCCGGCGCGGCCGTGGTGGTGGCGGTGGACCCGCCGGCCGCGGCGCGGCTGGTGCCCGGCCTGCCGGTGCCCGCGATGCGGGCGGTCACGACCTTCTACCACGCCGCCCCCGCCTCGCCGCTCGGCGAGCCCACGCTGGTCGTGGACGTCGAGGGGATCGTCACCGACACGATCGTGATCACCGACGCCGCGCCCGGATATTCCGCGGACGGCCGCGCCCTGATCGCCACCTCGCTCCTCGGCGTCCACGGCGACCGGGACGAGCCCCGGGTGCGCGCCCGGCTCACCGAGATCTACGGTGACACCTCGTCGTGGGAGCACATCGCGACCTACGCGATCGAGGCGGCCCTGTCCGCCATGCCGCCCCCGATGCCGCTGCGCCGCCCTGTGCGTACGGAGGTGGTGGGGCGGGGCGTCCGGCGCTACGTCTGCGGCGACCACCGGGACACCGGTTCCCAGCAGGGCGCGCTGGTCTCCGGACGACGGGCCGCCCAGGCTGTGCTTGAGGACCTGAGCCGGGCGGCGCGGCTGCGGGGCCGTAGGGCCGCCCCGGCGCGTCAGCGCTGAGCCCGTCGGTCCTGAGCCCGTCAGCTCTGAGCCCGTCAGCGCTGAGCCCGTCAGTCCTGAACCCGTCGGTCCTGAGCCCGTCGGCGCTGAGCTCGTCAGCTCTGTGCCGTCGCGTCGCCTCGGCTCCTGCGCGTCAGCTCTGAGCCCGTCAGCTCTGAGCCCGTCAGCTTTGAGGCCCGTCGGCTTGGAGCCGCCGCGCCTACTGGTCGCCGTCGCCGGGCAGCTCCAGCCAGCGCCGCATGCAGACGATGAGCTCATCGGCGTCCACCGGCTTGGTGACGTAGTCGCTCGCGCCCGATGACAGCGTCTTCTCCCGGTCGCCGTGCATGGCCTTGGCGGTGACCACGATGATCGGGAGCTGGGCGAAGCGCGGCATCGACCGGATGGCCGCGGTGGCGGCGTAGCCGTCCATCTCCGGCATCATGATGTCCATCAGCACCAGGTCGACGTCGTCGTTGCGCGTCAGCATCTCGATGCCCTTGCGGCCGTTCTCCGCGTACAGCACCTCCATGCCGTGCAGTTCGAGGATCGTGGTGAGCGCGAAGACGTTGCGCACGTCGTCGTCCACGACCAGCACCTTGCGGCCCACGAGCGCGGTGTCGAGTTTTCCGGGCTCCCGCGCCCCCTCCTCCGAGGGCGGCTGCACGAGCGGCAGGACGCTGCCGGGCTCATCGGCGGACAGGTGCAGGGTGATCCGTTCGCGCAGCTCGTCGAGGCTGGGGAGGCGCTCCAGCGGCTGGTTGCGGGAACGCACCTGCAGCAGGTCCTCCTGCCGGCGCGACAGCGTACGCGAGTGATGCGCGAGCACCGGCAGCGCGCGCAGCGCGGGATCGGCGTCGAGCCCCTTGAGGAGGTCGGCCGTGGTGTCGTGCGGCAGGCCGAGGTCGAGCACCACACAGTGGACGCTCTCCTGCCGCAGCATCGACAGCGCCGACCGGGCGTCGCCCGCGGTCGACACCCGCACCGGTCCGTGGATGTCGTGCAGGTCGGCCGCGACCCTCTGGGCCAGCATGGACAGCAGGCCTCCGGGCTTGGCCTCGACGACCAGCAGGTGGCGCCTCGCCCTGCCGTTCCTGCCGTCCCGTCCGCCCTTGCCGTTCGTGCCGTACGGGGTCCGGGCCGCCGCGGGCGCGTCGTGCGTGACGGCGGAACCTCCATCGGCGGAGTGCCCGGCGGCGGAGTGCCCGGCGGCGGAGTACGCGGCGCTGGAGTGTGCGGTGGTGGAGTGCGGGGCGAACAGCGGCACTCCCTCCGCCCGCGTGGCGGGTTGCTCCCTGCGCGCGCCGCCGAAGTGGGCCAGCGGAAGATAGAGCGTGAACGTGCTGCCCTCGTCCGGCGTGCTGGTCGCGCGGATCTCGCCGCCGAGCAGGGTCGCGATCTCCCGGCTGATCGACAGGCCGAGGCCGGTGCCGCCGTACTTGCGGCTGGTGGTGCCGTCGGCCTGCTGGAACGCGTCGAAGATCTGCGAGAGGTTCTCCGCGGCGATGCCGATGCCGGTGTCCATCACGTGGAAGGCCAGGATCTCCTGGCCGGCGACGCCCGGCAGGTCCACGCCTGCCGCCCGTTCGATGCGCAGCTCCACCGAGCCCGACTCGGTGAACTTGACCGCGTTCGACAGCAGGTTGCGCAGCACCTGCCGCAGCCGCTGCTCGTCGGTGAGCAGCCGGGCCGGCACGTCGGAGGCCACGGTCATCTCGAACCGCAGCCCCTTCTGGCTGGTCAGCGGGCGGAAGTTGGCGTCCACGTAGTCGAGGAGCTGACGCAGGCTGACCGGCTCGGGCGTGACGTCCATCTTGCCGGCCTCGATCTTGGACAGGTCGAGGATGTCGTTGATGAGCTGGAGCAGGTCGGTGCCGGCCGAGTGGATGACGTTGGCATATTCCACCTGCTTGGCCGTGAGGTTGCGGGTGGGGTTCTGGGAGAGGAGCTGCGCCAGGATGAGCAGCGAGTTGAGCGGGGTGCGCAGCTCGTGGCTCATGTTGGCGAGGAACTCGCTCTTGTATTTGGACGCGAGCGCGAGCTGCTGGGCCCGGTCCTCCAGCTCCTGGCGGGCCTGCTCGATCTCGCTGTTCTTGGTCTCGATGTCGCGGTTCTGCTGGGCCAGCAGTTCCGCCTTCTCCTCCAGCTCGGCGTTCGAACGCTGAAGCTCCTCCTGCCGCACCTGGAGCTCGGTGGCGAGACGCTGCGACTCGGCCAGCAGCGCGTCGGTGCGGGCGTTGGCCACGATCGTGTTGACGTTGACGCCGATCGTCTCGACGAGCTGTTCGAGGAAGGCCCGGTGGATGCCGGCGAAGCGCCCCAGGCTGGCCAGCTCGATCACGCCGAGCACCTGGTCTTCGACCACGATCGGCAGCACGATGAGGTTGACCGGCCCGGCCTGGCCGAGACTGGACGACACGGTCAGATAGCCCGGCGGGATGTCCTCCACCAGGATCGTCCGCCTGGCCTGCGCGGCCTGCCCGACCAGCGACTCGCCGAACGCGAAGCGGCGCGTGGTGTCGCGGTGGCCGTAGCAGCCGACCACCCGCAGCTCCGCGCCGGCCGTGGTCTCCTCGGCCAGCAGGAACGTGCCGTGCTGCGCGTTGACCAGCGGGGCCAGCTCGTTCATGACCAGCTCGGCGACCGCCGACAGGTCGCGGTGGCCCTGCATCAGCCCGGAGAGGCGGGCGAGGTTGGTCTTGAGCCAGTCCTGCTCCTGGTTGGCCCTGGTCGACTCGCGCAGCGACTCCACCATGGAGTTGACGTTGTCCTTGAGGTCGGCCAGCTCGCCCTCGGCGTCCACGGTGATCGACCGGGTCAGGTCGCCGGAGGTGACCGCGCTGGTCACCTCGGCGATGGCACGCACCTGGCGGGTGAGGTTGCCGGCCAGCTCGTTGACGTTCTCGGTCAGCCGCTTCCAGGTGCCCGACACGCCCTCGACCTCGGCCTGGCCGCCCAGCCTGCCCTCGCTGCCCACCTCGCGGGCCACGCGGGTGACCTCGGCGGCGAACGACGACAGCTGGTCGACCATCGTGTTGATGGTCGTCTTCAGCGCGAGGATCTCGCCGCGGGCGACGACGTCGATCTTCCTGGTGAGGTCGCCCTCTGCGACGGCCGTGGTCACCTGGGCGATGGAGCGCACCTGGTTGGTGAGGTTGTCGGCCATGGAGTTGACGTTGTCGGTGAGGTCTTTCCAGGTGCCGGCGACGTTGGGCACGCGGGCCTGGCCGCCGAGCTGGCCTTCGGTGCCGACTTCGCGGGCGACGCGGGTGACCTCGTCGGCGAACGCGCTGAGGGTGTCGACCATGGTGTTGATGGTCTGGGCGAGCGCGGCGACCTCGCCCTTGGCCTCGACGGTGATCTTCTGGGAGAGGTCGCCCTTGGCGACCGCCGTGGCGACCTGGGCGATCGAACGCACCTGGCTGGTGAGGTTGGACGCCATCACGTTGACGGAGTCGGTGAGGTCCTTCCAGGTGCCCGACACGCCGCGTACGGTGGCCTGGCCGCCCAGCCCTCCCTCGGTGCCGACTTCGCGGGCGACGCGGGTGACCTCGTCGGCGAAGGAGGAGAGCTGGTCGACCATCGTGTTGATGGTCTCCTTCAGCTCCAGGATCTCGCCCCGGGCGTCGACGCGGATCTTCTGCGACAGGTCGCCCTTGGCGACGGCCGTGGTCACCTGGGCGATGGAGCGCACCTGGTTGGTGAGGTTGTCGGCCATGGAGTTGACGTTGTCGGTGAGGTCTTTCCAGGTGCCGGCGACGTTGGGCACGCGGGCCTGGCCGCCGAGCTGGCCTTCGGTGCCGACTTCGCGGGCGACGCGGGTGACCTCGTCGGCGAAGGAGGAGAGCTGGTCGACCATGGTGTTGACGGTGTTCTTGAGTTCGAGGATCTCGCCGCGGGCGTCGACGGTGATCTTCTGGGAGAGGTCGCCGCGCGCCACGGCCGTGGTCACCTGGGCGATGGAACGCACCTGGCTGGTGAGGTTGCCCGCCATGAAGTTGACGGAGTCGGTGAGGTCGCGCCAGGTGCCGGAGACGCCTTTGACGTCGGCCTGGCCGCCCAGTTGTCCTTCGGTGCCGACTTCGCGGGCGACGCGGGTGACCTCGTCGGCGAAGGAGGAGAGCTGGTCGACCATGGTGTTGACGGTGTTCTTGAGTTCGAGGATCTCGCCCTGGGCGTCGACGGTGATCTTCTGGGAGAGGTCGCCCTTGGCGACGGCGGTGGTGACCTCGGCGATGGAACGCACCTGGCTGGTGAGGTTGCCCGCCATCGCGTTCACCGAGTCGGTCAGGTCCTTCCAGGTGCCGGACACCGCCGGCACCTCGGCCTGACCGCCGAGCTGTCCCTCGGTGCCCACCTCCCGCGCCACGCGCGTCACCTCGGAGGTGAACAGGGAGAGCTGGTCGACCATCCCGTTGAAGACGGTCGCGATCTCCGTCAGCAGGCCGTCGTCTCCGTCCTCGGGAAGCCGGGTGCCGAAGTCGCCGTCCCGTACGGCGGTGAGGCCGGCCAGGAGCTGCCGCAGATCCCGTTCGGAGTCACCGCCGGTCGCGCGCGCTGATCGCGTCCGCTTCGTGGTGCCTGTCCTCTCGACCATGGTCCACCCTCGCGATCACCGTCATAACAGGAGAAAAAGCATATTAAGCACTAAGAACGTATCGGCCACCGTGACCGCGGGCGTGGACGCGGCGGGTTCACCGCCCTGCAAGGCTACCGAGCAGGCGATCTCCGCGGAGCGCCCCCGCAGGCGACGTGTCGGTGTCGATCACGGCGTCGGGATACATCGGTGGCGTGCATGTTCTGCTCGGCCGGTGGAGTCACGGCCTGCGTCGAACATCTTGTCGTAGTGCTCGCGCGCCTGCTCGGCCATCGAGTCGTCGAGCCACGCGACCGGCTCGGCCCGGTCGACCGAGCGGCTCGTGGTCGGGGCCGCGGCCCATGCCGACGCTCGGCCTGCCGGCGTCGGCGTCGGGGTCCTTGGAGTAGCGCAGATGCAGACCGGGCCGGTGCTCCACGAGCTTGGTCGGCTCGTCCGGGCTCTTGATGGTCGGCAGCCCGCTCACCTCGCCCCTTCCCTGTCGCGCCCCTCGCGTCTTGTGGTCACGCGGGGTGCGTGGGCGCTGTCCTCCCTCCCCATTCACCACCAGGGCAAACCTCCCGTTTCGTGCGCCCGGGGCCCGGCAGCGAAGATCGCGCCGGGATCAGACGCGGGGCTTGGCGGCCTGGTAGAGCCATGCGTCGAAGAACGGGCGGAGGTTCTGCCCGCTGAGCTTCTCGGCGAGGGAGACGAAGTCGGCCGTGGTGGCCGTGCCGTGCCTGTTCTGCTGCGCCCAGGTCTTCAGCAGCGGGAAGAACACCTTGTCGCCGATCTTCGTACGCAGGGCCTGGACGGTCATGGCGCCCCGGAGGTACACCGCGTTCTCGTCGAACATGTGCGCCTGGCCGGGATCGCCGGTCTTGAGGTGCCAGAAGCCGCCGGTCTTCCGGTAGTGCTCGTCGAAGATCTCCTTGGCGGACGGCCCGCCGTGCTGCTCCTGGTAGAGCCATTCGGCGTACGTCGCGAAGCCCTCGTTGAGCCAGATGTCGCGCCAGCTCCGCACGCCGACGCTGTCGCCGAACCACTGGTGCGCCAGCTCGTGCACGATCTCCAGGTCGTCGGACGGGCCGCCGCTGTAGACGGGCCTGCCCTGCGTCTCCAGCGCGGTCACCGAGCCGTCGCCGTCGGCGATGCCGCCCGTGGAGGAGAACGGGTAGGGGCCGAACAGGCCGGTCTCCCACGCGACCGCCTTCGCCGTGAAGTCGTGCAGGTCCTTCGACTCGTCCGCGAGCGACGGGTCGTAGGCGGTCACGTTGGGCATGCCGCCGACCGTGCCCTCGTTCACCACGAAGTGCCCGATCGCGAGCGTGGCGAGATAGGGCGCCATCGGCTGCTTCATCTCCCAGTGCACGGTGCGGTAGCCGTCGTCGTCCGCGCTGTCCGTGCCCGTGTGCTCGCCGTTGGCCAGCACGGCGAGATCCTCGGGCGCGGAGATCCGGAAGGAGAAGGTGGCCTTGTCCGCCGGGCTGTCGTTGGCCGGGAACCAGCTGCGCGCGCCGTCCGGCTGGGACGCCACGTACACGCCGTCCTCGGTCCTGAGCCATCCCTGCTCGCCGGTCGCGTCCGAGACCGCCTTCGGGGCGCCGGCGTAGGAGACCGCGACCGTGAAGGTGCTCCCCGACAGCAGGCCGTTCGGCGGGGTGATGACCAGCTCCTGGCCGTCGCGGTGGTAGGACGCCTGGGCGCCGTTCACCAGCACGCCGCTGATCTGCGGCCCGGAGAAGTCGAGATTGAACCGCGACAGGTTCTGTACGGCGGTCGCGGTGATGGTCGTGGTGGCGTCCACCGAGTGGTCGTCAGGGTCGAACCGCAGGCGCAGGTCGTAGTGTCCGACGTCGTAGCCGCCGTTGCCCTGGAGGGGATAGTAGGGGTCGCCCATTCCCTCCGATCCGGGGAGGAAGGTGACCGGCCCCGCGGCGGCGGGAGCGTTGGGAGCGGCCGAAGCGGCGATCAGGGTGAGGCCCACGGCGAGGGCGGCCAAGCTACGCACCATTCCCCCATCATGGGGATTTTTAGGTAAAAGCGGTAATTCGTCCATATTTGTCACTTAAATGGCGAATATTCTCATTGGGTACATGCGTCACGGCAGTCACCCGGCCATGACCGCGTCCACGAGGTCGAGGCCGAGATCCTGCGCGTGCCGCACCGGCAGACCGGCGTCGGTGAACCAGTCGTCGGTGGCCTCCGGATGCGGGCCGACCACGGCGACCCGGCCCGCGCCGTACGGT
Source organism: Microbispora hainanensis (assembly GCF_036186745.1). Taxonomy (NCBI): domain Bacteria; kingdom Bacillati; phylum Actinomycetota; class Actinomycetes; order Streptosporangiales; family Streptosporangiaceae; genus Microbispora; species Microbispora hainanensis. The sequence goes on along the minus strand of NZ_CP108086.1, from coordinate 222,072 downwards.
GTGACGAGAGCGGCGACGGCGCCGTTGGGATAGGTGGCGAGGACGCTGGCCCGGCTGCCCGGTTCGAGCAGGAAGCAGGGGCCGTCCTGGAAGAACACGGTCCTGTCCCGGCCGCGCCACCGCACGTCGACGAGCGTGTCCTCCTCGTCATCCACGGTCGCGCCCGGCGTGGCGATGTACTGGTCGGTGTCGCCCGGCAGCAGGGCGAACCCCGGGGTGGCTCCGGCGAGATAGCCGCCGAGGCAGAAGCCGAGATAGCGGCCGCCCCGGGCGACGAAGTCGCGGAGCAGGTCGCGATGCCGCTTGAGATGCCGATAGCCGCGGTCGAGGTCGCCCCCGCCGGGCTGGGCGTACACGGCGGCCCCGGCCAGCGCCTCCGCCGAGAGCGGGATCTCCTCGCGCGGGCCCGTGTAACGGACGTCGAAGCCCCAGCGGCTCCCCTCCAGCAGCCCGGCGACCGCCTCCGAGCAGCCGGGAAGCGAGGCCGGGCCCCGATAGACGAGCGCGAGCGGCCGTTCGGAGCGCGGAGGAAGGGGCTTCTCCTTGCGGAAGAGGCGGCGCAGGGCCCCGCGTACGCCGGTGGATCCCATGGTGTTCCTCTCTCAGGCGGTGGCGGCCTGCGCCGGGATGCCCCGCCAGCTCGTGCCCGGCGTGAGCCGCTCGCCCTTCATCAGCAGCGACAGCGCGCCGAGCGAGACGTCCTCGCCCACCACGGAGTCGTAGAGCACGACGGCACGCGGGCCGATGCTCGCGCCGGACCGCACGGTCACGGCGGACATCTTCATGACCCGGTCTTCGAAGAGGTGGGTCTGCAGGGACACCCCCGATCCGATCGCGACGTCGTCGCCGATCTCCACCAGGTCGAACTCGGTCATGTAGGTCGTCGCGATGCAGGTGCGCCTGCCGATGCGGGCCCCGAACCAGCGCAGCACGGGCGGCAGGAACGGGGTGCCGGACAGCAGCGCGACCCCGGCCGGGACCGCGGCGGCCTCGTACAGCCCGGTGACGAACTCCGTACGCCGGACGAACGTGCTCCACAGCGGCTCCACCCTCGGCCGGTAGACGCCGATGAGCAGCCGCTTGAGCCCGGCGCAGCAGCCGATCACCGTCAGCCCCGCCGCGCAGGCGGCGAGCGGCGAGGCGGCCACGACCGCGGGCAGGGGCAGGACGCGGGCGAGCGCGTGCACGCCCAGCAGGTAAAGGTAGAAGGCGGTGCCGAACAGCGTCGCCGGGAGCGTGGCGCGGAAGAACTCGACGCCCAGGCGGTGCAGCACCAGCCGGCGGGGCGGCCGGAACGTCTGCTCCTCGGAGAACGAGCCGCTGTCCTGCCGTACGGGCAGGTGCATCGGGGGAGAGCCGAGCCACGAGGTGCCCTCGGGCACGCCGTCGCGCGGCGGGATCGTGCTCACGCCCACCAGCGACCCCGGCCCCATCCGGGTGCCCGCCGGGATGACCGCGGCGTTGCCGACGAACGCCCGCCTGCCCACCTCGGTCGGCAGGAAGGCGACCCGGCCCCGGGCGAAGCCCGCGGCCCCCACGCTCGCCATGTCGGCGACGAAGCTCTCCTCCCGCAGCGTGAGGAGATCGGGGTCGAGCTGCGCGGCCGTGGACACCTCCGCGCGGCGGCCGACCCGCGCGCCGAGCAGCCGCAGCCACGGGGCGGTGTAGAGCGTGCCGTAGAGCGAGTTGGTCGACCGCAGGCTGAACTCCAGGAGCTTGTCCGCCACCCACTTGCGTACGCCGAGCCAGGAGCGCGCCGGGTGGACGCCGGCCGGCGCCTTCCGCAGGACCAGGCGCTTGCCCGCGGCCACCGCCGCGCAGACGACGGCGACGTACAGCGGGCCCGCCACCAGGACGGCGGCCGGGCCGGCCGCGATGCCCCAGGTGGCCACGGCCGCCCAGACGAGCAGGACGCTCGGCACGATCGAGGCCACCGCGACCGCCTCAAGGCAGCAGAGGCCGGCCACCGCCGCGGCCACGTGACGCGCCTTCCAACCCGGCGGGGCGGGGGCGCCCAGCATCGTCTCCACCACGGGCCCGAGCGACTCCACGGGGCTCGGCGGCGACCCGGCCCACCGCGCTCCGTCCGGCACCGTCTCGCCCTGCGTCAGCGCGGACTGGTCGCCGAGCCCGGCGTGGACGCCGACCCGCGTGCCCGGCCCGAGCACTGCGCCGTTCCCCACGAACGCGTGCGGGCCGATCTCCACGGGGGCGACGACCACCCATCCGTCCACCACCACCCACGCGTGCAGGGAGGAGCGATATCCCACCGAGGCGCCCGCGCCGATCCGCAGCAGCGCCGGGAGGTTGACGTCGGCCGTCGCGACGGCGGCGCCGGGCCCGACCCGCGCGCCGAGCAGCCGCAGGTAGGGCCCCATCATCGGGGAGCCGCTCAGCAGCGGCAGCGGGGAGACCGACAGCAGCAGGTGCAGCGCCCACAACCGCACGTAGGTGACGCCCCACAGCGGATATCGGCCGGGCCGCACGCCGGCCGTGAGCGGCCGGGCGAGCAGCACCGGCAGCAGCCAGTGCACGCAGACGTACGCGGTCAGCGCGGCCATCGCCAGCGAGGAGAGCAGCTCGGCGCCCTGACCGGGCAGCAGCAGCCACCCCTCGTCCGTCATCGGGACGCCGGGGGCCGGGCGGGGGTTGGCCCACCCGTACAACGTGACGGACAGCGGCAGTGTGATCACGAGCAGCAGCGCGTAGACGACCGCGCCCTGCGCGGCCCCGGCCAGCGCGATCCGGCGTCCGGTGTGCCGCAGGGGAGCCGGGCGGGGCGGGGCGGCCGGCTCCGGCCCGCCCGTACGGGAGCCCAGATGCGCGGCGAGGCGGCGCACGGTGGGGTTGGCGTAGAGGTCGCGTACGGCGAGGCCCGCGCCGATCTCGCCGGCGCGCAGCAGCGACACCACACGTGCCGCCAGCAGGGAGTGACCGCCGAGGTCGGTGAAGAAGTCCGCCTCGACCGACAGCGTCTCGGGGGCGACGCCGAACGCCTCGGCCCACACCGCGCGCAGGCGCGTCTCCAGCTCGCCCTCGGCGGGCGTCACCGGCCCGGAGCCCACGAGGCGGCGGCCGGTCGGCGGGGGCAGCCTCCGGCGGTCCACCTTGCCGCTCGGCATGGCCGGCAGCGCGGTCATGACGTCGAGGAACGAGGGCACCATGTAGGCCGGAAGCCTGCGGCGCAGCCGGTCGTGGAGCCGCCCGGCGAGGGCCGGGTCGCCGTCGCTCGCCGCGGGCACGACGTAGGCGGCGAGCTCCTCGGCGGAGGCGCCGGGCACGGGCATGAGGGCGGCCACGGCCTCGGCGACACCGGGGTCCTCCAGCAGCACGTTCTCGATCTCGCCGAGGTCCACCCGATGTCCCCGGATCTTCACCTCGGCGTCGGCGCGGCCCAGATATTCGATGTCCCCGGTCGCGGTCACCCGGCCGAGGTCGCCGGTGCGGTACAGCCTGCCACCGGGGGAGGCCAGCGGATGCTCGATGAAGCGGTCGGCGGTCAGGTCGGGGCGGCCGACGTAGCCGCGGGCGACGCCGGGCCCGCCGATGCAGATCTCGCCGATCTCGCCGTCCGGCACCGGCTCGCGCCGCTCGTCCAGCAGCACCACGGAGTAGGTCGGCAGCGGCCTGCCGATGGTGACCGGCCGTCCCGGCAGCAGCTCGGCGCAGGTCGCGGTGACGGTCGCCTCGGTGGGCCCGTACGTGTTGAGGATCCGGCGGCCCGGCCGGCTCCACCGCTCCACCAGGCGGGGCGGGCAGGGCTCGCCCCCGACGAGCACCGTGCGCAGGCGCGGCAGGTCGCGGGGGATCGTCGCGAGCAGCGTCGGCACGCAGTAGAGCATCGTGATCTCGCTGTGGTCCAGGAAGTCCGCGAGCTCCGCGCCGAACTGGGGTAAGCCCGCCGGGCCCGCGACGAGCGTGGCCCCGGCCGACCACGTCGGCCAGATCTCCTCGATGGAGAAGTCGAAGGAGATCGTCATGCCCTGGTAGACGCGGTCGTCCGGGCGCACGCCGTACAGGCCGGGCACGACGTCGAGGAAGTTGGTGATGCTCGACTGCGCCACCTCGACGCCCTTCGGCCGGCCGCTCGACCCGGAGGTGTACATGACGTACGCGACCGGGTCGTCGCCGGGCGCGCCGTCGAGCGGGCGGGTGGCCGGCGCGGCGGCGGCGAGAGCGGCGGATGCGTCGAGGTCGAGCACGCGGCGCCCCGGCGCGACGGCGGCGGGCGACCGGCCGGCCGTGGTGAGCACGAGGTCGACGCCGGCGTCGTCGAGGATGTAGCCGACCCGGTCCGGCGGCGACTGCGGGTCGATCGGCACGAACGCCGCGCCCGCCTTGCCGACCGCGAGCAGCGCCACGTAGGTGTGCACCGACCTCGGCAGCAGGATCGCGACGCGGGATCCGCAGCCGATCCCCATGCCCCGCAGCAGGTGCGCCAGCCGGTTCGCCCGGGCGTCCAGCGCGGCGTAGGTCAGCCGCACCGGCCCGCACTCCAGCGCAGTCGCCCCCGGCGTCAGGTCGCACCGCGCCTCGAAGACGTGGTGCAGCCGTCCGTGCGACCGCCTTAACGAGATCCGCGAGCCGTTCTCGGTCCGTGCTGTTCGCGATGCGTGACTCGGCATGATCACCCTTTGGCCGATCGCGTATGGCGTGAGCGGGTGCGGTCGATGCGCACGGAGAGCGTCCGTGCGACCCGCGGAAGGGACGCGGAATCAGGTCCGCCGCGGGATTCCCTGATGCCCGATGACACCGCCGCGCGGCGGTCGTCCTACCGAGTGTGTGCCCCCGATGCCGCCGCGCTTCGGCAGCGAATTCCCCGGACAGGGCAAAAGTACGGCGACGACACCCGGGCCGGTCTCAGGAGCGCTGCTCGCGTTCGGCGAGGAGCCGGGCGGTCTCGCCGGAGACTTCGCTGGCGAGGACCGCCGCGACCACGTCGATCAGATGGCTGGTGAACAGCCGGTCGTCCCGGGCAGGGGGACCGCCCGCGCGCCGGGCCAGCTCGACGTACGTCATGCGGATCGCCATGAAGCGCTGGTGCAGGCGTACGGCGGCCTCGGGCAGCAGGGGGGCGACGAGCTCCCGCCAGCGGCCGATGCTGCCGCCGCCGTCCTCGGGGAGGCTGGGCGGCACGCGGTGCACGAGCTGCTCCATCACGCGCAGGTAGTCGCGCCCGCCGTCGGGGTCGGCCAGCTTGGCGGCGGCCGGGCGGACGAGCGCGGCGGCGAGCGTGCGCAGCGCCTCGCCCGGCGGCAGCGGGCCGCGTGCCTCGTACTCGTCCAGGAGCTGGTGGCGCCGCGCCTCGATCTCGGGCCGGTGCTTGGCGAGCACCGCCTTCAGCAGCCCGGCGCGGTCGCCGAAGTGATACTGCAGCGCGGTGGAGTTGCGCTGCCCGGCGGCGGCGTTGATCTCGCGCAGCGAGACCGCGTCGATGCCGCGCTCGGCGAACAGGCGCTCGGCGGCGTCCACGAGCCTCCGGACCGTGGTCTCCGCCGGCATCACGCCTCCCTTGTCGCTCGTGCCTTGTCGCTCCTACGGCTGAAGGATACGGTATTTCAGGCGATCGCATTATTTCGTGATCCAGCCGCATTATCGTGCCCGAGGGAGGGCCATGGCCATCGACTTCACGCTCGCCCCCGAGCACGAGGAGATACGCGCGCGGGTGCGGGCGTTCATCCAGGAGACGGTGATCCCGGCGGTCAAACCGTTCGAGGACTCCGAGGAGAAGGCGCTCACCCGGGACGAATACCTGCGCACGATCTTCGGCCTGCGCCGCCGGGCCAAGGAGGAGGGGCTCTGGCTGCCGCACATGCCCAAGGAGTGGGGCGGCATGGGCCTCGGCCACGTCGAGCTGGCCATGGTGCAGGCCGAGGCGGCCAAGACCAGGCTCGGACCATGGGTGCTCAACTGCGCGGCCCCCGACGAGGGCAACATGCACACGCTCCTCCACTGGGGCACCGACGAGCAGAAGGAGCGCTACCTGCGGCCGCTGCTCGACGGCGTGAAGATGTCGTGCTTCGCGATGACCGAGCCCGAGGTGGCCGGCTCCGATCCCACGCTCATCCGTACGAGCGCCGTGCAGGACGGCGACGAATGGGTGATCAGCGGGCACAAGTGGTTCATCTCCAACGCACGGAGGGCGAGCTTCGCCATCCTGATCGCCAAGACCGAGTTCGACCTGCCGGAGGGCGCGCGGGGCGCCAACACCGCCTTCCTCGTGGACCTGCCGGCCGACGGCTGGAACGACGTACGCGAGATCGAGACCATGCACGGCTCGACCGGCCACAGCGAGATCGTCATCACCGACCTGCGCGTGCCCGGCTCCGCCGTGCTCGGCGGGCGGGGCAACGGCCACCGGCTGGGCCAGTATCGTCTCGGCCCGGCCCGGCTGGCGCACTGCATGCGCTGGATATCACAGGCGGAGACGGCCCTTGACATGATGGTGGGCAGGGCGCTCGACAGGTTCAGCCACGGGTCGCTGCTCGCCGACAAGCAGGGCGTGCAGTGGATGATCGCCGACTCGGCCATGGAGCTCTACCAGTGCAAGCTCATGGTCCTGCACGCCGCCTCGAAGATCGACAAGGGCGAGGACTTCCGTACGGAGGTCTCGATGGCCAAGCACTTCGTGGCGAACAGCCTCAACCGGATCGTCGACCGGGCCGTCCAGGTCCACGGCGCGCTCGGCTACTCGACCGACACCCCGCTGGCGCACATGTTCCAGCACGCCCGATGGGCGCGGTTCGCGGACGGCGCCGACGAGATCCACCAGATGCGCATCGCCGAACGCACCATCGACGCCTATCGGGCCACCGGCACGACCAGGGCCGCCACGGGAGGACTTCCGCTGTGAACACCGACGACATCTCCGGCAAGGTCGCGCTCGTCACCGGGGGCGCGAGCGGCATCGGCGCGGGTGTGGCCCGCCGCCTCGCGGCGTACGGCGCGCACGTGGTGCTGGCGGACGTCGACGCCGAGGCCGGGGCGCGCACCGCCGAGGAGATCGGCGCCGCGTTCGTGCGGACCGACGTGTCGCGGCTTGAGGACAACCAGGCCGCGGTGGCGCTCGCGGTCGAGCGGCACGGCGGGCTCGACCTCGCCTTCCTCAACGCGGGCGTCGCCTCGGGCTGCGGGCTCGGCGAGGACTTCGATCTCGACCGCTACCGGCGCGTGATGGGGATCAACCTCGACGGCGTCGTCTTCGGCGTGCACGCCGCGCTGCCGGCGATGCGGGCCGGGGGCGTGATCGTGGCGACCGCCAGCATGGCGGGGATCGTGGGCATTCCGCAGGACCCCGTCTACGCGGCCAACAAGCACGCGGTCGTCGGGCTCGTCCGCTCGCTCGGCCCGCAGCTCGAACCCCTCGGCATCCGGGTGCAGGGGCTGTGCCCGTCGTTCGCGGACACCGGGATCCTGAGCGGCGACATCAAGGAGCTGCTCGACGAGCTGAAGTTCCCCATCCTCGACGTCGAGACGGTCGTCGACGCGTTCTTCTCGCTGCTGGCGAGCGAGGGCACCGGCGAGTGCTGGTTCGTCGTGCCGGGCCGGGAGAGCCGGCCCTTCCTCTTCCGCCGCGCCCCCGGCCCCCGCTGATCGCCGTCCCCGGCCAGGAGCCGAACCCGCCCGGCGGCGCTGCTCCCACTCAGCGGACACGCTTATCGGCGATCAGCGCTGGTGCGCTCTGACCCCCACCTGGTGCACGGGGCCCGCTGACCGGTTCCCGATAATGTGTTCGCCGGAAGCCGCCGGGGCGACGGCCGGACGGAAGCGGAGCGAGGGCGAACGCGATGAGCTGGGCGGACTTCCAGTACGAGATCTACCTCAACGGCATGACCGGCGCCGTGCCCCGGCTGCCGACCGACCTGACCCGGCTGGAGGAGATGGCCGAGCGGCGGCTCGGGCCCGGCCCGTTCGGCTACGTCGCCGGCAGCGCGGGCAGCGGGCGCACCGAGCGCGCCAACCGCGAGGCGCTCGACCGCTGGCGGATCGTGCCGCGGATGCTCCGCGACGTGCGTGAACGCGACCTGTCGGTGACAGTGCTGGGCAGGAGGCTGCCCGCGCCGCTGGCGCTCGCGCCGATCGGCGTGCTGTCGATCATGCATCCGGAGGCCGAGCGGGCCGCCGCCCGCGCGGCCGCCGCGACGGGCGTGCCCTTCGTCCTGTCGTCGGCCTCCAGCACGCCGATGGAGGACGTCGCGGCGGCCATGGGCGACGGCGAGCGGTGGTTCCAGCTCTATTGGGGCAAGGACCGCGAGGTCACCCTCAGCTTCCTCGCCCGGGCCAAGGCGGCGGGGTTCACCGTGCTGGTCGTCACCCTCGACACGCCGCTGCTGGCCTGGCGGCCCCGCGACCTCGACCAGGCCTACCTGCCGTTCCTGCGCGGCGTCGGCACCGCCAACTACTTCACCGACCCGGCGTTCCAGGCCGGGCTCGCCCGGCCGGTGCACGAGGACCCGAACGCCGCCGTCCTGCACTTCGTGGGGATGTTCGGCGACCCGGGCAAGACCTGGCCGGACCTCGCGCTGCTGCGCGAGCACTGGGACGGCCCGATCGTGCTGAAGGGTGTGCTGCACCCCGACGACGCCCGTCTGGCGGCCGACGCGGGCATGGACGGCGTCGTCGTCTCCAACCACGGGGGACGCCAGGTCAACGGCTCGATCGGGGCGGCCGACGCCCTGCCTGCCGTCGCCGACGCCGTGGCCGACCGACTCACCGTGCTGTTCGACGGCGGCATCCGCACCGGCGACGACGTCGTCAAGGCGCTCGCCCTCGGCGCGCGGACCGTGCTGCTCGGCCGCCCGTACGCGTACGGGCTGGGCCTGGACGGGCAGGCGGGAGTGGAGCACGTGATCCGTTGCGTGCTGGCGGAGACCGACCTCACGCTGGCGCTTTCCGGCTGCCCTGGGGCCGCCGCGCTCACTCCCGACCTGGTCACGCGGATCTGACCCGGCCCCCAGAACCCCGGAACGTGCCGCCGATTCCGGGGCGGCGAGCCGCAGGGCAGGGCCGGGGGCCGCCGCGCCCGGCCCCCGGCGTCTCGATCAGGTGGCCGAGCCGAGGTCCTCGGCCAGGGCCGCTTCCTCCAGTTCCTCCCGCCGCGCGGCGGCCGGTGCGGCGGCGGCCGCCTCGGCCGCCTGGGCGCGCTCGGCCTCGCCGAGCTGCCGGTGCGCGGTGGCGAGGACGACCACGCTGAGGAGCACGGCCGTCGCCCCCATGTAGAACGGCGCGTGCTGGCTGTCGAAATACTCGGCGAGCTTGCCCGCGACGAAGGGTGCGAGGCCGCCGCCGATGAAGCGGATGAACCCGTAGGCCGCGGAGGCGACGGGCCGCTCCACGGGCGAGATGGTCATGACCGCCTGGGTGGTGACCGTGTTGTTGACGCCGATGAAGATCCCGGCGACGATCACGCCGCAGATCACGACGACCCGGTTGCCGGTGAACACCGCCATCACCAGGATGTCGAGGCTGAACAGGATGAGGTTGGCGTACAGCGTGCGGGCGATGCCGAAGCGGGCCTGCAGCCGCGGGGCGGCGAAGACCGAGAAGACCGCGACGAGGATGCCCCAGCCGGTGAAGACGAGGCCGAGCTGGTGCTCGTTCAGCTCCATCGGATAGGGGGCGTAGCCCAGCAGGGTGAAGAAGCCCCAGTTGTAGAGGAGCGCGGTCAGGCCCAGGACGAGCAGGCCGCGGTGGCGCAGCGCCTTGATCGGGGCCGCGACGCTCGTCTTCTTCGCCGGCGTGGGCGTGGGTCGCACCAGGGTGACGGTGGCGATCAGCGCGATCCCCATCAGGACCGCGACGCCGTAGAACGGGCCGCGCCAGCTGATGCCGCCGAGCACGCCGCCCAGCAGGGGCCCGACCGCGATGCCGACGCCGAGCGCGGTCTCGTACAGGATGATCGCCCCGGCGAAGCCGCCGCTGCTCGACGCGACGATGACGGCGAGCGAGGTGGCGATGAACAGGGCGTTGCCGAGGCCCCAGCCGGCGCGGAAACCGACGATGCCGCCGATGCTGCCGGACGTCCCGGCGAGGGCGGCGAACACCACGATCAGGGCGAGGCCCACGATGAGGGTGCGCTTGGCGCCGATGCGGCTGGAGACCCATCCGGTGACCAGCATCGCCACGGCGGTGACGACCAGGTAGCTCGTGAACAGCAGCGACACCTGGGCGGGCGTGGCGTGCAGCTTCACGCTGAGTGCGGGCAGGATCGGGTCCACCAGCCCGATCCCCATGAAGGAGATCACGCAGGCGAAGGCGACGGCCCAGACCGCCTTCGGCTGCTTGAAGGGGTTGGAGACGGGGGCATGAGCAGAGCTCACCGGACCTCCTGGGAGATAGCGAGGGGAGCGCCCTGATCCCTACTCGTCGGCGGTGCTCTCAAGCAGGCGCCGGAGCAGGGGGAGGAACTCGCCGGCGACCCGCGTCAGCTCGCGCAGCTCGCCGGGGGACAGCGTGCCGAGCATCTCGGCGAGCCGCTCTCTGCGCCGGCGGCGCCGCTCGGCCAGCAGCGCCCGGCCGGCGTCGGTCACGCTGACCCGCACCGCGCGGCCGTCGAGGTCGTCGGCCGTCCTGCGCACCAGGCCCTCACGCTCAAGGCGCTGCACGAGCTGGGTCATCGACGGCTGGGTGACGGACTGGCGGGCGGCCAGGACGCTCAGCCGCTCCGGGCCGTAGCGGTCCAGGTGCGACAGGGTCATGGTCGCCGTGAGGCTGAGATCGCTCTGCGTGGACAGCCGCCGTATGGCGAGCACCGCGAGGTCGTCCAGGACGGCCGCGACCGCCTGATGGTCCTCAGGGGTGTCGGCGCTCGGGGTGTCGGACACAGGAGTTCCTCCGGACGGAAGCAAAATTACATAGGAAGCTTATACAACCATCGGGAGCGCGGCGCATCGCCCCCTTGTCCGGGCTTCGGTCGAGCAGCGGCGGGGGGAACCAGTCCCCGACGCTCTTCGGTTCCTCGCCGCTCGGCTCGTACGCGAGATACGCCCTTTGTGTCGTACGACGTACCGGTGGCCGGATCAGGCGGGCTCGTCCATCAGCTCCGGCAGCCTCGGGGCGTCCGGCGCCATGGCGCTCAGCCGCGCGGCGTCCCGGCCGGGGGAGGCCCCGAACACCTTGCGATAGTCCCTGCTGAACTGCGACGCGCTCTCGTAACCGACGAAATAGCCGATCTCCGCCACGTTTCCCGAGCGGGTCATGAGCAGGGTGCGGGCCGCCTGGAGACGGATCTGCTTCTGGAACTGGACCGGTGTCATCGACGTCGCCGCGCGGAAGTGCCGGTGAAAGGACGACGGGCTCATGCCGCACAGCGCCGCCAGGTCCGTGACGGAGAACTGCTCCCGGTAGTGCTCGCGGATCCAGCGGATTCCCCGGGAGATGTGCGCGAGATTGCCGTCGACGAGGCCGATCTGCCGCACGAGCGCGCCCTGGTCGCCGTTGATCAGCCACCAGAGGATCTCGCGGCGATATCCGGGCGCGAGCACGCGCAGGTCGCCGGGCCGGTCCGTGATGCGCAGCAGACGTACGACAGGGTCCAGCAGCTCCGGAGTGGCCTCGCTCACCGCCATGCCGGTGAACGCCGGGGGCCTGCCGGCCGCGCCCGTCTCCAGCAGGAGCGGCGCGATGTCCGAGGGGCGCAAGGACATGCTGAAGACGACGAACGGCCTGTCCGGGGCGGCCTCCAGGGCCTGGCCGATAACCGGGAGGTCGACCGACACGACGAGGTACTGCCCGGCGCGGTAGTCGTACGGGACCCCGTTGAGCACCGTGCGTTTGACGCCCTGCGCGACGATCGCGAGGGACGGCGAGGAGAACGTGGCGATCGGCGACGTGGGCCGGTCGAGGGACGCGATGGTCACGCCGTCCGCGATCCCCCGCTGCAGGCCACCGGGGGTGAGGCGCGTGATCAGCCGGCGCATCTCGTCAAGGAGGTCCATGCGCGCCAGTCAACCACCCGGGCCGAGCCGCGAGATTGACAGGATCGTGCAAGGCGGCGCCAGGATCGGGCTCACGCCACGGCGGGCCGGCTTGGTGGGATGAGCAGGTCAGCAGCCCTGCGAATCCGGAAGGCACACACGACATGAAGCGCAGAACTCTCGGCGCCACCGGGATGTCCGTCAGCGAGCTCTCCCTCGGCGCGATGATGTTCGGGGCCATGGGCAACCGCGACCACGACGACGCGGTCCGCGTCATCCACCGCGCGCTCGACGCCGGCGTCAACGTCATCGACACCGCCGACGTCTACTCCCAGGGCGAGTGCGAGGAGATCGTCGCCAAGGCGATCAAGGGCCGCCGCGACGACCTCGTCATCGCCACGAAGTTCGGGCTGCCGATGGGGGAGGACCCCAACCGGCGGGGCGGTTCCCGGCGGTGGATCTTCCGTGCGGTCGAGGACAGCCTGCGCCGCCTGGACGTCGATCACATCGACCTCTACCAGATGCACCGCCCCGACCACGAGACGGACGTCGCCGAGACGCTGTCGGCCCTGACCGACCTCGTCCGCGCCGGGAAGATCCGGGCGTTCGGCTCCTCCATGTTCCCGGCGGAGCTGGTCGTGGAGGCGCAGTGGGCGGCGCAGCGCACGGGGAGCCACCGGTTCCTGACCGAGCAGTCCATGTACTCGGTGTTCACCCGCAGGCCGGAGGGCGCGGTGTTCCCGACCGCCCAGCGCCACGGGCTCGGCGTCCTCACCTTCAGCCCTCTCAACGGCGGCTGGCTCTCCGGCCGGGCCGACCTCACGACCGGCCACCGGGCCTCGTCGCGGCCCTCGCACTACGACCCGACGACGCCGACCGGCAAGCTCAAGACCGCCGCGCTCGCCGAGCTCGCCGCTCTGGCCGACGAGGCCGGGCTGACGCTGCCGCAGCTCGCGATCGCCTTCGCCCGCTCGCACCCGGCCGTCACGTCCGTGCTGATCGGGCCGCGCACCGCCGACCAGCTCGACGGGCTCCTGCCCGGCGCCGACGTGGACCTGACCGACGACATCCTCGACCGCATCGACGCCATCGTGCCGCCGGGAGTGGACCTCAATCCCGAGGACAACTACGCCGCCACGCCGCCCGCGCTGCAGGACGCCCGGCTTCGCCGCCGGTGAGCTCTTGGGCCTCCGTCAGAGCGGGGGCGTGCTGGAGCCGCGGACGACGAGCGTCGTCGGCAGGATCCGGGGCGGCGGGGTCTCCGCGCCGTTGATCATGGAGACCACCGCCTCCGCGGCGGCCGTGCCGAACCCGGCCTTGTCCTGGGCGATCGTCGTCAGGCCCGGCGGCACGAGCGCGGCCACCTCGATGTCGTCGAACCCGACCAGGGCGATGTCCTCGGGCACCTTCAGGCCGGCCTCGCCGATCGCGCGCAGCGCGCCGACGGCCATCTCGTCGCCCGCGACGAACACGGCGTCGGGCCGCTCGTCCGCCTCAAGCAGGCGGCGCATCGCGGCGTGGCCGCCCGACAGGTAGAAGTCACCCTCCACGACGAAATCGGGCCGCTGCGGCAACCCCAGCCGGGACAGCTCCTCCTGGTAGCCCCGCAGCCGCTCGGCGCCCGGCCGCGTGTGCGCCGGGCCGGTGATCGTGGCGATGGCCCGCCGTCCCTGCTCGTGCAGGTGCCGTACGGCCAGGCGGGCGCCGCCCGCGTTGTCCGAGGTCACATAGGTGGCGCGGGACCCCTCGACGGGACGGTCGAGGCTGACGCAGGGGACGCCCGATTCGGACAGCCGCCGCAGGGAGGGATCCCAGGTGCCGCTGTCGATCATCACGACGCCGTCGAGGTTGTGCCTGCGCACGGCGCGCACGTAGGCGTCCTCCGTCCGCTCCCCGCCCATGTCGCCGCTGGTGGCGAGCATGAGAAGGTGATATCCGCGCCCGCTGAGCGCCGTCTTCAGGCCGATGAGGATTTCCTGGAAGAACGGATGCCGCCAGCCGGGCCGGCGGTGGTCGGTGTCCCACACCAGGCCCACCATGAAGGATTTCTTGGTGGCCAGGGTGCGGGCGGACTCGTTGGGTAGATAGCCGATTTGGCGGGCCGTCCGCAGCACCTGCTCCCTGGTCTTCGCGTTCACCACCTCGGGGTTGTTGAACACGCGGGAGACGGTCGCGGGAGACACGCCGCACAGGCGCGCAAGCTCTCTGATCGTTGCCACGGACCAAACGCTATCGCATCTCGCTGTAACCGGTTTCATGCAACCGGTTTCCCCAAAAATAGGCAACCGAGGTGAGCGCGTCAACCAGTAAGCGGAATTTCCGCTCGTCACGATTTCGTGACTTGACAACCTCCCGCCTTCTTATGTTCTGATGGCGGACATCGGCCGGCTTTTTCGTTGCCACGGGTCCGGCCGCTTTCGCGTCTCGCAGCCGCTTCCCTATCTCCTGTGAGGGAGTTCAGGTGTCCGCTGCGGAACTCCGTCTGCCCGCGTATGTGCCCGCCGTACGGCTTGGCGGGTCCCGCGGCCTTCGGGGGAACGGTCCATTCGCCCGCACGGCAGACCGCCGTGCCCGGGCTGTTCACCGAAGCGGGCACGGAACCTGGAGCGAACAGGGAATGACGGCGACCGACGCACGCCTCGCCATGCCGCGGACCTTTCCCGCCGGCTTCGTGTGGGGCACGGCCACCGCGGCGTACCAGATAGAGGGGGCCGTCGACACCGACGGCCGGGGGCCTTCGATCTGGGACACCTTCTGCCGGGTGCCCGGCGCGGTGGCACGGGGCGAGTCGGGTGAGTTCGCCTGCGACCACTATCACCGCTGGCAAGAGGATGTCGATCTCATGAAAGATCTGGGGGCGGGGGCCTACCGATTCTCCGTCGCCTGGCCGCGCGTCCTGCCCGACGGCCGGGGACCGGTGAACCGGCGAGGGCTCGACTTCTACCGGCGGCTCGTCGACGCCCTTCGCGAGGGCGAGATCGAGCCGTATGTGACCCTCTACCACTGGGACCTGCCGCAGGCGCTGGAAGACCGCGGGGGCTGGCGGGTCCGCGACACCGCCGAACGCTTCGCCGACTACGCCGAGGTGATGTACGACGCGCTCGGCGACTCGGTCTCGAACTGGATCACGCTCAACGAGCCCTACTGCTCGTCCATCGTCGGCTACGGCGAGGGCCGGCACGCGCCGGGCGCCAAGGAGGGGCACGGCGCGCTGGCCGCGGCCCACCACCTGCTGCTCGGCCACGGCCTGGCGGTCGCGCGCCTGCGGGAGATGGCCAGGCCCGGTCAGCAGATCGGGGTGACGCTCAACATGTCGCCGACCGTCCCGGCGACCTCCTCGCCGCAGGACGTGCAGGCCGCGCGGCGGATGGACCTGCTGGTCAACCGGCAGTTCACCGAGCCGCTGTTCGGCGGGGCCTACGCCGCCGACATGGCGGAGACGTTCGGCCGGATCACCGACTTCTCCTTCCGCCGGGACGGCGACCTGGACGTCATCGGCACGCCGGTGGACTTCCTCGGCGTGAACTACTACTACCGGCTGCACGTGGAGGCCGCGCCGTACGCGGAGGCCGACCCCGCCAAGCGCTCGGTGTTCGACCTGGGCGTGCGCACCGTCACGCCGGAGGACGCGCGCACCAGCGGGCTCGGCTGGGTGGTCGAGCCCGAGGGGCTGTACGAGACCCTCGTGGGGCTGACCTCCCGTTATCCGGACCTGCCGCCCGTCTACATCACCGAGAACGGGTACGGCGACGACGGCGTGATCGACGACAGCGGGCGCATCGACTACCTGCGCGACCACCTGACCGCGACCCGCGACGCGATGGAGGCCGGCGCCGACGTGCGGGGCTACTTCTGCTGGTCGCTGATGGACAACTTCGAGTGGGCCCGGGGCTACTCCGCCAGGTTCGGCCTGGTGCACGTGGACTACGACACCCAGGTGCGCACGCCCAAGGCCAGCTTCCACTGGATGCGCGACTTCATCGCCGACCCGGTCGTCACCGGTCCCGTCATGACCAGTCCGGTCGACATCCTGGTCGCCGGAACCCCTGGGGGTGAGCGCCCGGCGGGGGACTGAGGGGGCCCGCCGTGCTGTGGGGGTTGACCGGCCGCGTCCGGGCGTGCCGGTCAACTCCTCTTTTGGCGCGCCTAATTCCGACGTATCGGATACCTTTGATCAACGTACGCGCATCAGGGGCAGGGATGAACATGGAGCAGGGCCCGCCGGGCATCGACGTGACCGTCCCCAGTGTCGCCCGGATCTACGACTACCTCCTCGGCGGCAAGGACAACTTCGCCGTCGACCGGGCGGCGGCCGAGAAGCTCATCGAGCTGACCCCGAACGCGCGCGAAGGGGTGCGGACCAACAGGCGCTTCATCCGCCGGGCCGTGACCCTCATGGCGCGGGAGGGCATCCGCCAGTTCCTCGACATCGGCGCCGGGCTGCCGACGCAGGAGAACGTCCACCAGGTCGCGCTCCGCGAGGCCCCCGACGCGCGGGTGGTCTACGTCGACAACGACCCGATCGTGCTCGCCCACGGCCGGGCCCTGCTGGCCGACAACGACCAGACGATCGTCGTGGACGGCGACCTGCGCGAGCCCGAGGCCATCCTCGGCGACCCCCGGATCAACGAGCACATCGACTTCGGCCGGCCGGTGGGCCTGCTCATGGTGGCCGTGCTGCACTTCGTCCCGGACAACGACGACGCCGAGCGCATCGTCGCCACGCTCCGCGACCGGCTCGCCCCCGGCAGTGCGATGGCCATCAGCCACCTGTCGTACGGGGACCTCGACGAGGAGAAGATCCGCGAGGGACGCGAGCTGTACAAGAACACCTCCGCCGGTGCGGTCACCCCGCGCACCCACGCCGAACTGCTGCGGTTCTTCGACGGGTTCGACCTGGCGGAGCCGGGCCTGGTCCTGACCGAGGAGTGGCGGCCCGAGCCCGACGAGCCGAAGCTGCCGAGGATCCCGGGCGTGGACGGCTACGCCGGCGTCGGCCTGCTGCGCTCCCGATAGGGCCCGGTGCGAGGGCCCAGTGCGAAGGTACGGTGCGAAGGTCCGGTGCGAGGGCCTGGTGCGAGGGCCGGTGAGAGGGCCCGCCGCGGCCGGGCGGCGGGCCGCCGGGGTCACGCGGCCGCGATCCACAGGTCGGGGCCGAACACCTCGTAGTGGATGCGGGAGGCGGGCACGCCCCGCTCGACCAGCTGCGCGCGTACGGCCCGCATGAACGGCAGCGGCCCGCACAGGCAGGCGACGACGTCGCCGGGCAGCTCGACCGCCGAAAGGTCGGCCAGTCCCGCCGCGACCGCCGGGTCGCCCACGTGGCCGTCCGGCAGCTCCTCGTACCACCGGTGGAGGGTGGCGCCGGGCAGGGCCGCGACCAGCTCCGCGAGCTCCTCGCGGTGGACGTGCGCGTCCGGCGAGCGGTCGGCGTGCACGACCAGCACCCGCCGCTCCGACCCGGTGGCGGCCAGGTGGTCGAGCATCGCCAGGATGGGCGTGACCCCGATCCCGGCCGAGGCGAGCAGCAGCGGGCCGTCGCCCTCGGGCAGGGTCAGGTCGCCGAAGGGCGCGGAGACCGAGAGCACGTCACCGGCCCGGATGTGTTCGTGCAGCCAGGAGGAGACCTCGCCCTCGGGCGTGCCCTCGCCGCGCACCCGCTTGACCGTGATCCGCCAGTCGCCGCGCTCCGGGGCGCTCGACAGGCTGTACTGCCGGATCTGCCGCGCGCCGTCGGGCAGCGTCACCCGGACGCTGACGTACTGGCCCGGCCGGAAGGACATGGGCAGGTCGGGGCGCAGGACGAAGGAGGCCGCGTCGGCCGTCTCGTCGCGCCGCTCGACCACCGTGGCGCGGGTCCAGCCCCGGCCCGCCTCGCGGTAGAGACCGCGCTCCAGACCGATCAGCGTCTCGGCCATGAGCCAGTAGACCTCGTCCCAGGCCTGCGCGACCTCGGGCGTCACGGTGTCGCCCAGCACCCCGACGATCGCGCCGAACAGGTACTTGTGCACCACGGCGTACTGCTCCTCGGTGACGCCGAGGGAGGCGTGCTTGTTGGCGATCCTCGACAGCATCGTGCGGGGCGGCTCTCCGGGATGCTCCACCAGCGCGGACGCGAACGCGGCGATCGAGCCCGCCAGCGCGACGCGCTGCTCGCCGTTGGCCTGGTTGCCGCGGTTGAACAGGTCGCGCAGCAGCTCGGGGTTGTCGGCGAACATCGTGTCGTAGAAACGGGCGGTGATGTCCTGGATCGCGCCCGCGATCACGGGCAGGGTGGCGCGGACGGTCGCGGCCGACTCCGGGGAGAGCATGACATCCTCCAAATTGGTATGACAGATGCAAATTTAACGCCATGAATCTGCACGCTCTTTGCGTTGACGCAGGTCAGGAGAGACTGAGCAGCACCGGCCTCGACGTGGAGGAGGCCAGCTGATCCACCGTGATGGGATCGAGGGAGGCGTAGAAGGCCTGCTGCGCCGCACGCAGCGCCCCGCGCAGGCTACAGGCGGCCCGCAGCGGACAGGGGGTCTCCCCCTCGCAGGTGACGACCTCCTCCTCTCCCTCCAGTTCGCGGACCAGCCAGCCGATCGAGGCCGTGTGGCCGAACTCGGTCAGCTCCAGGCCGCCCCCGCGTCCCCGGCGGGCCTCCACGACGCCGAGGTGCTGCAGGCGGGCGATGGCCTTGGCGGTGTGGTTGTAGGGGATGCGCATCGCGTCTGCCACCTGGCGGGTGGTGAGCGATGCCCCCGGTTCCAGGACGGCCAGGCGCATGGTCACGCGCAGGGCCAGGTCCGTGAACTTCGTCAACCTCACGCCTTCGACGCTAGCAAATCGGTATGTAGCACTCCAATTTGGGGTGCTTTGTACGCGGGCGGAATGTCGGTGGCCGGTTCTAGGGTGGGAGGCACGAGGTCCGAGACGAGACGGGAACCCCCATGACGACTCTTGCCGATCGCCCGAACACCGCGCTGCTGGTCATCGACGTGCAGAACGGCGTGGTGGCGGGCGCCCCCAACCGCGACACGGTGATCGCCAACATCGACACCCTCGTGGGCAAGGCACGCGCCGAGGACGTGCCGGTGATCTGGGTGCAGCACTCCAACGACCACGATCTCCAGCAGGGCAGCGACAACTGGCAGTATGTGCCCGAGCTGGTCCGCCGCGACGAGGAGCCGCTCGTCCACAAGAGGTACGGCGACTCGTTCGAGGACACCGGCCTTGAGGCGCTGCTCGCCGAGCGCGGGGTGGGCCGTGTCGTCGTCACGGGCGCCCAGACCGACGCGTGCATCCGCTCGACCCTCCACGGGGCGTTCGTCCGGGGATACGACGTGACGCTGGTCGGCGACGCGCACACCACCGAGGACCTCACCGCCTACGGCGCGCCGTCCACCGAGCAGGTGATCGCGCACACGAACCTCTACTGGCAGTGGCAGAGCGCCCCCGGCCGCCGCGCCGGGACGGTCCCCACGGCGGAGGTGACCTTCACCGCCGGCTGAGCCCGGGAGACCGGATCGGCCGCACACGGCCCCGATGCCGTCGAGGCGCGGGCCGTGCCGGCCTGACGCGGCCCGGGAGGGCATGGCGTTGCCGGTCGCGTCCGGTTCGCGGTCGTCGGCGTCCGGGCGTGCTTGGTGCCCTCGGATTCCGGCGCGGCTGAGGGGGCATCACCGGGGATGAGCGGGCCGCGGAGGAGGGTGCGGCTCATCGCCGAACGTGAGCGTGGTGGACGTGACCGCAACCGCCTGTCCCGAAGACCTCGTCCGGGCCGTCCGGGCGGTGGGCGTGCGCGACGAGCGCCTGCTCCAGGCCGTGCGCTCGACCCCGAGAGCCGGTTTCGTCCCCCCGGCATACGCCGCCCACGCGTACGAGGACGTGCCGATCCCCATCGCGCACGGGCAGGTGACCACCCAGCCATCGCTGTCGGCCACGATGATCGAGGGGCTCGCGCTCACCGGCCGGGAGCACGTGCTGGAGGTCGGCACCGGTCTCGGCTACCAGACCGCGCTGCTGGCCCGCATGGCCGCCGACGTGGTCAGCGTCGAGTTGTGGCCCGACCTCGTGCGCGCGGCGCGCCGAAACCTCGCCCGGCAGGGCATACGCAACGCGCAGGTGCTCGTCGGCGACGGCAGCAGGGGGGTGCCCGAGCACGCCCCGTACGACGCCGTCATCGTCTCGGCCGCCTTTCCCACGGTCCCCACGCCGCTGGTGGAGCAGTTGCGGCTCGGCGGACGCCTGGTGCAGCCCATCGGTTCGGGCGGCCGGGAGGAGGTCGTGCTGTTCGAGCGCACGGTCATCGGCCTCGAACCGCTGCGGGTGCTCACGCTGGCCCGCTTCGTCCGCCTCCACGGCCGTCACGGCTACCCTTCCTGACCGCCCGGAAGCCGCAGGCCGGGGATGCGGTCGGCGAGGGCGGCGTGGCGCTCCCTGAGCTCACGCTTGAGGATCTTGCCGCTCGGGTTCTTCGGCAGCGCGTCCACGAACGCGACGGCCTTGGGCACCTTGAACGCGGCCAGCCGCGCCCGGACGTGGGCCCGCAGCTCCTCCTCGGTGACGGTCACGCCCGGCTTGGTCACCACGATCGCGACGACCGCCTCGATCCAGCTCGGGTGGCGGACCCCGACTACGGCCACCTCGGCGACCGCCGGGTGCTCGTAGACGACCTCCTCGACCTCGCGGCTGGCGACGTTCTCCCCGCCGGTCTTGATCATGTCCTTGATCCGGTCGACGACCGTGAGGTAGCCCTCCTCGTCCATCACCCCGAGGTCGCCCGAGTGGAACCAGCCGCCGCGGAACGCCTCGGCGGTCTTCTCGGGGTCGTCCAGGTAGCCGAGGATCGCGTGCGGGCTGCGGTGCACGATCTCCCCGATCTCCCCGGGAGGGACGTCGTTGCCGTCGGCGTCCACGACCCGCGTCTCGACGTTCAGCGCGGCCTGGCCGGCCGAGCCCGCCTTGCGGATCTGGTCCTCCGGCTGGAGCATCACCGCGACCGGCGCCATCTCGGTCTGGCCGTAGAAGTTCCACAGGCGCACGTCCGGCAGCCGCTCGCCGATCTCCCGCAGCACCTCGACCGGCATGATCGCCGCGCCGTAGTAGCCCTTGCGCAGGGAGGACAGGTCGCGCCGGTCGAAGTCCGGGTGGCGCAGCAGCGAGATCCACACCGTGGGCGGCGCGAAGAACTTGGTCACGCCGTGGCGCTCGATCGCCTCCAGCACGGCGGCCGGATCGGCCCCGGGAAGGATGTGGCTGGACGCGCCGAGCTGGATGTCCGGCACCAGGAAGCAGTGCTGCTGGGCGCAGTGGAACAGCGGCATCGCGTGCAGTTCGACGTCGTCGCGGGTCATGCCGCCGTCGATGACGCAGCTCGCATACTGGGCGATCAGCGCGGCGTGGGACAGCACGGCGCCCTTCGGGCGCGACTCCGTGCCCGAGGTGTAGAGGATCTGCGCGGGGTCGTCGGGCCCGATCGGCACGACCGGCTCGGCCACATCTTCGGCGAGCAGCGCGTCGAACGGCTCCCAGCCCTCGTCCGGCGTGCCGTAGACCATGCGCAGGCGCAGCCCGTCGGCCTGCTTGGCCGCGTCTCGCGCCACCGGCAGCAGTGCGTCCTGCGCGATCAGCGCGACCGCGCCGGAGTGGGACAGGACGTAGGCGATCTCGTCGGCTCCCAGCATGAAGTTGACCGGCACGAGAACGGCCCCGGCGCGGGCCACGCCGAAGATGGTCCGCACGTAGTCCACGCTGTTGCGCGACAGCACCGCCACGCGGTCCCCGGGACGTACGCCCCGGGCGGTCAACGCGCCCGCCACCCGCGTCACGTCCTCGTCGAGCTCCGCGTACGTGCGCGCCTGGGCGGCGTCCGCCACGGCCAGCCGGGCGGGATGCCGCCGGGCGGAGCGCCGGAGCAGGTCCGCGAGCGACTGACGGCGGGCGAGGGCGACATCCGGCGAGGCGGGGGACATGAGCGGCTCCAGCACCAGAACAGAGGAAACTTCTGGATCAGCCTAGTGAGAACCATTCGCCTTGGGGAGATCCCCGCCCAGTGAGGGCGCGTCTGACGAATGCCGCCCGTCGCGAGCCGAGATTCGGGTAGACGCGTCCCAAGGCCGAGAAGGAGCCCATAGGCGGAGCCATGGACGATGACGCCCAGCCTACGGTCGTGACTGGTGAGAGGCGGCCCTGCCGTGTGACGGCGCTGGTCGGCGGCGCCGAGTCCCAGAGGCGTGGTCGGTGAGACGCCGCCCGTGCCGCAGGCCGGTGCCGGGAGTGGTAGTCCTGTCCTCGTGCCGATCACAGACGAGGAGCTGGCCCTGGCGGCGGCGCGAGCCGGAGCCGCCGTCGTGCGCGCCATGTGGGGGACGTCGCTGACGCGCTTCGCGAAATCGGCGGACGACTTCGCCACGGTCGCCGACATCGAAGCGGAGAAGGCCATCCTCGGCGTCATCCGCGCGGCTCGCCCGGACGACGCCGTGACGGGCGAGGAGAGCGGCCGCACCGGGCGGGACGGCGCGGAGCGCGAGTGGCTGGTCGATCCCCTGTGCGGCACGTTGAACTACGCCGCGCGCACCATGCTCGTCGCGGTGAACGTCGCCCTGCGGACGGGCTCCGCCGTCACGGCGGCGGCCTGCGCCGACCCCTTCGCCGGCGAGGTGTTCTGGACGGACGGCGCGCACGCGTACGTCCGCCGCGACGCCGGAGACACCCGCGACGCCCAGGACCCGAGGGGCGCCCGGGGCGTCAAGGACGCCGACGGCGCTTGGGATGGCGGAGATGGCGAGGTCGCGAGGGGCGCCCGGGACGGTGGCGACGGCGCGGATACCGGAGGCGCTGGGGAGGTCAGGGAGGCTCAGGGCACCGGGGATGAGCGGCTCGTGCCGTCGGCCGAGTCGCGGCTGGTGGACGTCAACCTCGACCCGCCGTTCCCGAACGCGCCGGCCTTCCGGGCCGCCGCGCTCCTCGCCGACCCGGGGTTCGCCGAGCGCTTCCGCCCGCGGGTCGTCTCCACCACTCTGGCGGTGGCGTGGGTCGCCGCCGGCCGGCGCGCCGCGTACGTCACCGACGGCCACCTGCGCGACAGCGTGCACTTCGCGGGCGGGATCGCGCTGTGCCAGGCCGCCGGTTGCGTGGTGACCGGCATCCACGGCGAGCCGCTGCACACCGGTGCGGGCGGGCTCGTCGTGGCGGCCGACCGGGAGACGCACCGCGCGTTGCTGGAGATCATCGCCCGCGCCGGGCGGTGAGCATGGTCAGGGGTCAGATGTTCTCGGGCTCGCCCTCGTCGACCTGGAAGAAGGTCTCCCAGGAGGCGCCGCAGTGGCAGCTTGTCCGCTCCAGTAGCTGACCGTCCTCGGTGACTGCGTAACCGTCGTTGAGGCGGACGTGGACGTGCACGCTCATGGGAGTCGCCTTCGTGGTCGTCGGCCGTTCGGGAGGAGCCTTGGGGCCGAACCCCGAAGGCTTAAGAGGTGTTATATACCAATTTGGGTGATTTTTGACGCAAAAGTCAACGTGAGGCGTGGTAGATCTCCTCGAGCAATGCCGCCCCCGCGGCGCCGCCGGGCGCTCCGCTCACCGCCACGGTCTCCCACATCGGAACGGGATCGGCGAGTTCCAGGAAGCGCACGCGGGTGGTCTTGAGGGAGAACGACCGGGGGACCAGGGCGACGCCGAGGCCGTTGCCCACGAGATCCAGCAGGGAGTGGACGTCGGTGACCTCCAGGGCCACGTGGCGCTCGACGCCGGCGGAGGCGAGCGCCTCGTCGGCCCGCGTACGGGTGCCCCAGTCGGGCGGGAAGTCCACGAACCGCTCGCCCCGCAGCGCCTCCAGCCGCACCTTCCCGGACGCGGCCAGCAGGTGCCCCGGCGCGCAGGCCAGCACGAGCGGCTCGGACGAGAGAGGGGCCACCACGAGGTCGTCGGGCTCGTGCGCCGGGCGGGACACCAGGGCGAGGTCGAGGCGGCCCTCGCGCACCTGCTCGACCAGCTCGCCCGAGCCGCCGTGGCGCAGCCGGATGTCGAGACCGGGATGCGACTGCACGAACCCGGCGAGCACGGCCGGCAGGTCCACCGCGTGCAGGCACTGCAGCGAGCCGATGGACAGCGATCCGCGCAGCAGCCCCTGGACGGCGGCGACGGCCTCACGTGCCGCGTCGCTCGCGGCGAGCGCCCGCCTGGCCTCCACCAGCAGCGCCCTGCCCTCGGGCGTGAGCCGCACCTGCCGGGTGCTGCGGCGGAACAGGTCGGCGCCCAGCTCCCGTTCGAGCGCGCGGATGGAGGCCGACAGACCGGACTGCGCGATGCGCAGACGATCGGCCGCCCGTGTGAAGTGGCTCTCCTCGGCGACCGCCACGAAGTATCTGAGCTGCCGTAACTCCACCGCTTATCACCCACGCTGCTCAATGCGATCGGAATCTTCTGTTGGACGGCTTAATGCCGAATCCGCAGGATAGGACACAGAACTCTGATCTGTGCCATTCGAAGGGGGATCTTCTTATGCGGACTCGCCGCATCGGCGACGTGCAGGTCGGCGCGATCGGTCTCGGGGGCATGCCGATGTCCATCGAGGGGCGGCCCGACGAGCAGCGCTCCATCGCGACCATCCACGCGGCACTGGACGCCGGGGTGACGCTCATCGACACGGCCGACGCCTATCACCTGCACGCGAACGAGGTGGGCCACAACGAGACGTTGATCGCCAAGGCTCTGGCGAGCTACGGCGGCGACACCTCGGACGTGCTGGTCGCCACCAAGGGCGGGCATCTGCGCCCCGGCGACGGCACCTGGACGCAGAACGGCTCGCCCGACTACCTCAAGCAGGCGTGCGACGCCTCGCTCAAGCGGCTGGGCGTCGACGCGATCGGCCTCTACCAGTTCCACCGGCCCGACCCGCAGGTGCCGTACGAGGACTCGGTCGGGGCGATCCGCGACCTGCTGGACGCGGGCAAGATCCGCTACGCCGGCATCTCGAACGCCGACCCCGACCAGATCCGCCAGGCCAACGACATCCTCGGTGGCCGTCTGGTCAGCGTGCAGAACCAGTTCTCCCCGGCCTTCCGCTCCAGCGAGCCGGAGCTGGAGCTGTGCGCGGAGCTCGAAATCGCGTTCCTGCCGTGGAGCCCGTTCGGCGGCATCACCAAGGCGGGCGAGCTGGGCTCGCGCTTCGCGCCGTTCGCGGAGGTGGCGCGGGAACGCAACGTGAGCCCCTACCAGGTGTGCCTGGCCTGGATGCTGGCCAAGGCGCCGGTGGTCATCCCGATCCCCGGCTCCTCGCGGCCGGAGACGATCCTCGACTCGGTCAAGGCCGTGGACCTGGAGCTGTCGTCGGAGGAGCTCAGCCGCCTCGACGTGGCGGGCTGAGGACCGGCACACCCGTCCGGACCGAGCGGACGTGTCCGGGCCGGGCTCACTTCTCCGGAGTCGTCTCGTCCAGGGCCGGACCGAGTCGTCCGGGCCGAGCTCACTTCTCCGGGGGAGCCGACCCGTCCAGGGGCGACTCCGGGGCCGGGCCGACTCCGGGGCCGGGCCGACTCCGGGGCCGGGCCGACTCCGGGGCCGGGCCGACTCCGTGCGAGCCGACTCGTACGGGGACTCACTCGTCCGCCCACTGACGGTGCCGGGCGGCCGCGGCCAGCGCGGCGGCCCGCGCCGCCTCGGTCGGCGTGAACGGCAGGTCCGGCCGCCGCGCCACCAATACGCCCCCGGTGGGCACGGGAATGGTCATCACGGTCGGTTCCTCCGCGGGGACCGGCTCGCCGGGGCCGTGCATGCCGATGTCGGCCGTCCGCAGCAGTTCGGTCATGGCCGCGACCAGCTCGCCCGGGTCGTCGCGTACGCGGCGGCCCAGCAGCAGCGCCTGGATGCCGGGGTCGATGAGGTCCCTGACCTGGGCGGGGACGATCACGGCGTCCGCCCCGCCGGCCCGGTCGACCGCCTGCCACAAGTCGTGGGGCGTCAGCGAGGCGGGGGCCTCGACGATGAACTCGTCCAGGGCGTCGCAGCCTCCCGGCAGCATCGACGCGCTTCCGGCGGGCGCGATCTGCAGGGCGAGGATGTTGCAGTGCAGCCGGGCGAACGCCCCGGCGAGCGCGGCGAGGCGGCCGGGCCGTTCGGCGACCCTGGCGCGCACCCGCCACAGGCTCGTGGACTGCTCCGCTCCGGCCCGTGCGCGTAGCCGTACGCCTCCCGGGGCCGACAGCCGCCGGTGCACGGCCGAGCCGAGGATCAGCGCCAGGCCGAGGCCGACGAGGATCACCGGGCCGGGGTCGCGGTGGCCGAGCAGGGTGGTCAGCACGTGGGCGAGGCCGACGGCGAGGAAGAGCGCGGCCAGTTCCGCGATCTCCCGCCGCCAGGACCGCCGGTGCTGCGGGTGCTGGTGATGCGGGCCGGGAGACGCGTGACCGCCCCCGTCGGCGGCATTTCTCGGTTCGCTCATACTCCGAAGTCTGACCGGGCGTTGTTACATGGTCACCGTCCGTGGAATGTCGCCCGCATTAATCCGTTTTCACACGCCCGTCGTTCTCGCCGCCAGATCATCAGGGCGCCGGTCAGCCTCGTTCTGACCACCGCCCCCGTTGCCCGTGAGCCAATCTCGGGAGATGATCATCATCGTACGGAATCCGTGGGAGCGGTCCCACCAGCGAGGAGCGACGTATGGACGACTTCGGACAGGCGCTCGCGGGCATCGATCCCAACGTGCCCAGCGTCGCCCGGATGTACGACTACTACCTGGGCGGAAAGGACAACTTCCCGGCCGACCGGGAGGCCGCCGAGAAGATGCTCGCCATCGGCCGCCAGATGGGCAACGACGGGCGGGAGATCGCCCGGGAGAACCGCGGCTTCCTCGGCCGTGCCGTACGGCACCTGGCCGAGTCGGGGATCACCCAGTTCATCGACATCGGCGCCGGGCTGCCCACGCAGGAGAACGTCCACCAGGTCGCGCAGCGGCACGCCCCGGGATCGCGCGTCGTCTACGTGGACAACGACCCCGTCGTCCTCGTCCACGCGCGGGCGCTGCTGGCCGACAACCCGGACACGATGGTCATGAACGGCGACCTGCATGATCCCGGCGCCATCTTCGACGACCCGGCGGTGCGGGCCCACATCGACTTCACCCGCCCGTTCGCCGTCCTCCTGGTCTCGGTGTTGCACTTCGTGACCGAGGACGAGACCGCCGCCCGCATCGTGGCGGAGGTGCGCGAACGGCTGATCCCGGGCGGCCACCTCGTGCTGTCGCACATCTACAAGGGCGACATCGAGGAGGAGGTCGTGGAGGCGAGCAAGCAGGTCTACTCGGCCACGTCCTCCGGCGGGCTGGCGGGCCGGTCGCTCGGGCAGATCACGTCGTTCTTCGACGGGCTCAAGATCCTGGAGCCCGGCGTGGTCCCCGTGCAGGCGTGGCGTCCCGACGTCCCCTGGGAGGTGCCGACGGACCCGGGCAACTCCGGCATTCTCGGAGCCGTCGGCCGCAAGCCCTGACCCCGGCGCCCTGTGCTCTGCCCCGGCGCCCTGTGTCCTGCCCCGGCGCCTTGTGCTCTGCCCCGGCGCCCTGTGTCCTGCCCCGGCGCCTTGTGCTCTGCCCCGGCGCCCTGTGTCCTGCCCCGGCGCCCTGTGCTCTGCCCCGGTGCCCGGTTCTGGGCACCGCGCGCCGCGCAGCGGGCATCCCGCACCAGCATCGCGCACCGCGCGCACCGCATCCTGCGCCCCGCATCCTGCGCCGGGCACCCACGCACCGCGCGTCGCATAGCCGGCAGCGGGCATCCCGCATCGCGCTGCGGGGGCGGCCGGACGAGCAGGCCGTACGACGGGGCGGCTCGCGGAAGCCCGCCACTGGTTCCGGTGGCGGGCTGTCGCGGCGGCGTGCGTGGTCAGGCGCTGACCGCCTTCTTGTAGAGCCGGGTCGCCAGCGGGACGAACACGACCAGCATGACGGCGATCCACAGCAGCGACGCCGGGACGGCGTGCTGCAGGGGCCAGGCGTCCGCGGTCTTCATCGCGGCGCTGGTGTTGCCGAAGAGCTCGCGCGCGCCCTGCGTGATGGTCGAGACAGGGTTCCACTCGGCGACGACGCGGAGCGGCGTGGGCAGCGCGGAGCTGTCGAGGAAGGCGTTGGAGATGAACATCAGCGGAAAGGAGAGCGTGGTGGCGACGTTGTTGAAGCTCTCCGGGGTGCGCAGGGCCAGCGCGACGGTCGCGGTGAACCAGGAGAACGCGTAGGCGAACAGCAGCAGCAGCCCGAAGCCGAGAACGACCTCGTGCGGCGAGGAGTGCACCCGCCAGCCGACGATCAGTCCCATCACCGCCATGACGACCAGGCTGGCGAGGTTCATCAGCAGGTCGCTGACGGTCTGGCCGATCAGCACCCCGGACGGGGCCATGGGCAGCGAGCGGAACCGGTCGAAGATCCCCTTCTGCAGGTCCAGGGTCAGCGTGTAGCCCGTGACCTGCGCGCTCACGAGCACGGCCTGGACGAAGATGCCGGGGATCAGGAACTCTCGATAGGACATCCCCGGGACGTGGATGACGCTGCCGAAGACGTAGGCGAACATCAGCACGAACACGATCGGGAACATGATCGCGGAGCCGAGCAGGTCGGGCGATCGCCTGATCTTGAGGGTGTTGCGCCTGGCGATGGTCCAGCCGTCGGCGATGGGCATGGTGAGCGCGTTCATCGAGCGGCCTCCCGGGCCTCGGAGTCGGTGCCGGACGCCTGGTGCCCGGTCAGCGTGAGGTAGACGTCGTCGAGGGTGGGCCGCCGCAGTCCGGCGTCGCGCACCCGGACCCCGGCGTCGGCGAGCAGGTCGAGGACCCGGCGCAGCGACTCGACTCCGTCGGTGACCGATACGGTGACCTGGAGCGATTCCGGCACGGTCCGCACGTCGCCCGCGGCGAACCGGGCGAGGGTCTGCCGGGCGGTCTCCAGCTCGGCGGCGTCGGTCACGGTCAGCTCGATGCGGCTGCCGCCGACCTGGTCCTTGAGCTCGTCGGCGGTGCCGCGGGCGATGGCGCGGCCGTGGTCGACCACCATGATCTGGTCGGCCAGGCGGTCGGCCTCCTCCATGTACTGCGTGGTGAGCAGCAGCGTGCTGCCGCCCGCGACGAGTTCGGAGATGGTGTCCCACAGCGCGGCCCGGGCGCGGGGGTCCAGGCCCGTGGTGGGCTCGTCGAGGAACAGCACCGGCGGGTCGGCGACCAGGGCGCCCGCGAGGTCGATGCGGCGGCGCATGCCGCCCGAGTAGCCCTTCACCGGACGGTCCGCCGCCTCGGTGAGGTCGAAGCGTTCGAGCAGCTCACGGGCGCGGGCCTTGCTGTGCCGTGCGCCCAGGTGGTAGAGCCGTCCGATCATCTCCAGGTTCTCGGCGCCGGTGAGGTGTTCGTCGACGGCGGCGTACTGGCCGGACAGCCCGATGGACGAGCGCAGCCGCCGGGCGTCGCCGACGACATCGCATCCGGCGACGGTGGCGCGGCCGCCGTCGGGCCGCAGCAGCGTGGTCAGGACCCGCACCGTCGTGGTCTTGCCGGCGCCGTTCGGGCCGAGCAGGGCGAGGACCGTCCCCTGCGGGACGGCGAAGCTCAGCCCGTCGAGAGCGGTCACCTCGCCGTATCTCTTGACCAGTCCTTCGGCCGTGATCGCGTCGCTCATAGGGGGTCTCCTTGCTGGGTGTGCGGAGGTCAGGACCGGTGGATGTCGATGTCGCCCCAGTTGGTGTTCGCGTGCACCTCGGCGACCCTGTCGGTGGTCCCGGGGCCTTCGGCGGGGTCGAGGGTGTTGCGCACCACGCCGTTCTTGGAGTGCACGTCGAGCCACGCGGACGTGCCCTCGGCGATGCCGACGCCGATCTTGCCGTAGCCGGTCTCCAGGTGGATGGTGCCGCTCGCCACCGCGTGCACCCGGATGCCGCCGTGTGCGGTCTTGGCGGTGAGGTCGGCCACCGCGCGGTCGACGGCGATGTCGCCGTGGGCGGTCTTCAGCTGCAGCGCACCGGTCGCCTCGCCGATGGCGATGCCGCCGGTGGAGGTTCGCAGCGTGCCGGGGCCGTCGATGGTCTCGATCCGGATCGCCCCGGTGGACGTGGTCACCTCGGCGGGGCCGATCACCCGGTCGACCGAGACGTCGCCGTACGACGCCCTGATCTCCAGCGGGCCGGTCTCGTCCAGGCGCAGGTCGCCGTACGAGCTGTGCAGGACGGCCTGGCCGAGCGGGCCGGTGGCGACGAGCCCCATGGCGCCCTGGGTCTCGACGCGGGAGCCGGCCGGCAGCTCGATGGTCACATCGATGGAGCCGCGCCACGGCAGCAGATATCGCAGGGCCTTCGGCTTGGGGTCCTTGACCAGCAGCCGTCCGCCGGAGAACTCGACGATGATCCGCTCGGCGACCTGCACGCTCGCCTCGCTGGAGGGGTCGCTGGGGCGCACCTCCACCACGGTGTCGGCGCGGTCGCTCGCGTGGACGCGGACCTGGCCGAGGTAGATCTGGATGTCGGCGGTGATCGGCTCGGGGGTGTCGAAAGCGGGCATGGCGGAGCCCTCCTCATGGGTCCGGTGGAACATCCCGGCCTCGGGGCCGGGCGAAGAGTGGTGGCGGGGTGACGAGACCGGGGGCGCCGCTAGCGCACCCAGCCGGTGTAGCTGCGCCCGCTCCGGGGCTGCTGCGGGCGGCCGGCGGGAGCACTCCCGGCGCCCGGCTCGAACGCGGCGGAGACGGCGCGGACCAGCCAGGCGTTGACCGAGACGCCCTGCCGGGCGGCCGCCTCTTCGACCCGCACCTTGAGGTGCTCGGGCAGGCGCAGGGTCACCCGCGCGGTGCCGCCCTCCTCGCCGTACGGCTGCGCGGCGGGCGGGGTGGCCTCTGCCGCCGTCGGCGGCGCGGTCTCCGTCACGGCGTCAGCGTCCTCCGGCGACGGTTCCGAGTGCGGTGGCGTCACCACGAACGCCGGGTCGCCACCGCGGAGCCGCACGTCGACCGAACCCGGGGCGAGATCTCGGGTGATCTCGTCCGCCGCCGCCGACAACGCCTCCAGCAGGGTGAGCCTGGTCGCGGATTCGAGAGCGCTCGTGAGGCGTTCGGCGAGCTCGCGAGCATCGGGACCGCCCGCTTCGGCGGCCACGGTGAGCTGACGGCGGAGGTTCTCGACGTACGGCATCAGATCCATGACCCAACTATGACGCCATTATGACGTCACGTCAATCGTTAATGACGTCACGCGGCATCATAGTGATGTCATATGAGGACGGCCGTCCAGAAAACGGCAGTACAGAGCGGATGCTAGGTGATGTCATGAATGCGCCACACGGCGGCGGGGAACGGCGGGTGGGTGCGGCAGCAGGGAAACGGTGCAGGTTGACGCCACGAGCGGCCTGACGCCGCCTTCGCGCGTCGGCCGGCTCACGCACTGCTCGATTAGACGCCGCCCGCGCGCATCGACCATCTCGTGGGTCAACCGGCCCGCGCTCCGGCCGGCTCGTGAGCCGGCCGGTGTCGTGTCCGCCGGTCGGCGGGGGTCAGCGCAGGGCGCGGGTGAGCACGTCGAGGGTGATCTCGATGATGTCGTCCGGGCCCGCGTCCGCCGCCGTGGGCTCCTGCTCGTGAGCCGCGGACTCCAGGCTGTGAGCCGCCGGATCCGGGTCGTGCGCCGCAGCGAGCTGCGGGTCGTGGGCCGCCGGCTCCCGGTGGTGTGCCGCGTCGGGCATGAGGCGGCGGGCGCCCGCCCGCAGCACGCCCCACGCCAGCTCGGCCCGCAGCGCCGGGTGGTCGGTCCCGGCCTCGCGTAGCGCGTCGGCGAGGGGTGCGATCAGCTCGCCGTGCAGCTCGTCCACCCGCACCCGGCACTCGCCCGGCAGCCCGATCGCCTGCAACGCGGGGATCAGCGCGTAGTCGGGGCTGCCGACGAAGTCGAGCGCGGCCCTGCCGTACGCGCGGATCCTGGCGGGCAGGGAGGCGTCCGGACCGGTGGGGGCGATGGCGGCGCGCAGGCGGGCCGACCAGCGGGGAAAGGCGTCCTCTACGAGCTGGGCCAGGATGTCGGCGGTGGAGGAGAAGTAGCGGTAGACGCTGGAGCGGGCGAGGCCGATGCGGGCGCCGACGGCCGCCGGGGTGAGCGCGTGCACGCCCTCGGAGACCAGGATCTCCCGCGCCGCCTCCAGCAGGGCGGCGTGCTGGTTGGCCCGGTGATCCGCGACGGTCGCCGCGCTGATCCTCGGCATTACCCCCTCCAGGGTCGCTACATGTCCAGGTCGCGACCTCCAGTATCCGGCCCGCCCGCGGCGACCGGCTCCGGCGACTCGTCCTTCGCGACCGGCGTGCGGGGGAGCAGGAGGGTGACGCCGACCCCGGCGAGCAGCGCCAGCGCCGTGATGAACGTGACCCTGCGGGTCGACTCGGCGGCGGCGTCGACCGCCACCGCGTGGATCACCGGGTCGCGGAGCGCGGGAATGGCGGCGCCGGCGCTTTCCTCGACCGCGCGCGCCGCGCTCGTGCGCACCTGTTCGGGCCGGTCGGCGAGCCCGCGTTCGACGGCCGAGCCGAGCCCGGACACCAGCACCCCGCCGAGGATCGCGACGCCCAGCGCCGCGCCGAGCTGGCGGACCGTGCTCTGCAGCGCGGACGCGCCGCCGGACAGCCGCGCGGGCACGTCGGCCATGAGGACGCCGGTGAGCTGCGCGGTCGCGAAGCCGATGCCCGCGCCGTAGACGAGCAGCCACGGCACGGGCCGCCAGGCGCCCATGTCCGCCGAGAGGGACAGGCCGATCCCGGCCGCGCCGACGGCCTCCAGGGCGAGGCCGATCCGCACGATGGTCCGCGGCGACCACCTCTTCGACAGCGGGGGGACCATCCCGCCCGCCAGGAAGGTGCCGAGGGCCAGCGCGGCGATGACGAGGCCTGCCCGGAAGGCGGTGTAGCCGAGCGCGGACTGCAGGAAGAGCGGCAGCACGAGGATCATGCCGAACTCGCCGAGCGCCACGATCACCGCCGCCATCGCGCCGTAGCGGAAACTCGGCAGCTCGAACAGGGTCAGGTCGACGAGCACCGCCAGGCCGGCGCGCCCGCGCCGCCGTTCGCGCACCACCAGAGCGACCAGCGCGACGATGCCGACGCCGAAGGCGAACGGCACGGGGGAGACGCTCTCGAACCGCAGGCCGAACACGTCCGCGATCCGGCGCGGCTCCCACCAGCCGTACTTCTGGCCCTCGATCAGGGCGAAGACGACGCCGGTCGTGCCGAGCACGGCGAGGACGAGCCCGAGCAGGTCACCGCCCGTCGCGTGGCCGTCCCGCGACTCGGGCACCCGCAGCGAGCCGAGCAGGAGCAGCGCGGCGATGGGCAGATTGATCCAGAACGCGGCCCGCCAGCCGTATTCGGTGACGAGCCAGCCTCCCGCCAGCGGGCCGACGGCGGCCATGCCGCCGATGATGGAGCCCCAGACCGCGAAGGCGATCACCCGCTGACGGCCGACGTAGACGCGGTTGATGATCGCGAGGGTCATCGGCACGGCCATCGCCGCCCCCACGCCCTGCACGGCCCGTACGCCGATGAGCATGGGCCCGTTAACCGACATCGCCGCCAGCACGCTCGCCAGCAGGAAGACCGCGACCCCCAGGGCGAACAGGCGGCGCCTGCCATAGCGGTCGCCCGCCCGGCCGAAGGGGATGAGCAGCGCCGCGAACATCAGCGAGTAGATCGAGTTGACCCACTCCACGTCGGTGGCGCCGAGGCCCAGGTCGGAGATGATCGCGGGCACCGCGACGTTCACGATCGTGGCGTCGATGACGACCATCGACACGCCCGTGGCGAGCACGATGAGGGGTATCCAGCTCTGGCGCGATGTTTGCGACGACATGTCGCGAACTATAGCAACACGCTGTCGCCAATCGCTCACGAGCGCCGGGCGCGGGCGCGGCGCTTGCCCTCGTGCATGGCCTGCACGCGGGCGACCGGGATCGTGTGGCCCTCCTCGATCAGGTCGCGGGGCAGCCGCTGGGGCTCCGGCATGAGCGCGGCCCAGGGGTCGTCGTCCCGCAGCAGCCCGGCTGCCGTGTGGACGGTGAAGTCGCCGGGGGCGATCCGGTCCAGGTCGTCCCATGCCACCGGGAACGACACGGGGACGCCGGGCCGTACGCGCGGGCTGTAGGCCGCCACCACGGTCGCCCCGCCGGATCGGGTCGAGTCGATGAACACCTTGTCTCCACGGTCCTCGCGGATGAACGCCGTCGTGGCGAGGGCCGGGTCGAGACGCTCGGCGCGTACGCCGAGCGCGCGGGTGGCCGCGGCGACGTCCACGGTCGCGTGCGCCTCCAGCGGCACGAACACGTGCAGGCCCTTGGCGCCGCTGGTCTTGACCGCGCCCGACAGGCCGGCGTCGGCCAGCGCCCGGCCGACCAGGCGGGCGGCGGCGACGGCCTGCGGGAACGCCTCGGCCGACGGCGGGTCGATGTCGAGCACGAGATGGGTGGGACGGTCCCACTCGCCGGCCCGGACGAGGGCCGGGTGATACTCCACCGCTCTCTGGTTGGCGAGCCACAGCAGGGTGCGCCGGTCGTCGCACAGCGCGTACGACACCCGCCGCTGCGACGACTCGGCCCAGACGGTGACCGTACGCACGAAGTCCGGGGCGTAGGAGGGCACGTTCTTCTGCATGAACGGCGCCTGGCCCTGCCGCACCCGCACCACCGACAGCGGCCGGTCGCGCAGCACCGGGATGATGCGGTCGCGGACGGCGTCCAGGTAGTCGACAAGGTCGCGTTTGGTCGCGCCCGCGTCGTCGAAGAGCGGCTGGTCGAGGTTGGTCAGCGTGACTCCGTCGCGCACCTCATCGCTGGTCATCCGATCACCATGCCCGCGCTCGGGCCGGGGAATCAACCGTCGAGCGGGGCCGGATAGCCGCGCAGCACCTTCTTCGGCTCGCGCGCCTCGGCCTTCCGCGGTGTCCGCTTCGGCCTGCCCGCCGATCGGGTGCCGACGTCCTCGGCGCCATTGCGCCGCCTGCGCAGGCGGCTGTCTGTCTCTGAATATGAGATGTAATTGCTCAAATAGCGAGACATATGGAAGGGTGTCCACATGGCACACGAAACGGCCGTTTACACCCACGGCTTTCACGAGTCCGTCCTGCGCTCCCACCGCTGGCGTACGGCCGCCAACTCGGCGGCGTACCTGCTGGGCGTGCTGAAGCCCCACATGCGGATCCTGGACGTCGGCTGCGGCCCGGGCACGATCACCGCGGACCTGGCCGGGCTGGTGCCGGAGGGCGAGGTGATCGGCCTCGACACCGGGCCCGAGATCCTGGAGCAGGCCCGCCGCGAGGCGGAGGGCCGCGGGCTGGGCAACGTGAGCTTCACGACCGGCGACGTGCACGCGCTCGACTACCCCGACGCCTCCTTCTGCGTGGTGCACGCCCACCAGGTGCTCCAGCATGTCGGCGACCCGGTGGGCGCGCTGCGCGAGATGCGGCGGGTGACCAAGCCGGGCGGGATCGTCGCGGTGCGCGACTCCGACTTCGCCGGCTTCGTCTGGTATCCGCAGATCCCGGCCATGGACGACTGGCTGGACCTCTACCGCCGGGTGGCCCGCGCCAACGGCGGCGAGCCCGACGCCGGCCGCCGCCTGCACGTCTGGGCCAGGGAGGCCGGATTCACCGACATCACCTCGTCGTCGTCCACCTGGTGCTACGCCACCCCGCAGGAACGGGAGTGGTGGGGCGGGCTGTGGGCCGAGCGCACGGTCCAGTCGTCGTACGCCGACCGTGCGGTCGAGAGCGGCCACGCGACGCGGGACGAGCTGCGGCGGATCGCCGACGGCTGGCGGGAGTGGGCCGCGAGCGAGGACGCCTGGTTCAGCGTCCTGCACGGCGAGATCCTCTGCCGCGTGACCTGAGCGCCCCGCTCGCGGCCATGCCGCCCGGTGCCTCCCGGTGCCTCCTGGCGGTCAGGGGGAAGGATGGAAGTGCGACGTCCATCGACGCGCACGGCCACTGGGCTGCTCCGCCCCGTTGAGCCCGTGCCGGAGGAGGGGTGCCATGCGGTCGGCGGCGGGGGACCCGGTGACGCTGTTCCTGTGCGGTGACGTCATGCTGGGCCGCGGCATCGACCAGATCCTTCCGCACCCCGGCGATCCCGTGCTCCAAGAGCCGTACGTCCGGGACGCCCGGGTGTACGTCGGGCTGGCGGAGGCGGTCAACGGCCCGGTCCCGCGGGAGGGCGGCTACTCCTGGCCCTGGGGCGACGCCCTGGAGGTGCTCGACGAGGTCGCCCCCGACGTACGCGTGCTCAACCTGGAGACGAGCATCACCCGCAGCGGCGACTTCGCCCCGGGCAAGCAGATCCACTATCGGATGAACCCGGCCAACATCCCCGCCCTGGCCGTGGCCCGGCCCGACGTGTGCGTGCTGGCCAACAACCACGTGCTCGACTTCGGCGTACGCGGGCTCGTCGAGACGCTGGACGTGCTGGAGGAGGCGGGGCTCGACCAGGCGGGCGCGGGACGGGACGAGGACGAGGCCCGGCGGCCCGCGATCGTGCCGCTCCCGGGCGGCGGGCGGGTCCTGGTGTTCGCGGTCGCGATGCCGTCCAGCGGCGTCCCCGCCGGATGGGCGGCCGCCCCCGGCCGGCCCGGGGTGGCCTTCCTGCCCGGGGCGACCCGCGACGCCGCGGCGGATATGGTCGCTCGGGTCCGGGAGGTCAAGCGGCCGGGGGACATCGCGGTCGTCTCCATCCATTGGGGTTCCAACTGGGGCTACGAGGTCGAGGACGACCAGGTCGAGTTCGCGCACGCGCTGGTCGACGGCGGCGTCGATCTCGTCCACGGCCACTCCTCGCACCATCCCCGCCCGATCGAGGTGCATCGGGACCGGCTGATCATCTACGGCTGCGGGGACTTCATCAACGACTACGAGGGCATCTCCGGATATGAGGCATACCGCGACGACCTGCGGCTGATGTACTTCGCGACGGCCGAAGCGGCCTCGGGGCGGCTGCTGGAGCTGCGGATGGCGCCGATGCGGGCCGTGCGGCTGCGGCTGCGGCACGCGCGCGGCGACGACCGCGAGTGGCTGCGGGCGACACTCGACCACGCCTGCCGGGATTTCGGCACCCGGGTCGTCCCGGCGCCCGGCGGCACGCTCGCCCTCGCGCCGCCCGGGTAGGAGGGGGTCACGATGCTGGTCCACGAGATCATGACGACGCCGGTGGTGACGGTCCCGCGCACGTGGACGATCAAGCAGGCCGTCCGCCTGCTGTACGAGAAGGACATCACGGCCGCGCCGGTCGTGGACGAGAACGGGCGGATGGTCGGGATCGTCAGCGAGATGGACCTGCTGCGCGGCGAGTACGGGGCCAACCCGCGGGCCTTCCTGCGTCCCGAGGCGCCGCCCACCAGCAGGCCGCCCGCGCTCGTCGAGGAGGTCATGACGCCGCACGTCCGCACCGTGGCGGAGGACGCCGACACCATGGAGGTGGTCGAACTGATGATCACGACAGGGGTGAAGAGCGTCCCCGTCGTGCACGACGGCGAGCTCGTGGGGATCGTCAGCCGCCGCGACCTGATGGGCCTGCTGGCCCACGGAGACGAGCGGATCCGCGAGGACGTGCTCGCGGCGCTGCGCGACTGCGCCGAGACGGCGTCCTTCGGCGCGGCCGTACGGGACGGCGTCGTCGAGCTGTACGGCCCGGGTGACGAGCGGTCGGCCCGCATCGCCGAGCTGGTGGCCAGGACCGTCCCCGGAGTGGTCGACGTCGTCTTCCCCGAAGGCACCGTCAGCTAGACCGGATGCGGTGCCGGTGTCAGGCGTCACGCCGTTGAGCACGACGGGGCGGCGAGCGCGGTGACCGACCAGCACCTGGTCATCCACGAGCAGCACTGTGATCAACGTCCGGCGTCCTCTCCGGCGTGGTGAGGCGCAGCCGCCTGATCACTCGCCATCGTCGTGCGGCCCGCCCCGACCAGCACGTTGATCACGGCGATGTGGTGAGCGACCACCGCTACCAGGCGGCACGGCCGCTGGAATGTCCCGATCGTGACGTCCCCGAGGAGATCGTCCGTCAGCCGAGCCGGTCGAGCACGTCGGTGGCGAGGCGTTCGAGCGCGGTGACCTGCTCGCGGGTGAGGCCGTCGAAGAACACGCTGCGCACGGTCTCCACGTGCCCGGGGGCCGCGGCGGTGATGGCCCGGCGGCCCTCCTCGGTGATCACGACGTACGCGCCGCGGCCGTCGTCGGCGCACTCCTCCCGCCGGACGAGCCCGCGGCGCTGCATCCGGGTGAGCTGGTGCGACAGCCGGCTCTGCTCCCATTGCAGGTCGCGCTGCAGCTCGTACGGCCGCAGCCGTCCCTCCTCGTGGTCGGTGAGATGCACGAGGACGTCGTAGTCCGCCAGGGACAGGCCCGAGTCGGCCTGCAGCTGCCGGTTGAGCCGGGCGGTCAGGCGGCCCTGCATGCGCAGGTACGCCCGCCAGGCGCGCTGCTCGTCCGCGTCGAGCCACCGGGGGCTGTTCATGCTCTCCAGGCTATCCGGAATCAATGACACGTCATGTATGTTGTCAGGCACCAGTAGATGACACATCATCTACATGGCGACGAGGAAAGGGCACCCCATGACCACGACCAGGCTGACCCCTCGTGTGGACGTCCGCCGGGCGGCCGAGCGTTTCGCGACCCGCATCTCCTGGCTGGATTCCAAGCACTCGTTCTCGTTCGGCGGCCACTACGACCCCGACAACACCCACCACGGGCTGCTGCTGGTCAACAACGACGACGTCGTCCACCCGGGCACCGGCTTCGAGACCCACCCGCACCGCGACATGGAGATCGTCACCTGGGTGCTCCAGGGCTCCCTGGTCCACCAGGACTCCGAGGGCCACTCCGGCGTCATCTACCCGGGCCTGGCCCAGCGCATGAGCGCCGGCACCGGCATCCTCCACTCGGAGAAGAACGACTCCTGGAGGCTGACCGGCGGCGACACGCACGACAAGCCGGTGCACTTCGTCCAGATGTGGGTGGTCCCCGACGAGCCCGGCATCACGCCCGGCTACGAGCAGCTGGAGATCGAGAACGAGCTGCTGGCCGGCGGCCTGGTGCCGGTCGCGAGCGGCATGGACAAGCACGCAGGCGAGGCGGCCATCCGGATCAAGAACCGGTACGCCGCGCTGTACGCCGCCCGTCTCCAGCCGGGCCAGAGCGTGGAGCTGCCCGAGGCGCCGTTCCTGCACCTGTTCGTACCCCGGGGGACCGTCACCCTGGAGGGTGCGGGCACTCTGGAGACCGGCGACGCCGTACGGTTCACCGCCACCGGCGGCCAGAAGGTCACCGCGACGGAGCCCGCCGAGATCCTCGTGTGGGAGATGCACGCGACGATCGCCGCCTGACGACGAGCCGGAACAGACGAGCCCGGAAAGACGATTCCGGAACACACGAGCCCGGAACAGACGAGCCCGGAACAGACGAGCCCGGAAAGACGATCTCGGAACAGACGAGTCGGGAACAGACGAGCCCGGAAAGACGATCTCGGAACAGACGAGTCGGGAACAGACGCCCGGAAGAAGGAGAACCGATGCAGCAGTCAGAACCGAAGGTCGCCGACAACCCGGAGGCGAGCCGCTTCGAGATCACCGTGGACGGCGCCCTCGCCGGTTTCGCCGAGTATCGGCTCAACGGGCCGAGGATCTCCTTCACCCACACCGAGATCGACCCGGCCTTCGGGGGCCGGGGCCTCGGCTCGACGCTGGTCAAGGCGGCGCTCGACGCCGCCAGGGACGCCGGGCTGTCGGTCCTGCCGTTCTGCCCGTTCGTGCAGCGCTACATCGAGCGCCACCCGGACTACCTCGACCTGGTGCCCGCCGACCAGCGGGCCAGGTTCTCCCTCGACGGAGGGGAGGGATCGAAGTGAGCCCGGCGGAGCCGGCGGTGTACGGCTGCACGGTCGCCGACGGCGCGAACGCCGAGAGCGTGCTCCTGCCCGGCCACGACGTGCCGCTCGGCCGCTACACGACCGTGCGCAGGCTGCTCCCGCAGCGCCCGCGCCGGATGGTCGGCGCGTGGTGCTTCGTCGACCACTTCGGGCCCGACGACGTGAGCGGCCGGCCGGGCATGCAGGTGCCGCCGCATCCGCACACCGGCCTGCAGACGGTCACGTGGCTCGCGGAGGGCGAGATCCTGCACCGCGACAGCCTCGGCAACGTCCAGTCGATCGTGCCCGGTCAGCTCAACCTGATGACCGCCGCCCACGGCATCGCCCACTCGGAGCAGTCGCCGCCGGAGCACCCGCCGGGCATGCACGGCCTGCAGCTGTGGGTCGCGCTGCCGGAGGAGGCCCGGCACGGCGAGGCGCGGTTCGAGCACCACGCCGCCCTGCCCGTGCTGCGCGACGGCGACGTCACGGTGACCGTCGTGGTGGGCGAGGCCGGGCCGCTGCGCTCGCCCGCCCTCGTGCACACCCCGCTGCTCGGGGCCGAAGTGCTGTTCGCGGGGCCGGGAGAGCACCGGCTGCCGGTGGACCCGGCCTTCGAGACGGCGGTGCTGGCCATGTCGGGCACGGCCGACGTGACCGGGGTCGCGCTCAGCCCCGGCTCGCTGCTCTATCTCGGCCAGGGCCGTACGGAGATCCCGATCGAGGCGGCCGGTCCGGCCCGGCTGTTCGTGCTGGGCGGCACGCCGTTCGAGGAACCGCTGGTGATGTGGTGGAACTTCGTCGGCCGTTCACACGAGGAGATCGCGCGGGCGCGCGACGACTGGATGCGGGGCGCCCGCTTCGGCGTCGTCCCGGGAGGGCAGGAGCCGCTGCCCGCCCCCGAGATGCCCACCGTGCGGCTGAAGGCCCGCGACCGCCACGGCCGCGTCCTCAGCTGACCGGCGAGCCCGCCCGCCTTCTGGTGAAACAGGTCAGCACGGCCAGCGCGGAGACGGCGGTCATGCAGGCCAGCGCCCAGCGATAGCCGGTCACGAGCTGCCCGACCGCCGTGGACGAGACGTGGGACAGCGTTCCCGCGAAGACGGCGTCGTGCAGCCCGGCCGGCAGCGGCACCGTGATGATCGACAGGACCAGCGCGGTGCCGACCACCACCCCGGTGTTCTGCAGCATCAGGCGCATGGCGTTGACGATCCCCAGCCGGTGTGACGGCACTCCGTCGAGGATCGCGGTGGTGTTGGACGGCAGGAACATGCCCGAGCCGACGCCGATCAGCACGAGCGCGGCCATGAGCGCCCCGGACGAGACGCCGGGGGAGATCAGGCACAGCAGGACGGCCAGGCCCGCCGTCGTCAGCGAGGTCGCCGCGACGGCCACCGTACGCGGGCCGAGGCGGCGCAGCACGAAGCCCGCCCCGACCGACGCCGCCATCGCCGCGATCGAGAGCGGCAGCACCTTCAGCGCCGCGCGCACCGGGTCCTCCCCGCGTACGGCCTGGTAGAACAGCGACACCAGGAGCACCACCCCGACCCGGGCGGCCGAGTTGAGGAACGACGCCAGCGTCCCGAGGGCGAAGGTGACGTCGCGGAACATCCGGATGTCCACCACGGGATGCCGGGCCCGCAGCTCCCGAACGACGAACAGCGGCAGCGTCACGGCGAACACGGCGAGCCCGGACACGACCATCGGATGTCCCCAGCCGAGCCGGGTCACCTCCGACAGCGCGAGCAGCAGGCCGCCGAGACAGGCGAGCACGAGCGCGTTGCCCGGCAGGTCGAGCCCCCGGTCGCGGCCCTGCGGCGGTCCTGGACGCAGCGCTACCGCGCCCCAGACCAGGCACGCGACGCCGAGGGGCACGTTGTACCAGAACACCCAGCGCCAGCCGAGATGTTCGGTGAACAGGCCGCCGAGCGACGGGCCCGCGAGCTGGGCGATGGAGAACGACGCGGTGTAGACGCCCATCCCCTCGCCGAGCCGCGACTTGGGGAAGGCGTCGGTCACCAGGGCGGCGCTGTTGGTCAGCAGCATGGCCCCGCCCGCCGCCTGCGCCACCCGCAGCCCGACGATGACCCAGGCGCTCGGCGCGAGCCCGGCCAGCAGGCTGGCGACGGTGTAGGTGGCCAGGCCGCCGAGATACATCGCCCGCCGCCCGAACAGGTCGGCGAGCCGGCCGAACACGACCATGAGCACGGTCGTCGTGAGCTGGAAGGCGAGCAGGATCCAGCTCGCGGCGTCCGCACTCGCGTGCGTCTGCCGTACGACCTGGGGGAGCGCCACGTTGAGCGCGCTGCCGCCGAGCGCGGTCAGGACGCTGGCCATGCTCACGACCGACAGCGTCCGCCAGGCGCGGCGCAGCCGCTCCCGCTCGCCGGGGTCCGCCGCGATGGTCCGCGGCACGGCCGTCATCGTACGGCGAGCTGGATCATGACCGGCTCCTCCCTACCGAATTCTAGATTCCATTACTAGAATCACGTTCATTCGGGGACGGGTCAAGGTCGAGTCAAGGGAGCTGCGCATGGGCGGAATCGTGGAAGGCCGGGTCGTGATCGTCACCGGCGCCGCGCGGGGCATCGGGCGGGGACACGCGCTGGAGTTCGCGCGCCAGGGCGCCAAGGTCGTCGTCAACGACCTCGGCGCGGAGGTCGACGGCACCGGCTCGTCCACCGGCGCCGCGGGCGAGGTGGTCGAGGAGATCAGGGCCATGGGCGGCGAGGCCGTGGTCGACGGCGAGGACGTCTCCGACTTCGACGGCGCGCAGCGCCTGGTCAGAAGGGCCGTGGAGACCTTCGGCGACCTGCATGTCCTGGTCAACAACGCGGGCATCCTGCGCGACCGGATGCTCGTCAACATGACCGCCGACGAGTGGGACGCGGTCATCCGGGTGCACCTGCGCGGCACCTTCGCCCCGCTGCGGCACGCCGCCGCCTACTGGCGGTCCAGGGCCAAGGCAGGGGAGCGGGTGGACGCCCGGGTGATCAACACCACCTCGTCGTCCGGCATCTACGGCAACCCGGGCCAGGGCAACTACGGCGCGGCCAAGGCGGGCATCGCGTCGCTGACGATCATCGCGGCCAAGGAACTGGCGCGTTATGGCGTGACGGTCAACGCGGTCGCGCCCGCCGCGCTCACCCGGATGACCGAGAACCTCATCCCGGGCGGCAGGCGGCCCGCCGAGGGCGGATTCGACCCGGCGGCCCCGGACAACATCGCGCCGCTGGTGGTGTGGCTGGCGAGCGCGCAGTCGCGGGGGATCACGGGCCGGGTCTTCAACGTGCGCGGCGGGCACATCAGCGTGGCCGAGGGCTGGCACGCCGGGCCGGGGGTCGACAAGGACGCCCGCTGGGATCCGGCCGAGCTGGGCGAGGTGATCCCCGCCCTGGTCGAGAAGGCCGCGCCGAACGCCCTGACCAGCGGCCGCATCCCCAACGGGGAGGACTGACATGCCGCTCGACCACAGCCTGATCGGGGTGGAGAGCGCGCCGCACGAGCGGTCGTGGACGTCCGCCGACACCCTGCTGTACGCGCTGGGCGTCGGGGCGGGCACCGACGAGCTCGCCTTCACCACGGAGAACTCGGCGGGCATCCGGCAGCGTGTTTTGCCGACGTTCGCGG
Organism: Microbispora hainanensis; assembly: GCF_036186745.1. Lineage (NCBI taxonomy): Bacteria > Bacillati > Actinomycetota > Actinomycetes > Streptosporangiales > Streptosporangiaceae > Microbispora > Microbispora hainanensis. The sequence goes on along the minus strand of NZ_CP108086.1, from coordinate 178,663 downwards.
TCCTGGCCGCCCAGGCCCCCACGGGCCGGCGGCTCGGCGACTTCGACCCGGCCATGCTCGTGCACGCCGAGCAGGCGTTCGAGCTGCACCGCGAGCTGCCGCCCGCCGGTCGCGTACGGACCACCTCGACGGTGACCGGCATCTACGACAAGGGCTCGGGGGCGCTGGTGGTGATCGAATCCAGGGCGGCCGACGCCGAGAGCGGCGAGGCGCTGATCACGAGCCGCAGCTCGGTGTTCATCCGGGGCGAGGGCGGTTTCGGCGGCGACCGGGGGCCCCGCGACGAGTGGGCCGAGCCCGGCAGGCCGCCGGACCACACCGTGACCTACGAGACCCGCCGGGACCAGGCATTGCTCTACCGCCTGTCCGGAGACCGCAACCCGCTGCACTCCGATCCCGTCTTCGCCGCCCGCGCCGGTTTCCCCCGGCCGATCCTGCACGGGCTGTGCACGTACGGGATCACCGGGCGGGCGCTGCTCCACACGGTGGCGGGGTCGGACCCGGCGCGCTTCGCGGCCATGTCGGGACGGTTCAGCAGGCCCGTCTTCCCGGGCGAGACGCTGACCGTGTCGATCTGGGTGGACGGCCTGACCGCGTCGTTCCGTACGGCGAAGGAGGACGGCACGGTCGTCATCGACCATGGCAGGGCCGCCTTCCGTCCCGCCTGACGCGCTGACGCGCCGGGCGCCGCAGAGGCCCGCCGGGGTGGCGGACGGGCCGGCCGAGGTTGGTGAGGGCCGGCGCGTCAGGGCGTCATCGAGTCGGCCGGGGTCAGCCCGCCGAGGTTAGTGCACCAAGGTCAGCTGAGGTCAGCGCGCCGCGGCAGCCGCTGCGGTCTGCCGAAGCCTGCTGGGTCGGCAGGGGTCAGCTCAGCGCGGCCTCGGCGTCGTCCGCCGCGACCATGACACCGGTGGCCGCGTCGGTGGCGGCGTCGGTGGCGGCGTCGTGGGTGGCCAGGGGGTTGCCGAAGCGGCGGATGAGCGCGATCGCCGCCTCGACGACCTCCTGGGCCTCCTCCTCGGTCTCGCTCATGGCCACCTCGCGGCCGGCCTCGCCGATCACGCTGGTGAGCACCGAGACCGTGAGGCGGTCGGTCGGGGTGTTCGCCGCGCCGAGCAGGACGGCGTTCTGCCTGACCCACTCCCGGCCGCGGGTGCGCCGCATCAGCTCGAACCCCGGCGGGCCGTCGCCGTCCATGAACAGCCGGGCCAGGTCGCGCCGCTGCCACGACCCTTCGAGGAACGCCCTGGCCCCGGCGATGAACAGCTCGACGGGGTCCTTCACGCCCGCCTGCTTGGCCGCGGCGACGCTGGCGGCGGCGGCCTCCTCGTGGGCGGCCTGGTGCTCCTCGTACAGCGCGAGGAACAGCTCGGTCTTGCCCCCGAAGTGGTGATAGAGGCTGCCGACGCTGGAGCCCGCGCGCGCGACGACGTCCGCGACGTTGGCGTCGGCGAAGCCGTGCTCGGAGAAGACCTCACGGGCGGCCTGAAGCATGCTCTTTCGCGTCTGGGCGGTGCGGCTCCACTCCCATGAGCCGCTCTTGCCGCCGGGCTTGCGTGCCATCTGGGGCTCCTTGTTTCCGGGGACGGCCTGTCCACGGTCGGCGCGTTTTCCAGGGACGAGGACATCGTAACCGGTCTAATTCTAGAAACTGATTCCAGACCTCTTGACACCCCTCCGGCGGAGAACCAGTCTGGAACCGATTCCTAGAGAGCAATTCTAGAAAAGAGTCGCGTCGATGGACTTCTCCCTGAGCCCAGAGGAACTGCAGATCCGTGACACCATCCGCACGTTCGTGGAGCGGGAGATCATGCCGCTCGAACCCGAGGTGCTGCGCAACGAGCGCGCCGGCGGCCCCGGGCTCGATCCCTCGGTCCTGCGCGACCTGCGGCTCAAGGCGAAGAGGATGGGCTTCTGGGGCATCAACACCCCCGAGGAGTACGGCGGAGCCGCCCTGGGCCCGGTCATGTCCGCGATCATCACCATGGAGATGGGACGCACGTTCGTGCCGTTCAGCTTCGGCGGGTCGGCCGACAACATTCTCTACGCCGGCACCGAGGAGCAGAAGCGCCGCTACCTCATCCCGACCATCGAGGGCGAGCGTCGTTCCTGCTTCGCCATCACCGAGCCGGGCGCGGGCTCGGACGCCCGCAACATCCGTACGCGTGCCGTCAAGGACGGCGGCGACTGGGTCATCAACGGCGAGAAGACCTTCATCACCGGCGGCAACGAGGCCGATTTCGTGATGGTGTTCGCGGTGACCGACCCCGACAAGGGCGCGAACGGCGGCGTCACCTGCTTCCTGGCCGACCGCGACATGGGCTGGAAGTCCGAGCCGATCCCGACGATGGGGCAGTGGGGCCCGGCCTCCCTGGTGTTCGAGGACGTCAGGGTGCCGGAGGAGAACATCCTCGGCGAGCTGGGCAGGGGCTTCGAGCTGGCGATGCAGTGGATCGGCCAGGGCCGCTACATGATCCCCGCACGGGCGATCGGCTCGGCCGAGCGCATGCTCCAGATGGCGATCGACTACGCCAAGGTCCGGGTGTCGATGGGCAAGCCGATCGCCGAATACCAGGCGATCCAGTGGATGATCGCCGACTCGCAGGTGGAGATCGAGGCGGCCAAGTGGCTCACGCTGTACGCCGCCTGGCGCGTGCAGCAGGGCATGGACGCCCGGCACGCCTCCTCGATCGCCAAGCTCAACGGCGCCGTCATGGCCAACCAGGTCGTCGACCGCGTGCTGCAGATCCACGGGGGCATGGGTTACACCAAGGAGCTGCCCATCGAGCGGTGGTATCGCGAGCTGCGCCTGTTGCGGATCTTCGAGGGCACCGACGAGATCCAGCGCCGGACGATCGCCCGCAACCTGCTCAGGGGCCACGCCCGCCTCGGCACGATCGGGGAATGAGGATGCCGGTAGGAGAGCTGTTCAACCCCCGGTCGATCGCCCTGGTCGGGGCGACGGACAAGTCCGGCTGGTCGATCAGCACGCTGACCAACCTCCGTACGCACGGCTTCCGCGGGCCCGTCCACCTGGTCAACCCGCGCGGCGGCGTCGTGCACGGCGAGCAGGCCCACCGCAGCCTGTCCGGCATCCCAGGCCAGGTCGACCTCGCGTATGTGATGGTGCCGACCACGGCCGTGCTGCCCGTGCTGCGCGAGGGGGCCAAGCTCGGCATCCGCCACTACGTGATCCTCACGGCGGGCTTCGGCGAGACCGGCCCGGAGGGCGCCGCCCTGGAGGCGGAGATCGTCGACTTCGCCCGGGAGAACGACCTCACCGTGCTCGGGCCCAACGGCAACGGCTTCATCAACGCCGCCGCCGACGTCACGCCGTACGGGCTGCCGATCCCGTCGCCGCTGCTGCGCGGGTCGGTGGGGGTGGTGCTGCAGAGTGGCGCGCTGGCCAGCTCGGTGCTCGGCTTCGCCCAGGCCCGCAACGTCGGGATCAGCCTGCTCACCTCGATGGGCAACGAGTCGCTCGTCACCGTCACCGACGTGATCGACTATCTGGTCGACGACCCGGCGACCAAGGCCATCGCGCTGTTCCTCGAATCGGTCCGCGACCCGGCGGCGTTCTCCCGCGCGGCGCGCCGGGCGCTGCTCGCGGGCAAGCCGATCGTCGCGCTGAAGATCGGCCGCAGCCGGCTCGCCTCCCGTACCGCCCAGGCCCACACCGGCGCGCTCGTGGGCGACGACAACGTCATCGACGCGGCGTTCCGGCAGCTCGGGGTGGTGCGCGTGCGGTCGCTTGAGGACCTCATCATCACCGCCGGCCTGCTCGCCGAGGTGGGCCCGCTGCCGGGCCCGCGCATCGGCGTCGTCACGCCCTCGGGCGGCGCGTCGGAGATCATCGCCGACCGGGCCGAGGACGAGGGGCTGGAGCTGCCGGCGTTCGCCCCGGAGACCGTCGCCCGGCTGCGGGAGATCGTGCCCGTCTTCGGCACCGTGCAGAACCCCCTCGACGTCACCGGCTACGTGCTCATCGACCGCACGCTGCTCGGCCGCGCGCTGGAGGCCGTCACCGCCGATCCCGGCGTGGACGCGGTCATGCTGCTGTCGGATCTCCCGCGCGTCGCGCCGCCCGACGCCGCGCCCGTGTACGCCACCTACTCGGCCAGCGCCAAGCGCATCGCCGAGGCGCCGATGCCGGTCGTCGTCGTGAGCAACGTGCTGACCGACGTCACCGAGTTCGGCCGCGACGTCCAGCGGCAGGCCGGGTTCCCGTACGTCGCGGGCGGCATCGAGCACGGCATGCACGCCATCGGCGCGGCCGTCCGGTGGGGTCGGGCCTACCACGCCGCCGTGGCGGCCGGCGACGCCGCCCCGGCGCGGGCGGTAGTAGAAGCCCCGGCGGTCGAGCGCGGGACAGGGGTGTGGGCCGAGCACCGGGCCGCCGCCCTGCTGGCGTCCGCCGGGATCCCGGTCGTGCCCGGCGAGCTGGTGCACGACGAGGAGTCGGCGGTGGCGGCGGCGGTCGGGTTCGGCTACCCGGTCGTCCTCAAGGCCGCCGCCGAAGGGCTGGGGCACAAGAGCGACATCGGCGGTGTCCGGCTGGGCCTGTCCGGCGCGCGGGACGTCGAGCGGGCCTACCGCGAGGTCGTGGCCGCGGCCTCGGCGGTCCCCGGCGCAGGCCGGGTGGGCGCGCTCGTCCAGCCGCAGCGCGGCGGCGGCGTGGAACTGCTGGTCGGCGTCGTACGGGACCCGGCGTGGGGGCTCACCCTGGCCGTCGGCCTGGGTGGGATCTGGGTCGAGGCGCTGCGTGACACGGCGCTGCGCGTCCTGCCGGTGGACGCGGCCGAGGTGCGGCATGCGCTCGGCGAGCTGCGCGGCGCCGCGCTGCTGCGGGGCGCCCGTGGCGCCGAGCCCGCCGACCTCGACGCCGTCGCCGACGTCGTGGCCCGCGTCGCCGCCCTCGCCGAGAGCCTCGGCGACGACCTGGAGTCGCTGGAGATCAACCCCCTGCTCGTGCGCGGCTCCCACGTGGAGGCGCTCGACGCGCTCATCACCTGGCGAGGGTGAGATCCGTCCGTCCGCGCCCGGCGCACCGCCGCCCGGCGCGGACGCCCGGCGCGGACGGACGGCGCGGACGGACGGCGCGGACGGACGGCGCGGACGGACGGCGCGGACGGACGGCGCGGACGGCAAAAGCATCCGGCGAAATTCCGGCGCGTCTGAAAAGTGTTATTTGCGGTGCCGGACAGCGCGTTTATCGGGCCTCGGCGAAGTAACCGGCCCGTGGCCGACGGTGAAATCCCCAGCTCCCATCACTCGCATTGTACGGCGCTACCGAGAAACCGGGAAATATGCCCAGGAGATTGTTTGACAGCGCATGCCTGGCGGCTCACGATCACTGTGAAATCGGTTTCACGGAACGCCGCTCCGAAGGGGGATCCATGCGTCTTTCACGGGCTTCATCGCGGATCGGTATCACGGGGATTCTCTTGACGGCGCTGGTGACGGCTCCCACCCGGGCGGCCCGCGCGGACGTGCCGGCCGGTTACGCCTGCACGGTGACCTACAGCACCGTGGCATGGGCCACCGGCTTCTACGCGATCCTGAACATCGCCAACACCGGCACCCGGACGTTCAGCCCCTGGATCCTGCAGTTCATCTTCCCCGGCGACCAGATCCTCTCCGCCGGCTGGAGCGGGACGTGGTCCACGACTCCGCCGAGCGTCCAGGTCACCAATCCGGTTTGGCGCGCGAGTATCGATCCCGGCACGAGCTACGAGCTCGGTTTCAACGCCAACGGGGCCGACGAGCACCCCTCCGGCTTCACACTGAACGGCGTCCCCTGCACCGTGACCTTCGCGTCGGCGAAGTGACGAGCGGCGCGAGCGCATCCTTGTGCCCGCGATTCAGGATCTCGTCCAGATCCACGCCTGGCTGTCCTCGTCGTACGAGGGGTTGCCGCCGACCGCGAACACCTGGTCCTGCCCGGGACTCGTGGCCAGGCCGAACACCACCGGATCGTTGTGGACCCGCGGGGCTTTCTCGTACGTCCAGGACCGGCCGTCGAAGTGCAGCAGAATGCGATGGTTGTCGTAGGAGTAGTTGGAGGCGCCCAGCCATACGCCGCCGTGGCCGTCGGATGCGACGGCGGTGAACGCGATCGCGCCGGCCGGCAGGGCGGGGGCCGGGTTCCACCGGTCGCCGTCCCAGCGCATCAACAGCGCGGCCTGGCTGCCGCCGGGCGGCAGGATCGACCCCGCGACCCAGACCTCCCGGTCCGACACCGCCGCCAGATCGCTGAGGTCGACCTTGGCGCCTGCCGGCCACGCGGGTGCGGACACGACCGTCCAGCGGCGTCCATCCCAGCGCTCCAGGGCGGGCCCGGTGTCCCCGTCACCGGTCAGGGCCCACAGGCCCCCGGAGGCGCTGACTCCGAAGCGACGGGTGCCCGGCGACGACACGATGGACCAGCCGGAAGGGGACCAGCGGGCGAGCAGTGGCCGCCGGCGCGGATCTCCGGCGACGTCCTCGTCCTGACCTCCGGCGACCCACACCTCCCCGGGCCCGGTGACCACGGCGTCCTCCAGGAGGACCGGGAGCTTCCAGGGTGGTCGTCCCCGGGCCGACCACCGCCGGCCGTCCCACTGCCATGCGTTCGCGTCGCCGTCGAAGATCCAGACGTTGCCGGGGGACGTCCCCGACACCACTCGGGGATAGCGCAGGCCCGGCGGCAGTGCCACGGACCGCCAGGTGCGGCCGTCCCAGCGCAGAACCGGGCCGCTCTCGTTCTCGCCGGGGTCGCCCACGGCCCAGGCATCGTCGTGCCCGGTCACGGCGACGCTCCCCATCACCGCGCCGGATTCGGCCGTTATGGTCTCCGTCCAGGTTCCGCCGGACAGAGACGGGATCACCCCGGGCCGGGTGGCCGCCGCCGGTGTGCCCCGCGTGGAGGCGGGGGAGTCACGTGCATCCGAGCCGCCATCCGAGCATCCGAACGCCGCGGCGCTCAACGCACCGATCACGGTGAGCCGTACGATCGCACGGATATCCGGTCGCATCGCCCAATGATCGGGGCAATGCGGTCAGATGTCTCCAAAATCGAGGAAGCGGCCATGCTCGAACCTGTCCGTGCGGGGGTGCTCCCACGTGGAGGCGCGCGACGCGCTCGCAACCAGGGATTATCGGGGCGATGTGTCCGCGGTGCGTTCGCCGAGCAGCAGCGCGGCGACCGCCTCCGGAGCCTCGCGCATCGCGTTGTGACCGGTCGGGAGGTCGTGGACCTGCCACTCGGGATCGGCGTCGAGCCGGGTGCGGAGTCCGGCGAACGGCGTCCGGTCCTCCCAGCCCGAGCAGTAGACGAACTCCCGGCGGGGCACCCGGGCGAGCGCGCCCGTGAGCCGGATCGTCTGCAGGAACGACGCGAGGGGATGGGGACGGCGGCGGGGATCGCCGCCGTCCGGCGGCCGGACGGCGTAGCCCGTGCTCGCGGCTCCGGCGGCGAACGCCTCCCGGTAGCGCTCGGTCGTCGACGACCAGCACGACTCGCCGTCGCGCGGCACGTAGGCGTCGAGATGCACCAGCCGTGAGACCCGGCCGCCGGCGCGATCGGCGGCGGCGGCGATCACCATCCCGCCATAGCTGTGGCCGACCAGCGTCGCGCCGGTGATGTGGGCGCGGTCGAGGAGCCGCAGCACGTCACCGGCGTGCGTGTCGAGGTTGGCGGTCGCGACCGTCGCGGCGTCGTCGTCCGGCCGCAGACCGGTCAGGGTCAGGGCATGCACGGCATGACCGGCGCGCTCCAGCAGCGGAACCACCGCCTCATACGACCAGGCGCCGTGCCAGCCGCCGGGCACGAGGACGAACGTCGCCATGTGTCTCTCCTTCTCTCGCTTCGCGGCATCGAGGCGCGCCGCATCGCCTTGAGGAAGTGTCACGAGGTCACGGCATGGCCGACCACCGATACGCTGCCAACCGATGCCCGTTCGCCGCCAACCTCCCCGGACCACCGGTGCGACCTCGCATATCTGGCCGTCCGGTGGGCGTCACCTGTGGCCGTCCGGTGAGGCGAGCGCAGTGCGGTCGCACGCGCGCGGACACCTGGTGTACGCGGCGAGCGGCGTCCTGGCGGTCCACACCGAGCGCGGCACGTCGATCGTTCCCGCCGACCGGGTCGCCTGGACCCCGGCCGGGTTCACGCACTACCACCGCGCCCACGGCGACACCGACATGCGGATCGTCTTTCTCGCGCCGTCCCTCGCCCGGCTCATCCCGGAGCGTCCCGCCGTGTTCCTGGCCTCCGGCCTCGCCCGCGAGGTCCTGCTCGCGCTGACCGGCCCCCGCAACTACGGCGACACCGCGCCTGCCTACAGCCGCTCCGCGCGCCTTCGCCTCCAACGCGTCCTGGTCGACGAACTCCGCGAGGCGCCCGAACAGCCACTGCACCTGCCGGAGCCGCGGGACGACCGGCTGCGGGCCATCGCCCGGATGCTGCGGGACAATCCGGCGGACAACGCCTCGCTGGCCCGGCTCGGGAAGACGATCGGAGCGAGCACGCGCACCCTCAGCCGGCTGTTCCGCAACGAACTCGGCATGACCTTCTACGAGTGGCGCACGCAGCTACGCGTCCATCACGCGCTCGTGCTCCTCGCCGACGGCCACGACGTCACCCGGATCGCGTACGCCTGCGGATGGGCCAACCCCAGCGGCTTCATCGCGGCGTTCACCGACATCGTCGGAACGACTCCGGGGCGTTATCGAACCGCTCACCAGATCACTATTCCGGCGCGCGTGAAAAGCGTGATCAGCGACGTCGAGCAATGTCCTTCGTCACGAGGCCGGCCGTGAAACTTTCAGCGCGGCCGGCCGAAGCGGCGAACGTACGTATGGCAGGGCCAAGGTGTTGCGAATATGTCCCGGGAATTGTTTGACAGCGCATTTCGAGCGGCTCACGATCACATCGAAATGGGTTGTCACGGAACGCCGCCCTGAGGGGGATCGATGCGTTTTCTGCGGGCTTCGTCGGGGATCGGTATCGCCGGGCTTCTCCTGGCCACGGTGTTGACGGGGCCCGCCCAGGCGGCGCCCACGGACGTGCCGGCCGGGTACGACTGTGCGGTGACCTACGCCAGCCTTGGATGGATCACCGGGTTCACGACCAGTGTGACGATCACCAATACCGGGACCCGGGCGTTCAGCCCCTGGATCCTGCAGTTCGTCTTCCCTGGAAGCCAGACGCTCATTCAGGGGTGGAACGCGACTTTCTCCCAGACTCCACCGAGCGTTCAGGCCGCTTCGAGCTGGCAGCCGAGCATCGATCCCGGCACGAGCTTCTATATCGGTTTCAACGCCTACGGGGCCGACGAACACCCCAGCGGCTTCACGCTCAACGGCGTTCCCTGCGCGGTGACCTTCGAGCCCTACTGAGGCGGCGCCGTCCCCCACCCAAGCGACCTTCGGCCGTCAGGCCGCACCAGGGCCGGGGAGGAGGTCGACGTCGCCGGCGTGCATCGGCTCTCCGCAGTGACTGCAGCGGGGGTCGACGTGGGCGATCTGCCCGCAGGCATGGTGACGGTAGAGGACGGGCGGCCCCGCCTCGCCGGCGAGCCAGCGGTCACCCCACCGGGCCATCACCATGAGCATCTCGACGAGCTCGGCGCCCTTGGCGGTGAGGTGATACTCGTAGCGGGGGCGGGCGTCGTAGGGCTGCCGTTCGAGCACGCCCTGTTCGACCAGGTGGTTGAGCCGCTCGGTGAGCACCTTGCGAGAGATTCCCAGGTCCGCCTGGATGTGGTCGAAGCGGCGTATCCCGGCCCACACGTCGCGCAGGATCAGTGGTGACCAGGGTTCGCCGATCACGTCCAAGGTGCGCGCGATGGAACACGCCATGTCCCCGAACTGCGTTCGCTGCATGGCGGCAGTCTATCAACCGGGGTTCCCTCAAGGAACTTAAGGTGTTACCTTTGGGGTCTCTTCAAGAAACCCTGAAAGGGAATCCCATGACCTTCGTCAGGCGCTTCGACCACGTCGGCATCACCGTCGCCGACCTCGATGCCGTGACGGCGTTCTTCGTCGGCCTCGGCCTGGAGGCCGATCCGAAGGTGGCCGTCGAAGGCGAGTTCCTCGACACGGTGATCGGCATGACCGGCGCCCGCACCGAGATCGTCATGCTGCGCGCCCCCGGCGGAGGCACGACGCTGGAGCTGTCCAGCTTCACGCGGCCGGACCACCTCCAGGGTTCGCCCGCCGCGCCGGCCAACGAGCTGGGCCTGCGCAACGTCGCCTTCGAGGTGCACGACCTCCACGCCGCGGTCGAGCACGCCGCCGCCGCGGGATACGGCCTGGTGGGAGGCGTCGGCGAATACGAAGGCGTGTGGCGGATGGCCTACGTCCGCGGGCCCGAAGGAATCATCGTCTCGCTGGCCGAGCGCATCGAGAAGTAGGGAGACATCATGAGCACGACCGTGACCGACGAACAGATCCGGGCTCTGGCCGCGACCGCGAAGCCCTACAGCCTGGCACTCCTCCAGTGGGGGCCGGAACGGACCATGGACGGCGCGGACGCCATCGAACTCGAACACCAGCGGCGCATGGTGTCGCTGCGCGCCGAGGGGGTGATCGCGATCCTGTGCCCGGTCGCCTCCGACACGGTGGCGGGCGTCGCGATCATGACCGTGCCGGCCGGGGAAGCCGCGGAGATCATGGCCGGGGACCCCTGTGTCCAAGCGGGAATGATGCGCTGCGAGGTCCACCCCTGCCACGGCTTCCCCGGAGACGCCCTCCCCATATGAGCCTGCCGCCGAACGGGTTCAGAACTGAAGCTCGGCCCAGTCGAGGGTGATGGGGATCGGGTTGCTCACGACGGGAGCCTCCCCAGGCTCGTCCTTCATGAGGGTGCCGATGTGCTTGTAGAGCATCGCCGCCCGGTCCAGCCGATAGCGTTCGATCGCCGATATGCCGGTGCCGTCGATACGGACGATCCAGTAGTGCGGGATGCCGGCCTTGGCATACTCACCGAGCTTGTCCGTCGTGTCCTGGGTCTCCGATCCCGGAGACACGATCTCCACGACAAGCAGCGCGTGCTCGGCGCGCAGACGCTCGCCCCGCTCTCGGTCGAGGCACCGGTAGAGCGCGACATCGGGCCTGCGGTTGAGCAACGGCACGTCCCTCAGGCGCAGATCCACGTCGTTGTTGACAGTGAGGCACTCATGCCCCTTGCTCATGGCGGCACGGGCATGTCGCTCCAGCAGGTTCGCCAGTCGCCTGCCGGCGGTCTGGTGATCAGGTGTGGGAGCCGCGCAGTAGACCACGTAACCGTCGACGATCTCGATGGCCTTGGCGATCTCCTCGGGGAGCGCGTCGTACTCCTCCGCCGTGACACGGGCGGGTTGAGGGCGAATGCTGAGAAGCCAACTGTCATCCGGCAGAGCTGCCATCCAGCTTCTCCTCGTCACTGTCCACTCGACGGAGCCAAGCCTACGGTCTGACGTGCCGAAGCGCCGCCGACGGAGCGGTCAGAGGGTCGGAGACGGCTGCACTCCGAAGGGGCCGTGCCACTCGGCCTCGTTGTCCCAGCTGTCCAGGCCCCAGGCCGAGCGTGCTTCGCTCGTCAGTCTCCACGCCAGCTCCGTGTTCGTGCCGAGGGCCGAGCGAGCGGACACCAGTATGTCGAACAGGCACTGCCCGTGTGAGTCGTCGGCGGCGGATCTCACCCGGTCCTCGTCGAGGCGTTCGTTGAACACGTCTTCCAACGTCATCGACAGACAGAGGAAGGCGATCAACTCGCGGCGCAGGAGGTCGGCTTCCTCGCCGGGTTTCCCGTGCACTTCCGGCGATGTGGCCCGGACGTCATGGAGCAGGTCGGACAGCTCCTTCTCGGCGTAATATCCGACCTTGACCCTGTGGAGCACGTGAAGCAGCGCGGTGTCATTCCTGATGGCCTCGATCTGGCTCAATGCTCCCGTCTTCCGCCGGACGTCGTCTCTGACCAGACGTCTCACGATCGAATCGAACTCGTCGGGCTTCCCGTGCTCCGTGGCCGATCGGATGACGTGCCGAGCCGAACGAATAAGGTCACGGACGGTCGCGTCCGGGATGCGGTGTAAAAGTGAACGAGCGTAGGTTGCCGTGCTGAACCGTCCAAAGTTCGCACAACGCAAGGACCTACGCTCGTGGCAGGCACACTACCGCCCGTTCAGGCCATCCGCGCCGAGATCGACGCCCTGTTCGCCGAGGGCCGTGACCTGGTCGAGGTCATCGAAGACGTCGCCCGTCTCGGTGCCCGCCTGATCATCCAGACCGCCGTCGAAGCCGAGGTGGACGCCTTCCTCGGCCGCGCCCGATACCAACGGGCCGCCGCCGCCGACGACGGCCGGCAGATCGTACGGCCCGGTCACCGCAACGGGCACTGCCCGACCACGATCAAGACCACCACCGGGCTGGTCACCATCGCGCGCCCGAAGTTGCGGGGCACCACCGAAAAGTTCGCCTCCCGCCTGTTCGGCACCGGCGTGACCCGCACCAACGCGCTGGAGACACTGGTCATCGCCTCGTTCGTGCGCGGCTTATCGGTACGCGACGTCGAGGGCGCCCTGGCCGACGCCCTCGGCCCGGAGGCCGCACTGTCCAAGTCGACGGTCTCAGCCATCTGCCAGGCCATCGTCACCGAGTACGACGCCTGGTGTCACCGCGACCTGCACGGCGTCGAGCTGGACTATCTCTTCTGCGACGCCTCGCACTTCAAGATGCACGACGGCAGCCGGGCCGAACCCATCCTGGCCGCCTGGGGCATCACCACCGACGGCAAACCTGTCTTCATCGGCCTGGCCCCGGCCGCCGCAGAATCCACCGACGCCTGGCATGACTTCCTCACCGGCCTGGCCGCACGCGGCTTGCGCCCGCCACTGCTGGTCATCTCCGACGGCGCACCGGGCCTCATTACCGCCGCCGAGCAGGTCTTCCCGGCCTCGCTGCGTCAGCGCTGCGTGATCCACAGAAGCCGTAAAAGATCAACTTGTCGGTGTGTCGCGGTCGTTTGGCACTGCGGCGAGCAGATTTGCTGCAGTGCGGTATCGGATTGGCGCGTCGGGGGGAATGTGGCCTGCTTGCTGGAGCAGGGGACGGGTTTCGCGGATGACGTTGCCGATGGACGATCTGCTGACATCGCCTAGAACGTCGGCCAGGACATCCATCGTGCAGAGTTTCCGCTGGTAGAGAATCGTGAGCACGACCCGTTCGCTGTTGCTGATCTTCTGGGGGAAGACGCCGGATCGGGTCCCGGGCTGGCGGTGCCCGCCCCGCCGCTGGTAGCCGAGGCGCTCGCCTTGAGCGACCTGTGCTGCGGCGAGGCGCTGGATGAGGAGACGGAGTTCGTCGCGGCTGATCCCGGTCAGAACCGGATGGGATAGTTGATCGATGATCACGGCTCGTGCGGGGCGCTGGCCGGTGTCCAAGAAGCCGAGGAGAGCGGCGGGTTTGGCGAAGCGGACCTGAGCGGCTCCGGCGTGGTGGCCGTGGTCTTCCAAGACTCTGCGGGTCTCCTTCACCAGGTCGGCGATGCAGACGTCGGTGACCTCCAGAAGGTCGGCCAGGACCTTCATGGAACAGACCTGCCGCTGGTAGAGGAGCGTGAGCAGGAGGCGGGCGGCGGCGTCGAACAAGGGCTTGGCGCGGAGGTTGCCGGTGGCGCGCCGAGCTCGGCCGCCGCGTTGCCGGCTGTGCCGTTCCTGGGTGCGGGCGGCCTGTGCAGGCGCGAGCGCGGTGGCCAGCTGGCGTAGTTGAGGGGTGCTCATGCCGGTCAGCCGCGGATCGGCCAGACGCAGCAGCATGGCCTGGCGCCGCTGCGCGGGTCCGTCGCCCTCGCTCACCGGCTGGGACGTGGCCGGGTCGTCGGCCATTACTGGGCGCAGGGTGTAGTTCCAGGTGCCGTGGGTGGCGTGTCGTTCCAGGGGCAGGGCGGCGAAGCGCTCCTTGCTGATCGCGACACCGGTCGGGTAGTCGCCGGTGTCCAAAACCGCCTCCACCCGCAGTCCGGTACTGGTCTGGGTGGAAGCGATGGTGTTGACCACTACGTCATGACTGGTCAGGGGCCTGCCGCGCCAGTTGAGGGTGATGTGGGAGAACAGCCGGTGCTCGATCTTGTTCCATTTGGAGGTGCCGGGCGGGAAGTGACAGACCGTGATCACCAGCCCGGTCTCGGCGGCCAACGCGGCCAGTTCGCTCTTCCAGACCCGATAACGGTAACCGTTGGAGCCGCCCGCGTCCGCAGTGATCAGTAGCCGTGAGGCGGACGGGTAGTCGTGGCGGCCGCGCGCTTTCCACCAGCGGCGGATGGACTCCACCGCGAACACCGAGGTGTCATGGTCGACACCGACGTTCACCCAGCCGGTGTTGGCCGTGATGTCGTAGATCCCGTACGGGATCGCCTGCTCGACGTCCGGACCGGAGAAGAAGAAGTGGTGGTCTTCGACCTCGATCGGCTCGCCCCTGGGGCGCCACTCGCGTCCGGTCATCGGGAGCCGGCCCAGCTGTTCCCGCTTCTTGGTGTCCACGCTGATCACCGGCTCGCCGTCAGCCTGATGGGCTTTGACCTGCTCGTTGATATAGCGGAACTGGGCGTCACGGTCGGGGTGCTGGGCGCCTTCGAGGGTCTTGACGTTGGCTTGCAGGCTGAACCCGGCCGTCTTCAGCAATCGTCCTACCGTGGGCGCCGATACACCGTGTCCTTGCCGGGTCAGCTCGGCGGCCAGGTGGCGTAGCGACTTGGTCGTCCACCGCAGCGGGGACTGCGGGTCGCCGCGCTCATCCGGCTCCACCAGCCCCAGCAGCGCCGTCAGGACGGCCGGATCGTCGTCTTCAACACGCTTGCGACCACCCCCGGATCGTCGGACACGACCTGCCGGAAGCGGCTTCCGGCCTTCTTCCAGCTCGAAGATGCCGTTACGGACGGTCGTCTCGCTGACCCCAGCGGCCTGAGCGACAGCCCGCACCCCACCGTGTCCCAGCAGCCGCGCCTCGGTCGCCAGCACCAGCCGATGCTGTCGTTCGTTCAGATGCGGGCGTAATGCCTCGAATTTCCGCGCGAGTTGGCCGCGGACCTCGCTGGAGATCGCCATACCATCTCAACGAGCCGAAGATCACGAAGCAACGCCTTATTTCTTGACGGCTTCACAAATGCCGCAACGTCCTATCGAAGGTCAGTGCCGGCGATCAGGCCGAGGTCAAGGCCGCCTTCTGGGACATCTTCGACACCAGCGGGCTGCAACAGGGCGATCAGGAGATTGAGCCGGGCCAGGACCTGGTCGCCTGGGTGCAGCGGCGCATCGACGCCTTCGCCGATACCTGGGGGGCTCGCTACCCGGCGGCGGTCAAGAGCCTGCTGGCCGACCGCGCCTCGCTGACGACCTATCTGCGCTTCCCGCTTGAGCATCACAAGCGCATCCGGCACTCCAACTTCATCGAGCGGACCTTCGGTGAGACCCGCCGCCGTGTCAAGGTCATCGGCCGCTTCCCGGGCGAGACCTCCTGCGTCAGCCTGGTGTGGGCGGTTCTCGACCGGGCAGCCCGCGGCTGGCGCGGCTTCACAATGACCTCCAAGGGCCTGCGCATCCTGCAGGACCTGCGTCGAGTCCTGCTTACCCCGCCTAGCCGGCTCCGCCCGGCAACCACCCCAGCCACCGACTCGACACCCGAAACGGCAGCTGCCTAAGATCAACCCACGGCACCTACCTCGTTGAGCTTTTACACCGCTCCGAGGACGCGACCGGTCACGGGCCAACCCGCCGGAGAGCGCATGGCACAGCGCCACGTACGGCTCCGACAGACCGATCACCCGCCTGTAGAGCATGCGCCGCGACTCCCGATAGCTGAGCAGCTCCACTCGCAGAATCTCGTCGAAAGAGTGTCGGTTCTTCGGCATGTAGTCGTCGGGCGGGCGTCGGCCATTACAGCGGCGTACGCCGCCGTCGGCCCTCCGGCGGGTCGCCGGAGGGCCGTGACTCAGGGACGGCGGTTCGACAGGACGAGGGTGGCGGCGGAGGCGAACATGCCGCCGTTGCCGAGGACGACGCCGACCTCGACGTCCGGCACCTGGGCGGCGGCCTCGCCGCGCAGTTGCCGTACGGACTCCTGGATGGCGAACATCCCGTACATGCCGGTGTGGGTGTAGGAGAGGCCGCCGCCGTTGGTGTTGAGCGGCAGGCGGCCGCCGGGGGAGGTGTGGCCCTCGGCGATGAACGGCCCCGCCTCGCCGCGCTTGACGAAGCCGAGGTCTTCCAGGCCGTAGATGGGCACGTGCGCGAAGGCGTCGTAGATCATCAGGTGGTCCACGTCGTCATGCGAGATGCCCGCCTCGGCGAAGGCGGCCTCGCCGGAGCGCCGGAAGGCGGCCGAGGTGGTGAAGTCCTCCATCTGGGAGATGATCGGCGACTCGGCCGACTCGCCAGAGCCGAGCAGGTGGACCGGCGACCTGCGGGCGCGCTCCTCGGTCGTCACGATCAGCGCGCCGCCGCCGTCGGTGACGAGGCAGCATTCCAGCAAATGGAAGGGGTAGGCGACCATCCGGGAGGCGAGCACGTCCTCGACGGTGATCAGGTCCTGATACATGGCCCGGGGGTTGCGGTGCGCCCACCGGCGCTGCGCGACCGCGACCTCCGCGAGCTGCTCGTGCGTGAGCCCGGTCTCCTTCATGTAGCGCAGCGCCGTCAGCGTGAACATGGTGGGCGGGCCGAGCACGCCGTACGGCAGCTCGAACTGGCCGATCAGCGAGTCGGGGCCGAGGGCAGGCCGGGCCGCGCCGACCCGCGACCGCCCGGACTCGCCGTGCGTGATGAGCACGGTGGTGCACAGCCCGGCCCGGATGGCCGCCGCGGCGTGCCGTACGTGGAAAAGGAAGGACGAGCCGCCCACCCCGGTGCCGTCGAGCCAGGCCGGGGCGATCCCGAGCGCGTGGGCGATCTGGATCGGGCCGGGCACGCCGACGGTGGCGACGCCGTCGATGTCGTCCTTGGTCATCCCGGCGTCGGCGAGCGCGTTGCGCGCGGCCTGGAGGTGGAGCTGCGTGGTGGACATGTGGGGCAGCTTGCCGAGCTCGTCGGTCTCGGCCGCGCCCGCGATGACGATGTTCATCGGACGGAACCTCCAGCGGGCTCTCCAGCGGGTTCTCCGGCCGGCTCTCCGGCGGGCTCGAAGAGGGGCACGTGCACGTCGCCGCGCTGCTCGAACACCACGCGCAGCTCCATGTCGAGGGGCAGGTTCTCCGGCGTGATCTCGACGCCCACGATGTTCGTCATCATCCGCACGCCCTCCTCCAGCTCCACGACCGCGATCGCGTACGGCCCGTCCTGCTCGAAGCCGGGAGCCGGGCGGTGGCTGATCACGTACGAGTAGAGGGTGGCCCTGCCGCCGGCCGTCACCCAGGTGACGTCGTCGGAGCCGCAGTGCGGGCAGGCGGGCCGTGGATAGAAGTAGTGCCGCGAGCAGGCGCGGCAGCGCTGGATCCGCAGCTCTCCCTCCGCCGTGCCGTCCCAGAACGGCTGGGTGTCCGGTGTCGGCTTCGGGACGGGTTTGTGCGATGCGGTCATCGTTCTCCTACGAGGCGGAGGAAGTCTTAGAGTCGAATTCTAGAACTCCAATCTAGAGATGGCGAGGGTCCGTTGTCACGGGCTGGGGACGCCGTTGCCGCGCCGGCCGCGACCGGCCAGCACGTCGGTGAGGGACGGCGTCGGCTCGGGCTTGCGCGGCCCCGGCTGGGCGAGCTGGACCAGGACGCCGTGCGCCTCCTTCGGGTGGAGGAAGACCTCGCGCCAGCGGGGTTCGGCGAGGTTGAGGCCGAACAGCCGATAGCCGCGCTCGCGCAGCGCCGCCACGGCGGCCTCGATGTCGGTGACGTGGAAGTTGAGGTGGTGCACCCCGCCTCTGCCGCGCGTGAGGCCGAAGAAGCTGTCGAAGAAGGTGGACCCGGCCAGCGGCTCCATCAGCTCGATCTTGCTCCCGTTGGCGTACCTGAGCTGGAGCGTCCGATAGCCGTTCACCAGGTTGTCGCTGCCGTCGAGGTATTCGCCTCCCAGCAGGTCGCGGTAGATCGGCAGCAGGTCCCTGATGCGCGGCGCGGCGACGGCCGTGTGGTCGAAGGTCGCGTCAAGCCCGGCCAGCTCCTCGGCGATGTCCACCCGTCCTCCTTCGATCGAAATCCTAGAATCCGATTCTAATCATCCGGTGCCGAAGAAACAGGTGCTCACAGCCCCTTGACTCCTGACGTGAGGAGGCGGAGCATTCGTGGAAATGAATTCTAGAGCTAGCTTCTAGAACTCATCGCCGGGACGGGGGCTGACGAGAAAGGCGTGTCAATGGGCCTGTCCTACGTACGCGAGCTCGACGAGTACCCCACAGGTGCGCGTCGCATGAAGATCCTCACGATGGCCGTGCTGGCCGTCCTCATCGGCTCCTATGAGGCGCAGATCGCCCCCGTGGTCCCGCTGCTCCTCAAGGACCTCGACATGTCACTCGCGACGTACGGCGCGGTGTCCGGGGCGGCGGCGGTCGCGGGAGCCGTCGCGTCGGCGCTCGGCGGCAGGCTCACCGACCGGCTCGGCCGGGTGCGCCTGCTGGTCCCGCTGATGCTGCTGACCGCCGTGTGCTGCTTCGTCATGACGCTCGTCCACAGCCCACGTGACCTGCTGATCGCCAGGATCGTGCTGGCCTTCGTCGACGGTGTGGCGATGGCGAGCACGGCTCCGCTGGTCCGCGACTTCTCGCCGCGCCTCGGCAGGGCCCAGGCGTTCGGCTTCTGGACCTGGGGCCCGGTGGGGGCCAACTTCCTCGCCGCCGCCGTCGCGGGCTGGACGCTGCCGATCTTCGATGACTCCTGGCGGTCGCAGTTCGTCATCATGGGCTGCTTCTCGCTGGTCATCTCGATCGTCATCGCCTTCAACATCGCCGACCTGTCGCCCGAGCTGCGCGCGCAGATCCAGCACACCGAGCGCCAGGCCAGGAGCGTCGTCGACCTGACCCGGCCGGCCAAGGTCTCTTCGCTGTTCGTACGGCCCAACATCTGGGCCCACGTGGTCGGCATCTCGCTGTGGCTGGTGCTCTACATCACGCTCACGCTCTTCGGGCAGACCATGCTGGTCGGCGCCCTGGGCATCACGGCCGCCGAGGCGTCCACGATCATGGCGTGCTTCTGGAGCCTCAACCTGATCACGCTGATCGTCGCCGGCCGCGTCTCCGACCGCACCCAGCTCCGCAAGCCGATCACGCTCGCCGGCACCGTCGCGGCCGTGCTGGTCACCGCCTACCTGGCGTACATCCTCGGCGGCGAAGGCGTCTCCAGCGGCGCGCTCATGATCGTCGGTGCGCTGCTCGGCGGCTCGCTCGGCGTCGCGTACGCCCCCTGGATGGCCAACTACTCCGAGGACGCCGAGGACGTCGACCCCCGGCTGCAGGGCACGGCGTGGGGCCTGTTCGGCTTCCTCACCAAGGCGATCGCCGTGGTCGGCCTGCTGGTCATCCCGCACGTGGTCGAGGCCACGAGCTGGCAGACCTGGCTGGTGGTCTCGCTGGTGTGCCTGGCGCTGTTCGCGCCCGCCGTCTTCCTGTTCCACGGCCCCTGGCGGCGGGAGCGCGGGGCGATGGACGGCCAGGAGGCCAGGGTCGCGGTGGCCGACTAGAGGTCAGGTCTGCGGGTAGCCGCCGAGTCCCTTGCCGAGCAGATCGAAGACCCGTTCGACGTCCGCGCGGTGGGCGCGCCCGATCTCCTCGTCGGGCCCGCCCTCGCGCACCCGCTGCCGCAGCCGCCGGTAGAGCGCCCGCTGCGCGGAGACCAGCGTCGAGGCGACGACGCGGGGCAGCGGGTCGCCGGGCTCCGCGCCCGCCTCGGCCGCCAGCGCGCCGGCGAGCACCTCGATGATCCGCTCGTTGACCTCGTGCATCTTCCGCTCCAAGGAGGGGTTGCCGCTGACGAGGTCGTAGAAGCTGCGCGGATGGACGAGGTCGCGCCGCATGCCCGGGATGAACCGGGTCTGCGCCAGGCACATCGCGCGGAAGGAGTCGAGGATCGAGAACCCGGCCGGGCGGTCGGTCACCGCCGCAAGCGACATGGCCTCCCGGTCCTCGGCCCGGTAGAAGACCAGGTCCTCCTTGGTCGGGAAGTGGTTGAACACCGTCTTCTTCGACACCTGGGCGGCCGCCGCGATCTCGTCCACGGTGACCTCGTCGAAGCCCCGGGCCCGGAAGAGCGCGTTCGCGGTGTCGGCGATGAGCTGCCGGGTCTGGTTCTTCTTCAGCTCCCGTAGTCCGCCCGCTCTCATGGGCACAGCGTATCGGCCTTTCCTTGGTTACACCTGGTGTACTGTTGCACCAAGTGTAAGTGATGGGGGAGGCGGGATGACGCATCCGGCGGTGGAAACCACCGGCCTGACCAAGAACTACGGCGACGTCGAGGCCGTACGCGGCATCGACCTGACCGTGCACAGAGGGGAGATCTTCGGCTTCCTCGGCCCGAACGGCGCGGGGAAGTCCACGACGATCAGCATGCTCTGCACCCTGACCACGCCCACGGGCGGCATGGCGCGCGTGGCCGGCCACGACGTGGTGCGCGAACGTGACAGCGTGCGGCGCTCGATCGGGCTGGTGTTCCAGGACCCGACGCTCGACGGCTATCTCACGGCCGAGCGCAACCTGCGCTTCCACGCCGAGCTGTACGGCGTGCCCCGCGCGGACATCGGTCCGCGGCTCCAGGGGGTGCTCGACATGGTGGGGCTGTGGGACAGGCGCGCGGCCAAGGTCGCGACATTCTCGGGCGGCATGAGGCGGCGACTGGAGATCGCCCGCGGCCTGCTGCACTCGCCACGGGTGCTGTTCCTCGACGAGCCCACCGTGGGCCTGGACCCGCAGACCAGGAGCTCCATCTGGTCCTACATCCGGGAGCTGAAGGAGGCCGAGGACATCACGGTCTTCCTGACCACCCACTACATGGACGAGGCCGAGCACTGCGACCGCATCGCCATCATGGACGGCGGCCGGATCATCGCGCTCGACACCCCCGCCGCGCTGAAGGCCGGCGTCGGCAAGGACCGCATCCAGATCCAGACCGACGACGGCCCGGCGGCCGTCGCCGCCCTGGACGAACGGTTCGGCATCAAGGCCGTCGCGTCCCGCGACGTCGTCGTCTTCCAGGTGGAGGAGGGAGAGCGGTTCGTGCCGGAGCTGTTCAGCCGGTCGGGGCTGCCGATCCGGTCCGTCAGCGTGGCCAGGCCCAGCCTGGACGACGTCTTCATGTCCTACACCGGCCGGTCGATCCGCGACTCGGAGTCGGCCGGCGCCGCGCGCGGTGCGGCCGCGCTCGCGGCGGCGCGAGGAGGCCGGCGATGACGCTGCCCGTCACGGCGGTCCGGGTGCCGGGGCGCAGCGCGATGAGCGAGCTGCGCGCGGTCAAGGTGGTCTGGCAGCGCGAGATCATCCGGTTCTTCAACGGCCCGCTGCGCATCCTCACCTCGCTCGTGCAGCCCTTCCTGTTCCTGTTCGTCCTCGGCACGGGCCTGTCCCAGCTCACCTCGGGCGGCACCGGCGGGCTCGGCCTGCGGACCTTCCTCTATCCGGGCATTCTCGCCATGGCCGTCCTCTTCACCGCCATGTCGTCGGCCGCCTCGATCGTGTGGGACCGGGAGTTCGGCTTCCTGCGCGAGATGCTGGTCGCGCCGGTGTCCCGGGGGTCCATCGTCCTCGGCAAGTGCCTGGGCGGGGCCACCGTCGCGGCCTTCCAGGGCCTCGTCGTCATCTGCATCGCCGGTCCCGTGGGCGTGCCGTACGCGCCGGGGCTGATGCTCGGCGTGTTCGGCATCCAGGTGCTGCTGGCCTTCACCATCACGGCCTTCGGCGTCGCGATGTCGGTGCGGGTCAGGCAGATGCAGTCGTTCATGGCGCTCAACCAGCTGCTGATCATGCCGCTGTACTTCATGTCGGGCGCGATGTTCCCCGCGTCGAACCTGCCCACGTGGCTGACCGTGCTCAACCGGATCGACCCCCTCTCGTACGCCGTGGACCCCATCAGGCGGCTCGTCTTCTCGCACCTCGACCTGGCGCCCGCCGTACAGGCCCGGCTCGCGCCGGGGCTGACGTGGGGCGGGTGGCACGTGCCCATCGCCGTCGAGGTGGCCGTGCTCGCGGCCCTCGGGCTCGCCCTGCTCGTCACCGCGATCGCACAGTTCGGCAAAGCCGACTAAGGAGCACAGTTCGGCAAAGCCGACTGATTGGCGCTGCTCGGCGAGGCCGGCTGAGGAGCGCCGTATCCTGCGCTCCTCCCGTGGCTTCCCGCGCGCCGCTCGTCCGGCTCGGCGAGAAGTTCCGACTATCGGAACGACCGGTTCTACTTTGCGTATTCATTAAGTAACTTTCCGCAAGGGAGATCGGCTCGCCGAGCGAGGAGGCCGTGCATGACCGCGGACACCGTGGACACGTCCATCAAGGGGATCACCGGCGTCGGTGACACCGGCGGCGTCGCCGCCGTCACCAGCGCCGTCCGGGGACGGGTCGACGAGCTGCTCGCCGGTTTCCTCGACGCCCGGCGCCCCCCGGTCGGAGATCCGGACGTCGCCGAGGGCTACCGGCTGCTGCGCGAGTTCGTCGTCGACGGCGGCAAGCGCATCCGGCCGCTGCTGTGCTACTGGGGCTGGCGGGGCGCGGGCGGCGAGGAGGCGCACGACGACCGGGCCGTCGTCACCGGCGCGGCGCTGGAGCTCTACCACGCGGGCCTGCTGATCCACGACGACGTCATGGACGGCAGCGAGCTGCGCCGCGGGCGCCCGACCATCCATAGGGGGCTGGCCGGGACTCCGCGGTGGACGGGGGCGGAGGCGTTCGGCCGGTCCGCGGCCATCCTGCTCGGCGTGCTCGCGCAGGCGTGGGCGGACGAACTGCTCGCGGACGCCGCCGGCGGCGACGTGCGGGGGCGGGCGGCGCGCGAGCTGTTCAACCGGATGCGCACCGAGGTCGTCACCGGGCAGTACCTCGACATCCTGGCGCACGCCCGCGCCGACGCGGACGTCGAACGGGCCCTGACGGTCATCCGCTACAAGACGGCCCGATACACCGTGGAGCGTCCGCTGCAGATCGGCGCGGCGCTCGCCGGGGCCCCGCCCGCCCTGCTGGAGGCGTACTCGCGGTTCGGCCTGCCGCTCGGGGAGGCGTTCCAGCTGCGCGACGACGTCCTCGGCGTCTTCGGCGACCCCGCCGTCACCGGCAAGCCGGTCCTCGACGACCTGCGCGAGGGAAAACGCACCGTGCTCATGGCGTACGCGTACGCGCGGGCGCGCGGGCCCGAACGCGACCTGCTGCGGACCTGGCACGGCGCGTCCGGCCTGGACGAACACCGGGCGGCCGAGCTGCGCCGGATCATCGTGGACACCGGCGCCCTCGGCGAGGTCGAGGACCTCATCGCCGTGCGGGCCGGGCAGGCGCTCGACGCGCTGCGCGAGTGCGCGATCGCCCCGGAGGCGGCCCAGGCGCTCACGATGCTCACCGAGCGGCTCACCCGCCGCGTCCGGTGAGGCGCGCGACCGGTACGCCCGCCTCTCTTCTGATTCCTGCCTTCTGCCCGGCTGCTGCCTTTCCTGCGACTCCCGTCGCCGGGGAACCGCTCCGGCCGCCTCCGCACGCCGCCTCCGCACGCCGCCTTCGCACGCGGCAGTACGGGCGCGGCCGTACGGACGGCCGGCGATGCGGTGCGGCCCCGTGCGGGCCGGTAGGACCCTGACTTTCTCCCTCCCCCTCCGCCGCTCGGCGACGAGCGTGACCAGTCACCGAACAACCGGCCGCCGTGCCGACCACAGATGGGTGATGTGCCGTGACAGAAAACACCATGCCGACCGACAACCGGTTGAGCCTCAGCACCAGGGCCGCGCGCAACCTGGCCACCACGACCAAGACCCCGCCGCAGATGCAGGAGATCACCTCCCGTCATCTGCTGCGCGTGCTGCCCTGGGTCGAGGCGGTGGGCGGCGCCTACCGGGTCAACCGGCGGCTGACCTACCAGATGGCCGACGGGCGGGTGACGTTCGTCTCGACCGGGGCGGACGTACGGGTCATCTCGGCCGAGCTGTGCGAGCTGCCCGCCCTGCACGGCTTCGGCGACGCCGAGGTGCTCGCCGCCATGGCCGACCTGTTCACCCAGCGGGAGTACGAGGCCGACCAGGTCATCGCACGGGCCGGCACCCCGATGGACGAGGTCCTGCTCCTCGCCCACGGCAAGGTCGACAGGATCGGCGAGGGCGCGTACGGCAACGAGACGCGCCTCGGGGTGCTGGCCGACGGCGAGTACGTCGGCGAGCAGATGCTGGTGAACGCGGACGCGCGGTGGGAATGGACGGTCAAGACCGTGACGCCGTGCACCGTGCTCGCGCTCGGCAGGGAGGAGTTCGAGCGGCTGCTCACCCTGTCGGACAGCCTGCGTGAGCACGTGCAGGCATACCGGGAGAACCCGCACCGGCCGGTGAACCGGTACGGGGAGGCGGAGATCACGCTGGCGGCGGGGCATGAGGGTGAGGCGACGCTGCCGGGGACGTTCGTGGATTACGAGCTGGGGCCGCGTGAGTACGAGCTGAGTGTGGCGCAGACGATTCTGCGGGTGCACTCGCGGGTGGCGGATCTGTACAACGAGCCGATGAACCAGACCGAGCAGCAGTTGCGGCTGACGATCGAGGCGTTGCGGGAGCGTCAGGAGCACGAGCTGGTCAACAACCGCGACTTCGGCCTGCTGCACAACGCCGACCTCAAGCACCGCATCCACACCCGTTCGGGCCCGCCCACCCCGGACGACCTCGACGAGCTGCTCGCCACGGTCTGGAAGAACCCGCACGTCATGTTCGCCCACCCGAAGGCGATCGCGGCCTTCGCCCGCCAGTGCAACGCCCGGGGCATCTATCCCCAGACCGTGGAGTTCAACGGCCAGAAGGCGCCGGCCTGGCGCGGGGTGCCGATGCTGCCGTGCAACAAGATCCCGGTCAACGACAAGGGCATCAGCTCGATCATGGTCATGCGGCTGGGGGAGAAGGAGCAGGGCGTCGTCGGCCTGCGCCGCACCGGGCTGGTGGACGAGTACGAGCCCGGCCTGTCGGTGCGCTTCATGGGCATCGACGACAAGGCGATCATCTCCTACCTGGTCACCACCTACTACTCGGCGGCCGTCCTGGTCCCCGACGCCCTCGCCATCCTGGAGAGCGTCGAGGTCCTCTGATGTCGTCCTACCGGCTGCCGGACTTCTATCTCCCCTATCCGCCCCGGCTGAACCCGCATGTGGAGACCGCCCGGGCGCACACGCGGGGGTGGGCGGCGGACATGGGCATGCTCGACGACCCGGACATCTGGACCGTGGAGTCGCTCGACGCGATGGACTACGGCCTGATGTGCGCCTACACCCATCCCGACTGCTCCGCCCCCGAACTCGACCTGGTCACGGACTGGTACGTGTGGGTCTTCTTCTTCGACGACCACTTCCTGGAGACGTTCAAACGCAGCAGGGACCTGAACGGCGCCCAGGACTACCTGGACCGGCTCGACGCGTTCATGACGGACGACCCGCCCGAGCCGTCCAACCCCGTCGAGCGCGGCCTGGCCGACCTGTGGCCCCGGACCGTGCCCGCCATGTCGGACGCGTGGCGGCGCCGGTTCGTACGGGTGACCCGCGACCTGCTGCAGGAGTCGATGTGGGAGCTGTTCCACATCGAGCGCGAGGCCGTCTCCAACCCGATCGAGTACATCGAGGAACGCAGGAAGGTCGGCGGAGCTCCGTGGTCGGCCGCGCTCGTGGAGCACGCGGCCGGTGCCGAGCTGCCGGCCCGGCTGGCGGGCTCCCGGCCGATCCGGGTGCTGACGGAGTCGTTCGCCGACGCCGTCCACCTGCGCAACGACCTGTTCTCCTACGAGCGGGAGGTGCTGCTGGAGGGCGAACTGTCCAACTGCGTGTTGGTCTGCGAGCGTTTCTTCGGCTGCGACACCGCGCGGGCCGTGGAGATCACCAACGACCTGCTCACCTCACGGCTGCACCAGTTCGAGCACACCGCGCTGACCGAGCTTCCGGCGCTGTTCGCCGACGACGGGGTGCTGCCGCCCGAGCAGGCGCTGGTCCTGAGCTACGTCAAGGGACTGCAGGACTGGCAGGCGGGAGGCCACGCCTGGCACACCGCCTCCAGCCGCTACACCAAGCTCGGAAGTCATTCCGGGTCCCTGGGCCTGAACGTGTCGCGCGCCCACCTCACCGGTGCCGGCGGGCTGCGCAACCACACCCACCGGCCCTTCTCGGAGGCGGCGGTGCGGCTGCCGCAGCCGTACATGCCGTTCGAGGTGCGCGACAACCCGCACCTCGACGCGGCGCGCGCGGCGGACGTCGAATGGTGTGCCGCGATGGGCTTCTTCGACGGCGTCCCCGGCCTCCCGGCGACCGCCGTGTGGAACGAGCCGCAACTCGTCGGCTTCGACCTCGCGTTGTGCGCGTCCGGCATCGACCCGGACGCCACGGCCGACGAACTGATCCTGGCAGTCAACTGGCTGGCCTGGGGGACGTACGGCGACGACTACTATCCCCGGGTCTACGGCGCGGCGCGCGACCTGGTCGGCGCGAAGCTCGGCAACCGGCGGCTCAAGGAGTTCATGCCGGTGGACCTCGTCCCGCGCCTGGCCCCGATGACGGGGCTGGAACGCGGGCTGGCCGACCTGTGGGCGCGCACCGCCGGGCCGCTGCCCGAGGATGCTCGCAGGGCGTTCCGCGTCGCCGTCGAGGAGATGATCGACAGCTGGGTGTGGGAGCTGGCCAACCAGGCCCAGCACCGCGTGCCCGATCCGGTCGACTACATCGAGATGCGGCGCAGGACGTTCGGCTCGCAGATGACGATGAGCCTGGCCAGGCTGACGCCCGGCCGGGTCATCCCCGCCGAGATCCATCGCACCCGCGAGTTCCTCGGCATGACCGACGCCGCGCAGGATTACGCGTGCCTGCTGAACGACCTGTTCTCCTGCCAGAAGGAGATCCAGTTCGAGGGGGAGCTGCACAACGCCGTCGTGGTGCTGGGCACCTTCCTCGACTGCGCCCCCGACGAGGCGGTGGGTGTGGTGGACGCGCTGATGACCAGCCGGATGCGGCAGTTCGAGCACATCACCACCGTCGACCTGCCCATCCTGCTCGACCGCATCGAGGCGGACGAGGCCGTACGGGAGTCGGTCGAGGGATACGCGTCCGACCTGCGCAACTGGATGGCCTCGATCCTGCGCTGGCACCAGCGGTCCCGGCGCTACGTCGAGGAGGAGCTGCGCAGGGGCCCGGCCGTCCGGTGGTCCCAGGGCCCGACCGGCCTCGGCACGGCCACCGCGCGCATCCTCTCCCTGGCGCCGCCGGCGCACGGCTCGCCCGCGCTCACGGTGGGGGCGCCATGACCGCGTCGCGACTGACTCTGAGCACGGCCGCCGCACGCAACCTGGCGACCACCACCAAGACGCCGCCGCAGATGCGGGAGATCACCCCCAGGCACCTGCTGCGGGTGCTCCCCTGGATGGAGGTCCAGGGCGGCGTCTACCGGGTCAACCGCCGGCTCACCTGCACGGTGGGGGACGGGCGGGTGAGCTTCGTCTCCACCGGCGCGCGGGTGCGGGTCGTCCCGGCCGAGCTGTGCGAGCTGCCCTCCCTGCACGGCTACGGCGACCTCGACACGCTCGGCGCGCTGGCGGACCGGTTCGTCCAGCACGAGCTGGGCCCGGGCGATCCGGTGCCTCGGGGACAGGTCGTGCTCGTCGCCCACGGCAAGATCGCCCGCGTCGGCCCCGGCCCGTACGGCGGGGAGGCGCTGCTCCAGGTGCTGGCCGACGGAGACCACCTGGGAGACCTCACCGGAGCGGGGGCCGCGCCCGCCAAGGCCCTCACCTCGTGCATCGTTCTCGTCCTCGACAGGTCGGCGCTGGACAACCTGGCAGCGCTCGCGGGCGGCCTGCGCGACCATCTCGCCCGTCCTCCCGTGGCACGGCCGGTGAACCGGTATGGGGAGGCGGAGATCGCGCTGGCGGCGGGGCATGAGGGTGAGGCGACGCTGCCGGGGACGTTCGTGGATTACGAGCTGGGGCCGCGTGAGTACGAGCTGAGTGTGGCGCAGACGATTCTGCGGGTGCATTCGCGGGTGGCGGATCTGTACAACGAGCCGATGAACCAGACCGAGCAGCAGTTGCGGCTGACGATCGAGGCGTTGCGGGAGCGTCAGGAGCACGAGCTGGTCAACAACCGCGACTTCGGCCTGCTGCACAACGCCGACCTCAAGCACCGCATCCACACCCTCTCGGGTCCGCCCACCCCGGACGACCTCGACGAGCTGCTCGCCCGCCGGCGCAGCTCGCACTACTTCCTCGCCCATCCCCGGGCCATCGCCGCCTTCGGACGGCAGTGCACCCGGCGTCGGCTCTACCCGGACGTCACCGAGGTGAACGGGGCGATGGTCATGGCGTGGCGTGGGGTGCCGATCCTGCCCTGCGACAAGATCCCGATCACCGAGGGAGGGCTCAGCTCGATCATCGTCATGCGCACCGGGACGGAGAAACAGGGCGTCGTCGGCCTGCGCCGCACCGGGCTGGCCGACGAGTACGAGCCGGGCCTGTCGGTGCGCTTCATGGGCATCGACGACAAGGCGATCATCTCCTACCTGCTGACCACCTACTATTCGGCGGCCGTCCTGGTCCCCGACGCCCTCGGCGTACTGGAGAGCGTCGAGGTGAGCTGAGGCACCGAGGCACCGAGGCACTGAGGCACGCCCGCGGCCGGGGGTTCCCCGAGAGCTCCTGGCCGCGGGCGGTTTCCCGCGTCAGGTGAGCTCAAGGCCGCCGTCGAGGGTGAGGACCTGGCCGGTGAGCCACGTGGCGCCGGGATCGGCGAGACGGAGGATCCACTCGGCGACCTCTCCGGGTGCGCCACGCCTGCCGAGGGGGATGCTGCGTGCCTCGTCCTGCTTCACCTGCTCGACGGCGGCGTCGGACAGCCCCGCGGAGGCGAGCGCCTCGCTCTCGGTCGGCCCGGGCGCGAGAGCGTTGACCCGGACGCCGTCCCCGGCGAGCTCCAGCGCCCAGCTCCGGGTGAGCTGCTCGATCGCGGCCTTCGACGCGGCGTAGTGCGCCGCGCCGGGCAGCGGCCGGTGCCCGTACGTGCTGGAGACGTTGACGATCGACCCGTGCGCCTGGCGAAGGTGGGGCAGCACCTCCCGGGCGAGGAGGCTGGGCGCGGTGACGTTGAGGGCGAACAGGTCGGTGACGCGCTCCGCCGTCGTCTCGGCCAGCGGCATGATCATGGTCGCTCCGGCGTTGTTGACCAGCACGTCCAGCCGGCCCCAGCGGTCGACGGCCGTACGGACGACCGTCTCGGGCGAATCGGCGGCGCGCAGGTCGGCGACGAGCACGGCGATGTCCGGGTGCTGCCGGGCGGTCTCCTCAAGCGCGTGTGCGCGGCGGCCCACCCCGAGGACCCGCGCTCCCGCCCGGGCGAAGGCGAGGGCGGCGGCGCGTCCGATGCCCGAGCCCGCACCGGTGACGACGACGACCCGGCCGGTGAAGCGGTCATCAGCGTGTCCGGTCAACGTGACTCCAATGTTCGATGTTCGATGAACAGCGAACAAGCTATCATGTGCCCATGAAGCAGGCGCACCACCCCGAACTGGACGAGATCTCGCTCACCGTGGTCATGGCGGCGCTGAGCGATCCGATCCGGGTCGGCCTGGTCCGGCTGCTGGCCGACGGGCGGGAGCGCGGGTGGGGCGAGCTGCGGGCCCCCGTCGCCAAGTCGACGCTCAGCCATCACTTACGGGTCCTGCGCGACGCCGGGATCACGCGCACCCGTCAAGAGGGCACCCGCTGCTTCGTCGTGCTCCGCCGGGACGACCTGGAGACCCGCTTTCCCGGCCTGCTCGCGCCCGTGCTGGCCGCCGCAGAGTGCGACGGAGTCGGCCGCCAGGTCGAGCTGGCGGCCTCGGCCTAGCAACCGCGTTCTCCCTTCATGCGCGGCGCGGCGCGGCTAAGGTGACCGCTGGCCGATCAAGATGTGCGTCGAGCGTCGCGGGGTGGGATTGTTCGTACCGTTGGATCGTGCCCGCCGAGCGGAGGCGGCCTCCGCCCTGGGCAGCCTGGAACGCGGGATAGAGATCCTCCTGTGCCTGGCCGTCGGCATGCGGCCGATGAACCTGACCCAGGTGCACCGGTCGACCGGGTTCTCCAAGACCACCACGCATCGCCTGCTCGGGACGCTGCAGCGGCGGGGCCTGGTCACGCGTACGGGCGGCGACTACATGGTCGGCGGACGCCTCGCCGACCTCGTGGCACCGCGCGGCTGGGCGGTGCAGGGCCGGCGGCTCCCCGGCTCGCGCAGGGTGGTCCTGCCGCACCTGCTCCAGCTCTACGAGGCGACCCGGCAGACGGTCAACCTGGCCGTGCCGGACGGATCCGAGGTCGTGTACGTCGAGCGGTTGTACGGGCACAACCGGGTCAGGTCGCCGTCGGACGGCGTCGACCGGGCGCCGCTGCACTGCACGGCCACGGGCAAGGTGCTGCTCGCCCACGACGCAGGGCTGCGCGCCGCGTTCCTCGCCGCCCCGGCCCTGCGGAGGGTGACCGGCCGTACGGTGACCGCGCCGGTCGCGCTGGAACGCGAGCTCGCGGCCATCCGCTGCGAGGGCGTCGGGTACGCGCGGGAGGAGTTCGCCGAGGGGGTGTGCTGCGTGGCCGCGCCCGTCTTCGGCCCGGACGGCGGGGTGTATATGGCCGTCGGGGTCGCCGCTCCGGTGGGGGCGGCGGCGCTGCCCCGCCTGGGCGCGGCCGTACGCAGGACCGCCCACCAGATCACCGGCGCCCTCCTCCTGTGACCCCAGATCAGGGGATTGGAGTCGCCGGGCTCGGGGAAGGCCTGATCGAGTCGAGCGGCAGGGCCTGTGCGTGTGCCTGTGTTCGGGCTTGGCCTGTGCTGTGTGCCTGGGCTTGAACTTGGGCCCGTGCCTTGGCTTGTGCTTGGGCCTGAGCCGCTCGGGCCGCCGGTGCGTCGGACCGGCGCAGCCGTCGTGGTCTCGGGGAGAGTCATGCGTCGAGGACCGTACGCGTCCCGCTTGATCGGCCGGGCGGGCCTCGTCGCCGTACCGGTGGCCGTGCTGCTCGCGGCGTGCGGGTCGCCCCAGCCGGAGACGCAGCCGCAGACGCCGGCGGGGTCGGTGGCCACGGGCGGCCCGGCGTCCACCCTGAACCCCGTCGCCGATCCGGCGGCCACCGTCTTCGCATCGCCCTCGCCCAGCCCGTCTGTCGTCTCGGCCTTCGACCATCCGGACGCGTGCCGGAACGCCGACTGCGAGGTGGCGGTCCGCCAGGGAGACCGGCTGCGGCTCGACCCGAAGACCGGCCTCGACGAGATCACGATCGTGGGGCTCGACCAGGGCGAGGTACGGCTGCGCTTCGAAGCGGGCGCGGGCGCCTTCCACGTCGAGGGCATGAACACCGGCGTCAGCCAGAGCTGCTTCAACGGCCGCTGCCACACGGAGGGCGGGCTGACGCTGGCCATGGGACGGCCCGGCAGGATCGGCGACATCCGCCTGCGGCTCGCGAGCGTGGCGCCCGACCACGCGGTCCTGGTCCTGTCGCCGGCATGACCCCGCCCGGCGCCTCCCCGGCCCGCGCGTCCAACGCCTTCCCGGCCCCGGCCCGGGCGCGGGCGTGACCCCGGCCGGCGCATCCAACGCGTTCCCTGGCCCACGCGCAGGTGTGACCCGGCCGCGCCCGCCTGCCGATCCCGCCGCCGACCGCCTGCTGCGCGCACCCGTTTTCGTGCTCTCGCCCGTCAGGTCGGGCTCCACGCTCCTGCGCGTGCTGCTGAACAGCCACAGCAGGATCCACGCGCCGCACGAGCTGCACGTCCGGCGGATCGCCGTGACCCTCACGACCGATCCCGTACGGCAGGCCATGGAGGCGGCCGGTCACCGCACGAGCGACATCGAGCACATCCTGTGGGACCGCCTGCTGCACCGGGAACTCGTCCGGAGGGGCAAGGAGGTCCTCGTGGACAAGACGCCCAGCAACGTCTTCGCCCACCGCCGCATCACGACGTGCTGGCCGGACGCCCGGTTCGTCTTCCTCCTGCGCCACCCCGCGTCGATCGCGAGGTCGTGGCACGAGGCGGATCCGCGGGCGCGGCCGATGGACGAGGCCGTACGGCACACGCTGCAGTACATGCGCCACCTGGAGGAGGCCAGACGCCGCCACGAGGGCATCGACGTCCGCTACGAGCGGCTCGTCGACGACACCGAAGGCGAGCTGCGGCGGCTGTGCGCCTGGCTCGGTGTGGAGTACGAGCCCGCGATGGTCCGCTATGGCGACAAGGAGCACGGCGACTTCGTCAAGGGCATCGGCGACTGGCGCGACAAGATCCGGAGCGGGCGGGTGCAGCCGGGCCGCCCGCTGCCCGCCCCCGGCGAGGTGCCCGAGGCGCTGCGCGAGATCGCGGTCGCCTGGGGCTACCTGTGATTTCCGATCACCAGTGGAACCAGTGAACGCGCCGGCAACTGCTGCGCACGAAGCAGGTGGCGTCGCGGTTGGCCCAGTCGAGATTCATGAACGTCGTGCCCGTGGTCTGGAGTTTCCACCGGCGCGTCTCGAACAGCTCGTTCTCGCAGGTGTCGCATTTCAGGGTGCGGCCGTTGGGGAGCGCGACCGGCTGTGGCTCGTCCATGACTTCGATGCCAGGCCGGTTTGATCGGATGCGGTCGTTCCGGTGATCGACCGGGTCGAACGGCCGCTACGGTGACCGTTGTGGATGTCTATGGCGCCATCGCCTCATTCGCCGCCATCGTGCTGCTGCTCACGCTCACGCCCGGTCTGGACACGGCGCTGATCCTGCGTACGTCGCTGCTCGCCGGCCGGAGGCCGGCCTGGGCCGTGGTGCTCGGCATCCAGCTCGGCACCCTGCTGTGGGGCCTGCTCACCGCCGCCGGCCTGTCGGCTCTCCTCACCGCCTCCCAGGTGGCGTACGAGGTGGTGCGGTGGGCGGGCGTCGCCTACCTGATCTGGATGGGCGGCAGGATGCTCTGGCACAGCCGTACGGGCGGGGCGGACGACGCCGCGCCGCCCGACCCGGCGGACACCGGGTGGGGGCGGGCGTTCCGGCGGGGCCTGCTGACCAACCTGCTCAACCCCAAGGTAGGCGCCTTCTACGTCGCGGTGCTGCCCCAGTTCATGCCGCAGGGGGTGTCGCACGCGGTGATGGGGGTGCTGCTCGCGGGCGTCCACGTCTGCGAGGGGCTGGTGTGGAGCGCCGTGCTCATCGGGTTCACCGGGATCCTGCGCGGCTGGCTGCGCAGGCCGTCGGTCAAGCGCGCCCTCGACCGGCTCACCGGCGTCATCGTCATCGGCTTCGGCCTGCGCCTGGCCGTCCAGCAGTCCTGACAATCGACCGCGAATCGGAAGGAGGCCGATGGCGGCCGACGAGATGCGTGCGCACTACCTGCGGTTCCTCGAATCCCACCAGTGGCTCGCGAACGCGCTGACCTGGACCGTCGTGCACCCCTGGGCCGAAACGCCACCACCGGTCGACGTGGTCGCGTCGAGGCTGACCGGTGGTGGCAGCCCCGAGATCGCCGAGCTGTGGATACGAGAAACGGATCTCTATCCCATGGAGGTCGTCTTCGCCGGCGCTTCGGGGCCGTCGATGATGCTGCTCGAAGCGAACGGGGCGTACACGAGCGGCCCGGACGTCATACGCAGGCTCAGCGTGGACGCTCGCGTATGGTCGCTGTCCTGGCACGTCAACGGCGGAGAGCGGCTGACGTGCGCGGCCGGTGGCGAGATCCTCGCAGTGGTTCCCGGGCTGGATCCCGCGCTGGTGACCGGACCGCGTCCCGAGGCCGTCGCGGACGCGATCGTCCCCCTCCGGGACGCGGTCGCGAGCCGCCCGGTGACGACCCGGGCGGAGGCATGGGCGCTCAAAACGGCCGCGATGGCCGTCATGGAGTCGTCCACCGGTGCCCGCCTGACCGCCGAATGGGTCGGCGACATGCGGCAGGCGATCCTCATCGACCCTCCGCTCAGCGCGCCGCTCGAACGGCGGGGGTTCGGGCACGTGGAGCCGGACCTCGACGCCCGGTTGCGGCACGCCCCCGAGGCCGTACGGCGGGCGGCGCTGCTCCTGCCGGCCCGGGACCTCACCGGGCGGTTCGGACTGGACGAGCCGCCGATCGAGGACGCGATCGACGTGGTCGCGGGCGGGGGAGCGCTCGGGGAGGAACTGCGGTGGGGTCTGCTGGAGACGCAACTGCAGCTTCACGACGGCTGGGTGCCCGTCATCCCCGAAGGGGACGACCCTGACCGTGCCGAGAGGCTGCGCGCGGCGGCCGTGGTCGCGGTCAGGCTCGCGTTGCTCGAAGCCGCCGGGCGCGCGGAGAATTTCGAGGCCCTCACCTGTGCCCGATGGGTCCTCGGGGACGAATGGCCGTCCCTCCGGTCGGCTGTGGAGGACCTGCTGACGGACGTCGGCTAATCCGGGCGTCCGGTGTAGTGGCCGATCCCGCACACCTCGGGGACGGCGCTCATCGGGACGTCCTCGGTGAGGGCGCGCACCAGCAGGGCCTCGACGCCGCGCAGCATCGACTCGGCGATGCCCGACGGCAGATAGGCGGTGTCGACGATGAGGCTGAGCTTCCCGGTGTCGGGCGCCGAGACGACCGTGAAGAACGCCTTGAACCGGACACCCGGCCAGGCGTTCGTCACGTACGTCCGGGTCTTCTCGGTGAGGGGCGCCACGTCCTCGTCGCGGCCGACGGGAGGCAGGCCCGGCCAGGTGCCGGAGGTCCGCCTGTCGTTGAAGAACGCGTCGAGGTCGGGCTCCCGGCCGCGGCGGCGGCCGATCTCCTCGCGCATGGCCTGCATCTCGAACGGGTCGTAGTGCGCGTTGCGATACGCCCTGAGCGCCCCGCGCTGCGCGGCCCGGCAGGTGGCGGCGAAGTCCGTGCCGGGCAGGTCGAGCACGAACAGGCCGTCCTGTTCCACGGTGCCGACCATCGCACGGGTCCGCGCGTCGCGGCGGTTGCTGTGCACGAGCTGCATGACGGCGCGCGGGCGGCCGCTCACGACGGCCAGCACGGTGGCGCAGGCGGCGAGCAGCACGTTGGTCGTCCGCATCGTCCAGCGTTCCGCCAGCCGCTCCGCCGCGACGGCGAGCGCCACCGACTCCATGCCGACCTCGATGAACCGCGGGTCCTCCGCCTCATGCGGCGGATGGTCGAACACGTCCAGCGGTCCGTCCGCCAGCACGGAGTGCCAGTAGCGGACGGACTTGGCCGAGCGGGCGGGGTAGGGCTCCTCGCGCTCGGCGGCGGCCTGGTCCATCGGCTGCCACTCGGCGGGCGGCAGCTTCTCGCCGCGCAGCAGGGCCTTCCACTCCTCCGACAGCGTGTTCAACGCCTGGAAGTCAACGGCCAGATGGGAGAAGGCGAGCGCCAGCGCCGTCGGGCGGCCGTTCTTGAGAACGACGGAGCAGCGCAGCGGCAGGTCGCGGTCGTGGACGAAGGCCGTGCGGCCCAGCTCGGCCGAGACCCGCTCGGCGACCCGCAGTGCCCGTTCCTCTCCCGCCTCCACCAGGTCGACGGTCAGCTCGCCGCCGCGGCCGACCCGCTGCACCGGCCCCTCCGGAGTGAGGGCGAAGGTCGTACGCAGGCTCTCGTGGCGTTCGAGCAGCACGCGCAGCGCGTCCAGGACGCTGCCGAGGTCGCGTCTGCCGTACACCGGGAGCACCCACGGGCAGCTCAGGAACGTCTGGCTGTCGCCCATCAGGTGGACCGCACGCCACATGAGCCGCTGTCCCCAGGTCAGCGGCGCCTCGCCCTCCCGCGTGCCGCTGAACGCCACCGTCACCATGCGCGCGTCGTCCCTCGGAAGGCCGGCCCGTCACCGAGGCGGATCTCCCCACTGTCACCGAAAGGTTTCGACACGATGCTCGCTCCATGATCGGCACAGGAATGCCAGTTGGTCCGGTTTTGGTCACGCCGGAAGGCCGCCGTGCAACGGAAGAATAGGCAACGAGAGTCGAAGGGGGACAGTGAAAGTCGAAAGTCCCATGTCGAAACTTTTCGACGCGCTTCGGGTGAAGCGTCGGTCTCCTCGTGTCCGTGAAGTGTAGGCGGGTCGGCCGTCCGCGTGTGCTTCGAGTGCCTCTGTTGCCGATGGTCCGGTCCGGCGCGCGAAGATCGTTTGTCGGTCCGGGCTCGTACGATGAGGCCCATGACCAGCCACGGTTTCACCATCACAGCGGAAGGCCCGTACGACTTCGGCGCCACGTTGCGCTTCGTCGAGGACTGGCCGGTCACCGGCGGGCTGCCCTCCGACGGGCGGGCGCTGCGCTTCGCCTACTGCGCGGAGTCCGACTGGCTGCCGATCGGCGTGACCGTGACCGCCGCACCCGACGGGGTCGCCGTCGCCACGACGCGGGCCGCCGGGCCGCACATCCGGGCCGAGGTGGCGCGCATCCTGTCCCTCGACGTGGACGGCTCCGGCTTCGCCGCGGCAGGCGAGGCCGACCCGGTGCTCGGCGACCTGCAACGGAAGAGTCCCGGCCTGCGCCCGCTCTGCTTCTGGAGCCCCTGGGAGGCGGCGTGCTGGGCGGTGATCGTGCAGCGGTCGTCGATGCTCGTCGCCGCCCGGATCAAACAGCGCATCGCGGAGCGATACGGCGCGAAGGTCATCGTGGACGGGGAACCCTACGCCGCCTTCCCTCCGCCCATGACGCTGCTGCGGGCCGGTGGTCTCGGCCTGCCCGCGCAGAAGGAGGAGTGGCTGCGCGGGCTGGCCCAGGCGGCGCTCGACGGCGTGCTCACCACCGAACACCTGCGCGCGCTCGACCCCCAGGAGGCGTTGGCGGAGCTCAGGGCGCTGCCCGGCGTGGGGCCGTTCTCCGCCGGCCTGATCCTGATCCGCGGCGCGGGCGCGCCGGACGCGTTCCCGGGCGACGAGCCGCGCCTGTTCGCGATCCTCCGCGAGGCGTACGGCCTGCCGGAGGACGCCTCGCCCGCCGTCTACCGGAAGGTGGCCGAGGCGTGGCGGCCCTACCGCTCCTGGGCCTCCTTCCTCTTCCGCGCCACCGGCTACGGAGCCGCCGACGAGGCCCGGACGGCGCGAGGCCGCTGAGCCCGCTGCGACGGGGGTAGCGCGCTGATCGGGCCGTCTCCGTGCCATGCCTGTCCGCGTCCGCACAGGCTTGACCCTCACGTTGCGGGAGGCTCGACGATCGGGGCATGAGCGAGTACATCAGTCCCGTTCCCATGCCCGCGCTCGACGCGACCGCCCCGGAGATCTACCGGGACTACTACGGCATGCCGATGTTCGTCACCATCCCCACCCGGGATCTCGCGGCGTCGACGGACTTCTGGACCCGCGGGCTCGGCTTCGTCGACCTGTTCACCGTGCCGGACCGCCTGGTCCATCTTCGCCGCTGGGCCTTCCAGGACGTCCTGCTCGTGCCCGCGGAACAGGTGAGCGAGGTCCCGGCGATGAGCGTCAGCTTCGCCTGCGTCCTCAGCCAGATCGACAAGATCGCCGCGGGGTGTGAGGAACTCGTGCCGGGATGCACCACCGGCCCGCGAGAGATGCCGTGGAACTCCATCGAGCTGACGGTGGTCACGCCCGAGAACGCCCGGGTCGTGATGACGGCCGCCCAGCCGCTCGACCCGCACAGTGCGCGGGCGGCCGGCCTGCGAGAGATCGGGATCGAGATCCCCGCCGAGTGACGACGCCGTACGCCGGTCTCAGACCGTGGGCCTCCGGCCCGATCGGCGATACTGGGCCGGTGACGAGCGCCCCCGAACGCGAACCGGCCGCCGCAGGGCCGGACGGCGCCGACGGCCTCACGGTCGGCCGGGCCGCCGCGCTCGTCGGCGTCAGCGTGAAGACGCTGCATCACTGGGACGCGATCGGCCTCGTGTGCCCGAGTGAGCGCACCTGGGCCGGATATCGGGTGTATTCGGGCGACGACGTCGCCCGGATCCACCGCGTCCTCGTCTACCGGGAGCTCGGGTTCCCGCTCGCCGAGATCGGCCGGATCCTCGACGACCCCCGGTTCGCCGCCCACTACGACGCGATGGAGCCGGGCCTGGCCGGCTGGCTGCGCGACACGATCTGGGCGAACGCCGAGGCGCACGGCGTCGACCCGGAGTCCGCCACCTGGCGGTAGCCCCTCGGGGCCGCTCCTCGCCGTCGCCGCGCGGGCGCCGCCGAGGGGCGCGAGGAGCGCCGTCGTGACGGCTGACCTGCGACGAAGATGAGGGTTCCGGAGGCCGCATCGTGTGCGGCGCTGTCACGCATCGGGACGCTGTCTTGTCTGAGCTGGTGTACGGCCGGATCGAGCCGGTCACCGTCTCGCGGAGGAAACCCGATGACCACCGATCACGCTCACATCCACTACCTGGAGAACCCCGTCAAGAGCGGCCCGCCACCGAAGATCGACGTCGTCGGGACCGTGCCGGAGGCCCCGCCCGCACCGGAGGGGGCCGAGGCGATGACGATCCTCGTCACGTTGCCGCCGAACAGCCCCGGCTCGCCTCCGCACCGGCACTCCGGACCCGCGTACGGGTACGTGATCAAAGGGGCCATCGACTTCGAGCTCGAAGGCGAGCCCGCGCGGGTCGTCCGGGCCGGTGAGACGTTCTGGGAGCCCGGCGGGGACGTGATCCACTACCAGGACGGCAACCACCTCGCCGACGAGGAGTCGGCGTTCGTCGTGACGATGTTCTGCGCACCCGGGCAGCCGATGCTGACCGTGGTCGGCCAGGAGGAACTGGAAG
Source organism: Microbispora hainanensis (assembly GCF_036186745.1). NCBI lineage: Bacteria > Bacillati > Actinomycetota > Actinomycetes > Streptosporangiales > Streptosporangiaceae > Microbispora > Microbispora hainanensis. Next base: position 139,898 of record NZ_CP108086.1, on the reverse strand, counting down.
CCCGGAGAGACCGCCGGGCGCCGCGGTCATGACCAGGGTCTCGCTCGCCGCGCTCGCCCGTGATCTGCTCGCGCTCGCCCGTGCGGCGGACACCGGCCGCATCGCCACCACCGTGCACGGCGGCTACGACCGTTCGCTGCGGCAGACCCTCATGGCCCTGCGACAGGGCGAGCACGTCCACGAGCATCCCGGCGAGGTCACCGTCCACGTGCTGTACGGGCGGGTGCGGCTCGTCTCCGGGCGCGACTCGTGGGAAGGACGGCCCGGCGACCTGCTGGTCATGCCGGAACGCCGCCACCGCATGGAGGCCGTACAGGACTGCGCGTTCCTGTTCACCACGGCCCGGTGAGAGCGGGGGAGGGCGAGCCCAGGGAAAGGACGAGAGCGAAGAACGGCGAGAGCGAAGAAGGCGGGAACCGGCTCCGGTCCCCGCCTTCGGCCTGACCCGTTGACGGACCGTGTCACATTTCGTACGTTCCGCATAGTCCGCGCCCCGGGCGACCCGGACCGGAAGGGGTTGCAGTGACCGCCGAGCTGGATCCGAACGGGACCGAGCCGACCCCCGAGCCCGTCATAGGGCCGGATATCGTGCCGGGACCGCTGGGTACGCCATCACCGGAGTTCGCCCGCAGACGCGAATGCGGGCCGCTGGATCCGGCGACCATGCCCAGTGGCGACCAGGTCCCGATGGCCGCCCGATATGAGGACGTGCGGGTCCTGCTCGCCTCACCCACGTCCAGCCGCAATCTGCGCCTGCCCGGACTGCCGCGCTTCGTGAGCGGCGTCGGCATCGACGACGACCCGGACGCGCTGATCAATCAGGATCCGCCGGAGCACACGCGCTATCGACGGATCATGCAGGGCACCTTCACACCGCGCCAGACCGAGCGGTGGCGTCCGCGCATCGCGGCGATCGCCGCCGAACTCCTCGACGGCCTGGGTGACCGCTTCGAGCTGGTCGAGGAGTACGCGCTGCGCCTGCCGGCCCATGTCATCTGCGAGATGCTCGGTGTGCCGGTGGACGACTACGAGCGGTTCGTCCAGTGGACGGACATGTTCCTGACCACCTCGACGGCCACCGAGCAGGCGCGTCATGAGGGCTACAGCGACTTCATGGCCTACGCCGCCGAGCTGGTCGCCCAGCATCGCCGCTCGCCCGGCGACGACCTCATCGACCTGCTCATCCAGGCCAGGGACGCCGACGACCGGCTGTCGGAGGGTGAGCTGGTCAACACGGTCTTCTCGCTGATCACGGCCGGTTATGAGACGACCGCCTCGATGATCGCCCGTGGCGTGTTCCGGCTGTGTCCTCCGGCCGGTCGCCCTGCACGTCACCTCGGCGGCGGGCGACTGACCCAGCCGGGCCCGTACGCGCCGTTCATGGCGGCCCGGGCCAGGCTGCGCCTTCGATTATCTCTATCGCCGGATCTCCGAGATTCTCCACGTGGGCGAAGACCACGCGCGGCAACTCGTGCGACGCGCCCGCGACCACCTCGCCGCCGGCCGCCGCAACCCGGTGAGCACCACCGGGCACCGGCGCCTCGTACGGACGTTCCTCTCCGCCGCGCAGACCGGCGACCTCGCCGAGCTGGAAGAACGGCCGGCCGCCGGGGTCGCCCGATAGCCGGGGCCCGCTACGCGGCGGGGTCGCCGGGCGGGAGGTCGTCTTCCATCGGGAGGTCGTCCTCCAGCACCTCGACCGCGGCGAGCAGACCCCGCAGGCCGATCTCCTCGCGTTCGGCGTCCGCAGGGTCGAACAGCCACTCGGCGACCGGCAGGTCGGCGGCGTCCTCGGGACGGCTGAGCTCGACCTGGACCACCTCCGCCTCGACCTCGAGTTCGAGCTCGTGCAGGAATCCGTCGTCGCTCGGAGCTGTCATCGTTCCTCTTTCCGTGTCGTGAGGGGCGGCCCGGCCGGGGCGGGACGCGATGGCCGCGCCGACCCGCACGCCGCGGGCCCGTGGCGGGGGCCCGCGGTGGGAGCCCGCGGCGGGGCACTGCGCGGCGGTGCGAGGGGGGTGACGGTGGTCATCGCGTACGCGCCCGGGGAATGAACGGCCTCGCCTGCCTACTTGCCGGTGGCGGCGTCGCCGAGCCAGTCGAGGTAGTGAATGGTGCCGAGGGAGGCGTCGCCGATCGGAACGAGGGAGTGCTCGCTCAGCTCGCTGCCGAAGTAACGCGCGTGCGGGTCGACGACGACCTCGCGCGGGTCGCCCCACGCGGTCAGCGCCTTCTGGAAGAACTCGTCCATCCGGAACCGCTCGGGCCCGGCGATCTCGACCCGGCCGTTCAGCGGCGACCCCATCGCGGCCCGGCCGACCGCCTCGGCGACGTCCTCACCCGCGATGGGCTGGAAGAGCACGGGCGCCATGTGCACCTTGCCGTCCACCGTGGCGTCGTCCGCGATGCCGCGGGCGAACTCGAAAAACTGGGTCGAGTGCACGAGCGAGAACGGGATGCCCGACTTCTCGATGAGCTGCTCCTGGGCGATCTTCGCCGCGAAGTAGCCGTTCTCCGGCATCCGCTCGGTGCCCACGATCGACACCGCGACGTGGTGACCCACGCCCGCGTCGGCCTCGGCCGCGAGCAGGTTGCCCGTGGAGGTCTCGAAGAACTTCAGCACCGCGGTCCGCTCGAACGACGGCGAGTTCGACACGTCGACCACCACGTGCGCACCCTTCAGCACCTCGGCCAGGCCCTCGCCGGTCAGGGTGTTGACGCCGGTGTTCGGTGAGGCCGCCACCGCCTCGTGGCCGTGCTCGCCCAGCTTCTTCACCAGCTTCGACCCGATCAGGCCGGTGCCGCCGATAACGACGATCTTCATCGTGCTCTCTTTCTGTCCGCCGGGCGGTCTCGTCGCCGCCCGGTCGCCAGCTAAGACCGGACAGCCTCCGGGGTTGTGACGGCGGAGGCGAAGTTCACATCGGCTCGTCACCGGCGAGGTGACTCATGTCACGCGAGCGGGACCTGACGGCCGCCGTCCAGATCGTGACCGCGACCAGCAGAACGCAGACCGTCGCGATCGCCGCGACCGTGCCGGCCACACCGATCCAGGGCGTCGCGAGCGGCAGTGACAGGACGACGAGGACGCACGCCACGACCGCGGCGGGGGACATGACGGGCCTTCGGACGACGAGCACGTGCACCGCCCACAGCAGGGCGAGACAGACCCCAACCGGGACGGCGACCGCGTAACCGAGCGCCGATGACGACACGTCGTGCCCGTTCCGCTCCACCGCCACCTCAAGCCCGGCGCCGAGGGCCGCCAGGGCCGCGAATATCCCATAGTGGCCATATCCCCACAGGTAGGACCTATGGCGGCGGTCGGTGAGACCGTCCCCGGCAGGCCCGAGGAAGTACAGCCACCACAGAGCGAAGAGCAGGATGAGACCGGCGATGGAGATCACGACGAAGGAGCCGCCGACGGCGTCCGCCTCCAGAGCCCGTCCGACCCCTCTGCTCGCGGCCAGCACGCTCTCCCCGAGCAGGATGATCGTGAACAGGCCGTACCGCTCGGCGATGTGGTGCGGATGCCAGTTGGTGGCCCCGGCCCGCTCCGCCCACCACGGCACGGCGAGCTCCAGGACGGCGAGGCAGACGAAGTACGGCAGGCCGGAGGACGAGGGCAGCACTTCCGTCTCCACAAGAACGAGCCGCGACAGCCAGCCCAGCTGCAGGACGGCGATGCCGGCGGCGTAGCGGAACGCCGTACGCCGCCTCGCCGGGTCTTCGAAACCGGCCCGCAGCCACTGGGCGACGAGCCCGATCCTCATCACGAGGTAGCCCAGGGTGATGACTCCGTACTCGGAGCGGCTCGCCGCGGCGGGCACCCCGGCGGCGAGGACCAGCACGCCGGCCATCTGCACCATGGTGAGCACCCGGTAGGCGACGTCGTCGGTGTCGTAGGACGAGGCGAACCACGTGAAGTTCATCCACGCCCACCAGATCGCGAAGAACACCTGGAGGAACGGCACCAGCCCGGCCAGGCCGCGGCCCTCGGCGATGTCGTGCGCGAACTGCGCGGTGACGGCCGCGACCGCGACCACGAAGGTGAGGTCGAACAGCAGCTCCAACTGACTTGAGACGCGATGCGGCTCGTCGATGGCACGGGCGCTCATCCGGACCCGGATCCGGATCCGGATCGTGGTGCCTGCTGGTGGCAAGGTCCTGCTCCTGTCGCTGGGCAACGTACGGTCGCCTCGAAGACAGGGCAGGGCGTTCGATCTGTGACAGAGACGGCGGGCGTCAGCGTGCGAGCCACTCCCGATAGGTGGTTTCGGCGATGACGGCGCCGTCCTTGGCGACGAGGGCGCGGCCCGGCGCGGCGGCGTACATGCCCGCGCCGTCGTCGGTGACGACCGTACGGCGGTCGCCACGGGCGGCGAGGGTGATCCTGCCCAGCTCGTCGAGCGCGAAGACCTCAGGGCCCGCGATGTCGCGGGTGCCGCGCAGCGGGACGCCCACGCTGATGTCGGCCACGGCCCGGGCGACGTCGTCGGCCGCCATGGGCTGCATGAGAGTGGCGGGCAGGCGGACGGTGTGCTCGTCGGAGGTCCAGGACAGCACCGTGTCGATGAACTCGAAGAACTGCGTGGAACGCACGATCGAGTAGGGCACCGGGCCCGCCTTGAGCAGGTCCTCCTGCAGCACCTTGGCCTGGTAGTAGACCAGGCTCGGCACCAGGTCGGCGCCCACGATCGACAGGATGACCGCATGCCCGACGCCGGCCGCCGCCGCCTCGGTCAGCAGGTGGTTCATCGTCGTCCGGAAGAAGGCGGGCGAGGCGTCGTCGAAGCGCTGCGGTTTCGTCAGGTTGACGACCACGTCGGCGCCGGCCAGCGCCTCGGGCAGGCCGCGGCCGGTGAGCAGGTCCACACCGGTGGACCTCGAATGGGGCACCGCCTCGTGCCCGCGCGCGTTCAGAATCCTGACCAACCGGGATCCGATGAGGCCGGTCCCCCCGATGACGGCGATCTTCATGCCCTGGCCTTCCTGCTCCTCGGACACGACGGCCTTCCTGCTCCTCGGACACGACGATATGCACCGGCGACCGTACGCCCGCCACCCGGGACCGGAAAGCGCCCTGGCCCCCGATCCCGGTGTCACGGCTGTTCGGTGAGTCCTACGCCGCCAGCAGCGTGGTGATCAGTGCGAACGCGGCGGACGCGGCGAGGACGACCACGAGCCCGGTCAGGAACCCGGACGCCCCCGATGCCTTCGTGCCGGGGGCGGACACGTCCACGACGACGGTCCCGGCGACGATGTCGTGCAGGCAGCGCCGCCGGGGATCACCGAAGATCCACAGGGCGTCGACGAGGTAGAGAACCGATCCGAGATATGGAACCGCCGAGCCGAGGAGAGGGTGGACCAGCGTCCGGATCCCGATCTGGCGGCGGGCGGGCATCGCTCCCGTCGCGGCTGACACCACCTTCAGGCGATACAGCCGCTTACCGAGCGTCTGGCCCCACAGTGCGTGTTGCACCCAGAAGTAGGCGGCGCCCACGACGGTTATCGCGACCTGCAGCGGCCAGTCGGTGTCCGCGTACGGGTTGAGCAGCGTCGTGAGATAACCCGGCTCGTCGGTCCGGGGCTGGGCGGGCGGCTTCAGCATCAGCCCGATCAGAGCGTTGGCCACGAGAAGGATCAGGTTGTCGACCAGGAAAGCGGCGAAACGGTGGCGCCGTGCGGCGGTGGTCCATGTCGCCGCCTGGGGGGTGGTTGTCATGCCCGCAAGTGTGGCCCCCGCGGTCCGGTTGTGAGGAATGCCGGATTTGATGCCCTTGTGGAAGGCGAGCTGCCGCGCCTGCCCCACGGACTCCTGCTTCGCCGACTCGGCCTGCACCTGCGCGACGACGCCGTCGTCCACGTGGTCGAGCATGTCCCGCGCCGCCGCCCAGGGCCTGCGTGTGCGCGGCCTGACGAAACTCCAGCGCCCGTGTCGACGGACTACTCGTGCATCTCGCATCATGAGATGCCTTTGACCTATTTATTCCCTACCTGAAATAAAGGGTAATATGTCCAGTGTTGCCCTAACGTCCCGGCGCGCGATCGACTTCATGTACGTGGACGCCAGCCTCTGTAGGTGAACGCGGACCGCCTCGCGGGCGGTTGCGCCGGAGGCGTTCTCCGATCCTTCGCCCTTGATCAAGGGGTTCTCTGTCCCGTCCCGGTGGCCGCATGTGGTCGGCCTCGTCTAGTCGCTTTTCTCCCACTGTTAGGGGCTTGTCATCGCCATGTGGAAATCTCGATTGCACCGGTCCGATCGGCGATCTCGGCGGAGCGCGCACGTCGCGGTCCTCGCTGCGGTTGTGTCGCTCGCGGTCCTCACCGCCGCCTGCGGTTCGTCATCCTCGACCGCCGGCGGATCCCCGTCCTCGGGCGGGACCGGTGCGGTGCTCAAGCTGCAGGACCCCGGCAACGCCGGCCCGCTCGCCTACGCCAAACGCGAGGGCATCCTGGAAAAGCGGCTCAAGGCCGTCGGCGCCTCGGTGGAGTGGGGCGGTTCCTACGCCTCCTTCACCGCGACCATCGATGCGGTGCATTCGGGATCGGTGAACGTTATCCAGGGTGCCATCTCGCCCGCGGTCGGCTATCTCGCGAACAGTCCCGACATCAAGATCTTCTCCGTTACCGACCCGGTCACTGACCCGGCCGCGCCGGACACCGACGGGCTGGTCGTACGGCCCGACAGCCCGATCAAGTCGGTCAAGGACCTGGTCGGCAAGCAGGTGGCGGTGAACAAGGGCGGCAAGGGGGAGTACCTGCTCCTGCTCGCCCTGGAGAAGGCCGGAGTCCCGGTCGACCAGGTCAAGCGCGTATACCTCAACCCCGACCAGGGCGCCGCGGCCTTCGCGACCGGCAAGGTGGACGCCTGGTGGGCGATCGTCAAGGCCTACCCGGAGGCGGTGAACAAGGGCGCCCGGGTGATCGTGCATGGCCGGGAGCTCGATGACAAGGACCTGACCATCCTCGCCGCGCGCAACGAACTGCTCGAACAGCATCCCGAGGCGGTCCGCGTCTATCTCGAGGTGGTGCAGGAGCTGACAGAGGAGGCCAAGAAGACACCGGAGAAGTTCGAGAACGTGTTTCTCACGCAGGGCCCGACGGCTGTGAGCGGCGCGCGGCTGGCGCTGGACATCGAAACGGCCAAGCACGCCAACATCCCTCGCTACGTCACCCAGGACGACGGCGCCAACATCCAGCAGGTGGCCGATCTGTTCCGGAAGTACGGAGTGGTGCCCGGGCCTGTCGATCCGGCGAACGTGCTCTTCGATCTGAAGGCGGCAACCGGAGCTTCGTCGCCCGCCTCGGCCGGGTGACCTGCCATGACCGTGGAGAGAGTGCACACATCAAGTGACGTGGGCGTGCGGTCGGGCCCCGGCGTCCTGCCTGCCGCCGAGGTCTCCGATCTGGAGGCTCCGCAGTATCTCGGTGTCAGACGTCGCCCACCGGCGTTGTCGGGCGGCCTGCGGATCGGCGTACCGCTGCTGCTGCTCGTCTGCTGGTGGTACGGGTCGAGCAGCGGACGCATCCCGCCGGACGTGCTGGCCGCGCCGTCTTCCGTCTTCGACGCCCTACGCGAGCTGATCGCGACCGGCCAACTCGTCGACTATCTGCTCGCCTCGGCGCAGAGGGCAGGGCTCGGCGTGCTCGTCGGCGGCGGGATCGGGCTGGTGCTCGGAGTCGCCGCCGGCATCTCGGCACTGGGTGAGGAGCTGGTCGACCCGACCATGCAGATGATGCGGGCGGTGCCTTTCCTCGCACTGGTCCCGCTGTTCATCTCGTGGTTCGGTGTCGGCGAGACGTTCAAGATCGTGCTGATTGCGGTGTCGGCGGCGGTCCCTATGTACGCCTACACCTACCTCGGGGTCAGGAACGTCGACCGCAAGGTGGTCGAGGCGGCGCGCGGTTTCGGCCTGGGCGGTCACAGGCTGGCCATCGAAGTCATCATCCCGAGCGCGCTGCCCAACATCCTGATGGCGCTGCGCATCTGCCTGTCGGTCTCGCTCACCGGCCTGATCGCCGCCGAACAGATTGGTGCCATCGAGGGCATCGGTTATCTGGTCACTCTCGCCCAGCAGTACTTCCGTCCCGACTACATGGTGCTCTGCATCCTCATTTACGCCGTCCTCGGACTGGTCTTCGACGGCGTGATCCGGTTGCTCGAGCGCCTGGCCATGCCCTGGCGCCGGCACCTGGTCGCCCGATGAGCGCACGCGGGAGGACTCGATGACCGAGACGACGATCGGCGAAGAAGACGCCGCCACCGACGGCCTGGCCGTACGGATCAGCGGGCTACGCAAGGCATTCGGAGCCAAAACCGTACTGTCCGGAATCGATCTGGAGATTCGCAGGGGTGAGTTCTTCGCCCTCCTCGGCCCGAGCGGTACCGGGAAGACCACCCTGCTGCGCATCCTGGCGGGCCTGGAGCTCCCCGACGCCGGTACCGTGCTGGCGGCGCGCCGCCGTACGACCGTCTATCAGGAGCCGCGGCTGATCCCGGCCAGGCGGGTGCTGGCCAACGTCATCCTCGGTCTCCCGGCCGCCGCGCGGGAGGCGGGGCGCCGAGCATTGGCCGAGGTCGGGCTGGAGGGATACGGGCGGGCGTGGCCCGCGACCCTCTCCGGAGGAGAGGCGCAGCGGGTGGCCCTCGCCAGGGCCCTCGTGCGCGATCCCGAGGTGTTGCTGCTCGATGAGCCGTTCGCCGCGCTGGACGCGCTGACCCGCCTCCAGATGCAGGAACTGGTCGCGGAGCTCTGCGCGCGGCACCGTCCGGCGGTCGTCCTCGTCACGCACGACGTGGACGAGGCCGTACGGCTGGCGGACCGGGTCGTGGTGCTGCGAGAAGGGACGCTGGCCGTCGACCAGAGGATCGACCTGCCCCATCCCCGGGACCGCAACAGCGCCCCGTTCGCCGACTACCGACGGCTCTTCCTGAGCCACCTGGGTGTGGTTCCGGCCTCGCATTAGCTCACCCGCCCACCACCCGTCTGGGTGCGTCGGCCCCAATACGAGGCGGACGCAGACACACGTAGGAGTCACATGTCTTCCCTTGACAAGATCTGGTACACCCGGTGCCCCGTTCCCACCGCCAGCGGCCTCGCCCACAACCAGGGCTGGTTGAAAGAGGAGTTCCAGGTGGCGGGCCTGGACATCGGCATCCTTCAGGATGCGGGGCCTGAACTGGCCAAGCATCATTTCGATCATCAGCTTCTCGGGCTGTTCAGGGAGGGCGGCAACGTCCCCGCGCTGGCCGCCCGCTCGGCGGGTGCCCCGACCCGGCTGATCGGCCTGACCTGGATCGAGGAGTGGCAGTCCATCCTCGTCAGGGCCGACTCGGGCATCACCGGCGCCGCGGACCTGGCCGGTGCCCGGGTCGCCCTGCCCGCATGGGCTGAGACCCGGGCGAAGAGCTTCCCCCGGGCCATGGCTCTGCATGGAATCAAGGGCGCGTTGTCCCAGGGCGGACTGACCCTCGACGACGTCATCTTCGTCGAGGTGGCCGCCCAGTCCAGCCCGTCGGTCGGTCGGGACGCCGGTGACCGGGCGTTCTCCTGGCCGGGTATCGCCGAGTTGGCGCGAGGCGAGGTGGACGCGGTGTACGCCAAGGGGGCGCGGGCCGCCGAGCAGGCCAAGGAGATCGGTGCCGTGGTCGCCGTCGACCTCGACGCGCATCCCGACCGCCGTACCAGGGTCAACAACGGCACCCCGAGGCCGATCACGGTGCACGAGCGGCTCCTGGACGAGCATCCCGATCTGGTCGTCGGATTCCTCGCCCAGACGCTGCGCGCCGCCGACTGGGCGCCGGGCAATCTGAGCCGGGTGCGCGAGATCCTGGCGGGCGAGACGCGGTCTGGAGCGGATGCCGTGACCACCGCCTACCGAGGCGACTTCCACCACTCGCTCCACCCGGACCTCTCGCCCGAGCGGTTGGAACTCCTGCGGATTCAGAAGGACTTCCTGCTGATCCACGGATTCCTCGACGCCGACGTGGACATCGACGCGTGGGCGGCAACTGAGCCGCTCGAACTCGCCCGCAAGCGGCTCGACGCGCAGGCCGGGCGGAACGGCCTGCCGGGCGTGACGCAGACCGCCGAGGTGGTGGCGCGATGACGGACAGTCCGGACTTCCTGATCACAGTGCCGACCCGGGGAGACGGGCGTGACCCGCTGCGACGGGACCGGGGGGACTGGCAACCCGCCGCGCGGCGCCCGCTGCCCGCGTTCGTCACCGATCTACGGCCGGGCGCCTTCGGGCCGTTCGAACACCTCGCTCAGATTGGCAGGGCAGCGGAGATAGCCGGCCTCGGCGGGGCACTCGTGCCCTTCGACCCCGCCGGCGAGGAGTCCCTGGTCGTGGCCGCCGGCCTGCTGAGACAGAGCCGGCACCTTCGGGTCGTGGCCGGTTTTCATCCAGGGATCGCCACGCCCGTCTACGCGGCCAAGGTCTCAGCGTCCCTCCAGCGGTTCACCGACAACCGGCTCGGCTGGCAGATCGACATCGATCTCGACCCGGCCGTCGCCCGGTCGCAGGGGGACTTCCTGCAGGGGGCGGACCGGTACGCCCGGGCAGAGGAGTTTCTCACCGTGGCCAGAGGCGTGTGGAACGGGGAGGGCTACACCTACGAAGGCCGTTTCTACCAGGTGCTCGCAGGCGGATTCCAGCCGCCCAACTCGGGCCTGCCGTTCCCCCGCGTATACCTGACCGGCACCTCATCAGACGCGCTCGCAGTCTCGGCGCGGCATGCCGACGTGCACCTGTTCACCGGAGATCAGGACGTGGCGGCAGGCATCGCCGAGCTGGGTGCGCGGTCGGCGGAGGCAGGCCGCAAGCTCGAGTACGGTCTGCGGCTCCCCGTCCTGGCACGAGACGACGACGATGAGGCGTGGGACGAGGCACGGCGGCTGTGGAACATCATCGGCGGCGCAGAGGACGGCCTACCGGATCCCGACCCGCGGACCGGTCTGTGGCATGGATTCGCCCGCATCGCCGATTCCGCCACGCCCGGCCTGGTCGGGTCATACGAGACCGTCGCAGCCGGCATCCGCGGCTACCTCGACCAGAGGGTGACCACGTTCGTCCTGGAGGCACGGCCCCACATCGAGGAGACCTACCGGCTGGGCGAGCGGTTGCTGCCGCTGTTCGCTAAGGAGATCGAGCATGCCCATTGACATCTACTGGCGGATCGGGACTCACGGTGATCAGCCGTCGCTGCGGCGCCGGGTGTCCAGCCGGGGGGAGTGGGCGCCGGTGGTACCCGGCAGCCTGACCCCAGGGATCCGGGACGGCCGCCGCGACGGTTACTCGTACGTCGATCACATGGCCGACGTCGCCAGAGCCTCGGAGAGCTCTGGGTTCGTCGGCGGCCTGTTGCCGTCGTTCCCGTTTACTGACGACCCGTGGGCCACGGCCGCGGCACTGGCCCGCGAGACCACGACGTACCGTTTCATGATCGCCTATCAGCCGGGTTTCCTCCACCCGGTGCAGGCGGCCCGGATGTCGGCGAGCCTGCAGCGGGCGACCGGCGGACGAGTCGTCTACAACATCATCTCTGGTGGTGGCGGCCCTGCCCAGCTCTGGTGGGGGGACCGGGTCGACCACGACGATCGGTATGCCCGGACGTCGGAGTTCCTCGATGTGCTCAAGGGCGTGTGGAACGGTGGTCCGTTCGACTACGAGGGCCGGTTCTACCGGGTCGAGGGGGCGGGGCTGCCCGAGCCGCTCGCTCGGCAACCCTTCCCGGAGATCTACTTCTCCGGCTCGTCCAAGGCCGCCATCGAGGCGGCGGGCCGCCACGCCGACTACTACCTGTCGTGGCTGGAACCCTTCCCCGAGTTGGCGGCCAAGTTCGCCCAGGTCCGCGAGCACAGCGCCGCGCTCGGACGGGCTCCCAAGTTCGCCGTCCGCATCGACGTGCTCGCCCGTGAGACAGAGGAGGCGGCATGGGACGAGATCAGGCGCGGCTGGGCGCATGTCGACCCGGCGGCGCTACGCAGCGCGGACGGTGACTCCGTCGGCTGGCTGCGCAGCCAGTCGTTCATCTCCTGGCCGGTTCGCGATTACCGGGAGCTGGAGGTGTCGCCGAACGTCTGGGGCGGCTTCCACCTGCTCCGCGGCGGTCCCGCCTTCGGGCTCGTGGGGAGCTATGAACAGGTCGCCGAACGGCTCGACGAGCTGATCGGAATCGGCGTCGACGCCTTCATCCTCGCCGGCGTCCCCCACCTGGAGGAGGCCTACCGCGTCGGCGAGGAAGTACTTCCTCTGCTGCGTGGCCACGACATCCGCCAGACCTCCCCGCTGCACCCGCACACCCTGTCTATCGCGAAAGGAACCATCTGATGAGCGTCCGTGTCGGCTACTTCCCCAACAACAACTCACTGTGGGTACTGCGCCACCAGGGCATCCTGGAGCGCTCCCTGCCTGATGTCGAATGGGTGGATTTGCGCAGCCTCCCGCAGGGCGAGCGCCCCGATGCCACCAAGGCACTCCCCACTGTGCACGGCGACCACCTCTTCGACGGTGGGTACGACTTCATCGGCACCGGTTCCACGCCGCCGGTCACCGCGCAGGGCAAGGGACACGACATCGTGTACGTGGCGATCTCCGGGCCCCGTCACGAGAACGGCCGGCTGGTCGTGCACGAGGATTCGCCGATCAAATCCCTGGAGGACCTGAAGGGCAAGCGGGTCGCGCTCGGCCACGGCTCGTGGCAGACCACACTTCTGCTGTTCGCACTCGACCGGGCCGGGCTGACGTGGAAGGACATCGAGCCGGTCGACGCCTACACCGACGCCGCCCAGCTGTTCCTGGACCGTGAGGTGGACGCGTGGGTCGGCTCGTACCCTGCCCTCACCCGCGTCGAGCAGGAGGCCGCCATCCGAGAACTCGTCGCTACCGACGGATTGTTCAGCCACCGATCGCTCTGGTTCACCCGGCGCGACTTCGCCGAAGGGCACCGCGAGGAGCTCGCCGCCATCGTCGGCGCGCTTCAGGAGTCCGACGCGTGGATCCAGCAGAACTATCGTGCCGCGGCCGAACTGTTCGCCGCCGACGACCGTGGGAGCGTCGACGCCTGGGAGCACGCCCTGCGCACCCGCCCGTTCGGGCTGCAGCCCGTCACCGACGACTTCGTCGCGGAACAGCAGCGCGCGGCGGACCTCTTCCACGCCAGCGGCCTGATCGATCGGAAGATCACTGTGGCGGAGGCCGTACTGCCCGATATCGCACGGCTCGTGGAGGCCTCCCAGGCCCGGTAACGAGACCAGAAGTGCCGCAGGGCCGGACCCGGCCTCCGGGTTCGGCCCTGTGCCGTGTGATCAATGACGATCACCAGGGGACCCTCGGGGCTGATCACGCGCGGCTGCCAGACGGTGATCTTCCACGTCATGCATCGGCGCCGGCACCGCAGCATGACCTTCGCAACCGCGTACCTCCCGTGACTGGCGACAAGCGGCGGCTCTCGGCGGCGTTCGGCTGCGCGCGCCAGCATGGCACGATCAAGCCCAGAACAGAAGGCATCTGGGCTGGATGGGAGAGCGCGCCCTGAGGTGTTGTGGTTCAGGACATAAGAAACGGGTGTCTCAAGACATAGGAAACCCGGTAGGCGCATGTCTCCGGAGATAGGAAACACAGGCGGTTAGAGCCTGCGGGCGGTCGAGAGTCAGCCCGTGTCGAAGGCCAGACTCATCATCACGGCGGTCGTCGTCGAGGGCCGCTCACAGGCGGACGTCGCCCGCTCCTACGGCGTCTCCAAAGGCTGGGTGTCCAAGCTGGTCGCCCGCTACCGGGAGCAGGGCGAGACGGCGTTCGAGCCCCGATCCCGACGACCCACGACCTCACCGACCGCGATCGACGCCGAGATCGTCGATCTCATCATCCGCCTGCGTAAACAGCTGTCCGGCCAGGGCCTGGACGCCGGGCCGGACACCATCGCCTGGCACCTGCAGCAGCATCACCAGGTCATCGTGTCCCGGGCCACGATCAGCCGCTATCTGAACCGCGCCGGGCTGGTCACCCCCGAGCCGGGCAAACGACCACGATTCTCCTACATCCGTTTCCAAGCCGAGCAGCCGAACGAGACCTGGCAGGCCGACTTCACCCACTACCGCCTCGCCGACGGCACCGACGCCGAGATTCTCACCTGGCTGGACGACCACTCCCTACGCCCTGTCGGTGACCGCCCACCCTCGCGTCACCGGCCCGATCGTGCGCGACACCTTCCGCCTTGCCTGTGCCGCTCACGGCGTGCCCGCCTCCACCCTGACCGACATTCAAAGTAGGTGGTGCCCTTCCGGTGCTCGCCTCGTCCGGCCGGCGGCCGCAACGCCTTCGAAAGCGAACTACGCCGCCTGCACGTCACCCAGAAGAACTCCACCCCCAACCACCCCACCACCTGCGGAAAAGTCGAACGCTTCCAGCAGACCATGAAAAAATGGCTGCGCGCCCAGCCCGATCAGCCCACCACGATCACCGGCTTACAAACCCTCATCGACCGCGGTGGGGTCACCATGAGTCCCCGCGGCTCCCCGCTGCGTGCCAACCGAACGGGCACACATCGGGCACGCCAGCGTGTGCCTGCCGCTGGTGAGATCGCCAGCGTAGACTCAGAGCATGAGCGCCGGGCATGCGCATGAGGAGCTTCATCACCTGGTTGACCGGCTGTCGCCAGACCAGGCGGGTCGGCTGCTGCGGCTGGTCAAGACGGACCCGGAACTCGCTGAGGCCGCGAGCGAAGGTCCATCGGAACCGGTACGGCGTCGCCGCCTGTCGATCGCGGGGATCGGCGCATCCGGAGAGGGCGATCTGTCAGAACGGGTCGAAGATTTGCTGGCAGAGCGATTCAATCGGTCGGTGTGACCGCTACGCTCCTGGACACAGGTCCGCTGATCGCCGTTGTCGATCGCGATGACATGCACCATGCCTCGTGCGTGCGTCTCCTTGAGCAGTTGGAAGGGCCGTTGCTCCTTCCTTCGACCATCCTGATCGAGGCTGGTTGGACGATCAACAGGCATATGGGATCGGCCGTACATGCGAAGTTCCTTGATCTCGTCACGGAGGAGTTCGAGCTGGTCGAACTGCTCGCCGCTGACGTACGGCGTATGGCCGAACTTGTCCGGCTTTACAGAGACGCTCGTCTCGACCCTGCGGATGTGTCCGTGGTGGCGATCGCCGAGCGTCTGGGGATCACCCAGATCGCGACGATCGACCGGCGCGACTTCGGTCTGATCCGGCCGCAGCATGTGGCGGCGTTCAAGCTGCTGCCGGAGGTGCTCGCTTAGATTCCGGAGGGGCGACGGGAGTTGGACCTGCGCAAGACGATCGCGTGTCCGACCTGCGCGGGTCGCGGATAGGCGGCCCTGGCCCTGTGTCGGTGGGGAACTCCTCGCGTCTTGGAGGGCGTACTTTGTGGACGTATCGCTCCATGTAGGCACGGAACTGCCGGAAGTTGAGGCGGGCCTGGGTGAGGCTGAGTCCATAGTTGGGGCTGCCGCGCCGGATGTCGTCGGCATCGTGGTCGTCCTGCCCGTCGTCCTCCCAGAAGCAGACGGGGCAGATCTGGTACCAGCCGCGCGAGTCGAGAGTCAGATATCCGCAGCAGGGACAGGCGTGAGGGCCGCTTCCTTCCGGAGCGTGCATCGAGCGGTTGGTGGTGATTTCGACGTACTCCTTGAACACCTCGATCCCCCCGCTGGACTTCTTCGGGCGTCGGTTCACGTTGTCCACGAGCGGAGATGGCGCCTCCTGAGATTCTGATGCGAGCTGCAACCCTGGATGGGAGGCCACGTGGTCAAGATTGTTCCGGATATTTTCCGGGAGTGGCCGCCTGGGGCTGCATCTGGGGCGTCCGGCTGCACATAGCCCATGGCCCTGAGCTTGCCGGCCGGCCGGTCGTGAGTCACCGTGATTGCCCTCTCGTCACCCTGTCCAGTTGTACGGAATCAGCCGGCGACCTGGGGTTTCTAGCGCGATGCGCATACCTTTCCGTCCTGATCACCTCCGGCTCGTAGCTGGGTTTCTAGATGGGACGAATCCTTCCGGGGTTGGTAGCCGCTGCGACGTCAGAGCCGCTCGCGTTCCCAGGACGGCCCCGCAATGCTCGGCGGCGTAGTCACCCAGCCCTTGACGGAATGCCAAGTGGCTGGCCACTCCCGAGGAGGACGCGCCAGGATCTCGCAGACCTCGCGCGCCAGTTCGGCCGGGCTGCGGCCCTGCCAGGGAGCGGCGACGAAGACCTGGTAGCCATCCTCGACCCCCAAGCCAGACCTCGAACAGATCAGGATCTCGGGGACGGCTCTCTTGGCGCTGAGGCCGTAAGTCAGCAGTCGGGCATGGTCGATGCTCGTCAGGACCAGCCGCCCCGCGGTGCGCATCGGGGTCTCCCACGAATGATCCGCGGCGACCCGCGAGACCTCCAGCTCGTACTGAGTGGCCGCGAAGCAGGCGCTGCGGTCCATGGGCACCTCTCTCGACCATTCCCAGCGCACTAGGTCCCCATCACGGGTGATGATGACGTCCGTGCCCCCGCAGTCGTAGACGCCGCGTGCGCCGCAACGAGCGATCGCGACAGTGCGCGGCTGGGAATCGGCCAGCAGTCGATTAGCTGGGAGCAGGACGTTGTACGGATCCATCCCCAGCCCCGCCCCGGCGGAGGTCATCTCCGCTCCGTTGACGTAGACCTGCAGCTGGAATGCTTCGCTGCCTGGCCTGCAGGACGAGGGGGCGATCGCCAAACGGAGAAGGTCGACGCCCGATTCTCCGTCGTTCCCGTTCATGTCACCGATGATCCACGATCACGACGGCCCGACCGTCCGCTTTCCAACATCATCCCGCGTATATCCCGTGACTGGCGACAAGCGGCGGCTCTCGGTGGCGTACGGCTGCACGCGCGATCACGGCACGATCAAGTAGAAGCCCAGGTCAGGGGCCAAAGAGGCTGAGGAGAGGAGCGCGCCCTGAGGGATTCGAACCCCCGACCGTCGGATTAGAAGTCCGATGCTCTATCCAGCTGAGCTAAGGGCGCTCGTGCCTAATTCTGCATGATCCGGGGACCGGGTACACACCCGGTTTCCCGGACATGGGCCGGCGCATGCCTCGTGTGGGCCTGTGAGCCCGGTCACCGGGGCCGCTCGGCCTGCGTCGATGCCGCTCAGGCACGTGCTCGGGCCTCCTGCAGGGAAGGTCGATCCAGCACTGCTCACGCGCAGGAGGGTCACGATGCCGCCCGGCTTCTCGCCAGGTGGACATTCGTCCGCGTGGCGAGACGTTTTCCTGTTCTTCGTGCTTTCCGGCGGAAATGTGATCGCCTGCGGGGCTAAACTCCAGCGCCATGTCCGTACGCGAGATCCCGCTCCTCGGAGACGTCTCCGAAGGGGTCGTACGGGTGGGGGCGACGGTACGGCGGCCGATGCGTGCCACGTCGCCGTCGGTCCACGCGCTGCTGCGGCACCTGGAGGACGCCGGGTTCGACCGGGCGCCGCGGGTTCTCGGCACAGACGAGCGGGGCAGGGCCATCCTCACGTACGTCGAGGGCATGGTGCCGACGCATCCCCTGCCGGCGTACGCGGTGAGCGACGAGGCGCTGACCGCCCTTGCCCGGCTGCTGCGGCGCTTCCACGACGCGGCGGCCTCGTTCGTCCCGCCTCCCGGCGCCGTCTGGGAGAACGGCTCGGCGCCGGAGGGCCCCGCCGAGCTCGTGGGCCACTGCGACGTCACTCCGGCCAATGTCGTCTTCCGGAAGACAGGGCGGGATCTCCTGCCGTACGCGCTGATCGACTTCGACATGGCCAGGCCGACGACGCGGCTGTTCGATGTGGTCACCACGTTGCGGCACTGGGCCCCGCTGGCCGATCCCCTTGACCGCGACCCTGCGCAGCGCTCACTGGACGCGGCGGCCCGCGTGCGGGCGTTCTGCGACGCGTACGGCCTGCCGCTGCGTGACCGGCTCCGGCTGGTGGAGACGGCCAGGACGCGGTTCGGCCGCTCCTACGCGCTGATGCGCGACCGGGCCAGGACGCTCGGCGGCGGCTGGGCGCGCATGTGGGACGACGGCGCGGGCGGACGGATCAGGCGCGCCGCAGTCTGGCTCGACGCCAACGAGGACGCGATCCACAGTCGCCTCATCGGCTACGAGCCCATCTCATGACAAAGGGGCACGTACGGCAGAATGCCTGCGTGACCCGGATCCTGGACGGTGCCACGGCGGCGGGGCTGCTCGCCGGGGCCGTGATCGACGCGGCGGTGGGAGATCCCAGACGCGGCCATCCCGTCGCGGTGTTCGGCAGCCGGGCCGCCGCCCTCGAAAAGCGCATATATCGCGATTCGCGGTTAGCGGGCGTGGCCTACACCACCATCTGCGTCGGCGCGGCGACGGCGGCGGGGCTGCTCGCCGAGCGGGTGACCCGGTCGAGCCCGATCGCCCGCGCCGCGGTCACCGCCGCCGCCACATGGGCGGTGCTCGGCGGCACGACGCTGGGCAGGGAGGGCATGCTGATGGCCCGTTCGCTGGAGGAGGGCGATCTGGCCGCCGCCCGCGCCCGCCTGCCGCACCTGTGCGGACGCGACCCGTCCGGGCTGGACGCCGCGGAGCTGGCGCGGGGCACGGTCGAGTCCATCGCGGAGAACACCTCGGACGCCGTCGTGGCCCCGCTCGTGTGGGGCGCGATCTTCGGCGTGCCCGGCCTGCTCGGCTATCGCGCGGTGAACACGCTCGACGCGATGGTGGGCCACCGGTCGCCGCGCTACGCGAGGTTCGGCTGGGCCTCGGCCCGGCTGGACGACGTGGCCAACTATGTGCCGGCCCGGCTGACGGCCCTGCTCACGGCGGGCCTGGCCGGTCTGGCGGGCGGCTCTCCCCGCCGCGCGGCCGCCGTGTGGATCAGGGACGGGCACCGCCACCCCAGCCCCAACTCCGGACGCTGCGAGGCGGCCTTCGCCGGCGCCCTCGGCGTACGGCTCGGCGGGGCCAACGACTACGGCGGCAGGGTCGAGCACCGCCCGGAGCTGGGCGACGGCCCTCGCCCGGCCGTCGCCGACATCCCCAGGTCCGTACGGCTCGCGCGTGCGGTGTCGTACGCCTCGGTGGGCCTGGCCGTCGCCACACGCCTGGCGGTCGCCGCACGCCTGGCCCGTGGTCCAGCACTCCTGCTCCAAGGACGGGCGCGCCTGGCCCGGGGGTCGGCACGCCTGCTCCAAAGACGGGCACGCTGGACGGATCGGCGATGAGCGCGCTCATCCTGTTGCTGGTGGTCGCGGTCGTCTTCAGTTTCGCGGTCGCCGTGATCCTGGTCGTCGTCCTGGCCGCGCGCGCGTCACGGCGGCCCGCGCCACCACCACGCGACCGGAGTGATCCGTCCCAGGATCGGTAGGTTCGGCAGCATGGGCCAAGAAAACGCAGAGAACCGGGTCCTGCTGGTCTTCGACGGTGACTGCGCCTTCTGCCAGGCGTGTGTGGACGCCGGGCACCGGTTCCTGCCGTACATGCCCTTGGTGCGGGCGTGGCAGGGCCTCGACCTCCAGGCGGCGGGCCTGTCGCGCGACGAGGCCGAGACGTCCGTGCGGCTCCTCGGGCCGGGCGGGCTGCGCGCCCACGGCGCGCGTGCCGTGGCGCTGCTCCTCGCCCTGCAGCCGCACGCGGCCTGGCGCGCGGCCGGCCGGGTGCTGCTGACGCCGCCGGTGAGCTGGCTGGCGGAGGCGGGCTACCGGCTGGTGTCGCGCTACCGCCACCTGCTGCCCGGCTCCGCCGACTGCGGCACGCCGTGATGTGTCTTGATCGCGCTTTGCCGAAGGTGCGAACGAACACGATCGGCAAGTGTCCGGAAGCGGGCATACCCCGCGCCTGACGGGAGCGCCACCATTGCGGCATGACAGCAGTGGTGGAGACCGAAGGGCTGACGAAGTTCTACGGTGCGAGACGAGGTCTCGAAGACCTCACCCTCGAAATCCGGCCGGGCGAGGTCTTCGGCTATCTGGGCCCCAACGGCGCGGGCAAGACGACGACGATCCGGCTGCTTCTCGACGTGATCCGGCCGACGTCCGGCCGGGCGACCGTCTTCGGCGCGGACACGCGTGATCCGCGCGTACGCGCCCGGATCGGCTACCTCCCGGGCGAGCTGGCCCTGGAGGGCAGGGAGCGGGCCCGCGACTACCTGCAGTTCCTCGCCGACGTGCGCGGAGGGGTGAGCCGCGGCAGGATCGACGACCTGGCCGAGCGGCTCGACGCCGACCTGTCCGCCAGGATGGGGGAGCTGTCGAAGGGCAACAAGCAGAAGGTCGGGCTCATCCAGGCGTTCATGCACGAGCCCGACCTGCTCATCCTGGACGAGCCGACGGGCGGGCTCGACCCGCTGGTGCAGCAGGAGTTCCTGGCCATGGTCAGGGAGGCGCGCACGGCCGGTCGCACGATCCTCATGTCGTCGCATGTGCTCGCCGAGGTGGAGCACGTGGCCGACCGGGTGGGCATCGTGCGGGCGGGCCGCCTCGTCGCGGTGGAGGACATCGCCGCGCTGCGCGAGCGGGCCGTACGCCACGTGGAGCTCCACTTCGACGCGCCGGTCCCGGCAGAGTCGTTCCAGGGCCTCCCGGGCGTACGCGACGTGGTCGTGCAGGGGGCGAGCCTGCGCTGCACGATCGACGGCAGGCCCGACGCGCTGATCAAGGCGGCGGCCCGCTACACCGTGGTCCACATGGTCAGCGCGGAGCCGGACCTGGAGGAGATCTTCCTGACCTACTACAGCGAGGAGGAGGGCCGTCATGCCCACGCTGGTGCGTAAGAGCCTGGGGGAGTATCGCCGTGCCCTCATCGGGTGGACGGTCGGGCTGTGCGCGTTCCTCACGATGTACATCTCGATCTACGCGGGCTTCATGGACGACCCCGAGGCGTTCAGCGCGCAGGCCGTCGCCAAATATCCGGGCGCGTTCCGAGACCTGATGGGCGGCATGTCCGACATCGCGACCGGGCGCGGCTATCTGCAGGCGGTCGCCTACCAGCTCCTCGGCCCACTGCTGTTCACCATGTGCGCCGCGATCCTCGGCAACCGGGCCATCGCCGGCCCCGAGGAGAACAAGACGCTGGAGCTCACGCTGACGCTGCCGATCGACCGCAGGCGGCTGCTCCTGGAGCGCTGGGCCGCGCTGGCGCTCGGCCTGCTCATCGTGGCGCTCGTGACGCTGGCCGTCGCCACCGTGGCCGCGTCCGCCGCCGACATGAACGTGCCGTTCGGCAAGATCCTCGCCGCCCACACCGGGCTGTTCCTGCTCGTGCTGTTCTTCGGGACGCTGACGCTGTGCGTGGGCGCGGCGTCCGGGCGCAGGCAGGTGGCGCTCGCCGTGACCGGCGTGTGGGGCGTCGCCGGATACATCGTGGAGACGATGGGCCGGAACGTCGACGCGATCTCCTGGCTGCGCTGGATCTCGCCCAGCCACTATTACCTCGACGGCAGGCCGCTCTATGAGGGCTGGCCGTACGGTGACTACCTTGTGCTGCTGGGTGCGACGGCCGTGCTCCTCATGACGGCGCTGCTCGCCTTCGAACGGCGTGACGTAGGAGTCTGATGGACAGCGTTCTCGCTCGCGTGAGCGAGGCGACCGGAGTGCCCGCCGACTTACTCGGCGGGTTCCTGTCGGTTCTGGCCGCGTCGGCCGCCACCGGCAGGCTGCCCGCCCGCGCCGACATGGACGCCCTGCGCGAGTGCGGCGCCCTCGCCGCCGAACGCGGCATCCCGCTGCGGGTGCTCGCCGACGCCTGCCTGCACGCCGCCGAGATCACCGCCGGCGGGGCCTTCGGCGCCGTACGCCGCGGGATGGCCGCCTACATCGAGGGATACGAGGAGGCCCAGCGCGCCGCGCTCCGGCAGGAGGAGGAGGCCCGCCGCCTGTTCGTCGACGATCTGCTGCAGGGCAGAGCGGACGCCGAACGGGCCGAGCACTTCGGCCTGCGGCTCGCCGGGGCGTACGTCGTGACCGTGGCCAGGCCCGGCACCCCGATGGCGGCGGGCGACCCGCTGGCCGGGAGGATCGAGCAGGCGCTGGTGGCGAGGTTCGGCTCGCACAACATCCTGGTCGCCGTCCGCGACGGCCTGCTGGTGTGCGTGGCCCCGGGCGCGCTGACCGCCGCGAGCGGCGAGTTCACCCACCACGTACGCTCCGCGCTCACGGACTGGCGGGTGGGGGTGGGCCGCCCCCACAAGGGTCCCGGCGGGATCGTCACGTCCTATCGGGAAGCGGTCAACGCGATCGACCTCGGCGGGCGGCTCGGCCTGCGGGCCCAGGTGCTCAAGGCCGCAGACCTGCTGGTCTTCCCGGTGCTGCTGCGGGACAGGGACGCGATCGTGGACCTCGTCTCGACGGTGCTCGGGCCGCTGACCTCCGCCCGCGGCGGCCCCGAGCCGCTGCTGGAGACGCTGGAGGCGATCTTCGCCTCGCAGGGCAACCACACGGCGGCGGCGCGCAGGCTCGGCGTCAGCACCCGGGCGATCACCTACCGGCTGGAGCGGATCAGGAGGCTGACCGGCTTCTCGCCGAGCGATCCCACCCAGCGGTTCACGCTGGAGACGGCCGTGCTCGGGGCCCGCCTCCTGGAGTGGCCGGCCCACCCGCTCACCTGATCCGTACGGGGACCCCGCCACTTTCACCGTACAGGCGGCAGGGGGGCTTGCGGCAAGACCCCGGTCACGGCGGACAATCGGGGGCCGTGAGCCGGGCAGGCCCGCGACCCGCCACGCCACGCTGCGAGCCGGGCAGGCCCGCGACCCGCCACGCTGCGAGCCGGGCAGTTCACCGACCCGCCACACCGCGACCCGCCACACAGTGAGCCACACCATGACCAGGGGGTACATATGCGCGTGCTGCTGTCCACGATCGGGACGCGGGGCGACGTCCAGCCGATGGCGGCGCTGGCCGTGGCGCTGCGGGAGCTCGGGCTGGGGGCGGGCGCCGGTGGACGAGGCGGCCGGCAACCGCGCGCTGTGGGCCGAGGACGCGCGGCGCTGGAACGAGACGGTCGGCGCCGCGCTCAACGCCCACCGGGCCGCGGCCGGCCTGGCCCCCGTGGCGGACACCCGAGGGCACATGTTCACCGACCGGCCCTGGCCGGCCGCCGATCCCGCGCTGGGGCCCTGGCCCGGGCCCGACGCGTCGTGCAGACGGGTGCCTGGATCCTGCCGGACCCGCGTCCGCTGCCGCCGGACCTGGAGAAGTTCCTCGACGACGGCGAGCCGCCCGTCTGCGTCGGATTCGGCAGCGTCCGCGCTCCCCGGGACGTCGCGCGGGCGACGATCGGCGCGGCCCGCGCGCTCGGCCGCCGGGTGATCGTGCTGCGCGGCTGGGCCGGGCTGTCCCCGGCGGACGACGGCCCCGACTGCCTGATGATCGACGAGGCCGATCAGCGGGCACTGTTTCCCCGGGTCGCCGCCGTCGTCCACCACGGCGGCGCGGGCACCACGACCGCCGCGGCGCTGGCCGGGACGCCCCAGGTCGTCGTGCCGCAGCTCTACGACCAGCACTACTGGGCGCGGCGGGCCGCCGATCTCGGGATCTGGATCGCCCACCCGCCCGCCGCGCCGACCGCCGGGTCGCTGGCCGAGGCCCTCGGCCAGGCTCTCCACCCCGGCGTGGCGGCCCGCGCCGCGTCCCTCGCGGGCGAGATGCGCACCGACGGCGCCGTGGTGGCCGCGCAGCGCCTGATCGACCACATGGCCGCCTGAGGACGGCTCACCGGCAGGTCAGGGGATGAGCAGCAGCTTGCCGGTCGTCCGCCTGCCTTCCAGGTCGTCGTGGGCGCGCCGGGCCTCGGCGAGCGGGTAACGCTGCGAGATGTGCACCTTCACGGCGCCGGAGGCGACCCAGCCGAGCACGTCGTTCGCCCGCGACAGCAGCTCCTCGCGGGTGGCCGTGTAATGCGCCAGCGTGGGCCGGGTGAGGAACAGCGAGCCGCCCGCGTTGAGCCGCTGCGGGTCGAACGGCGGGACGGGACCGCTGGCCGCGCCGTACAGCGCCATCATGCCGCGCGGCCGCAGCGACGCGAGCGACCCGTCGAACGTGGCGGCGCCGACCCCGTCATAGACGACGTGCACCCCGGCGCCGTCGGTGATCTCCTTGACGGCCTCGGAGAAGCCCTCGTAGCCGACGACCTCGTCGGCCCCCGCCTGCCGGGCCAGCTTCTCCTTCTCGGCGCTGGAGACCGTGCCGATCACGCGGGCGCCGCGGAGCTTGGCCATCTGGACGAGCAGCAGGCCCATGCCCCCGGCCGCCGCGTGCACGAGCACGTCGTCGCCCGACCTGATCGCGTACGTGGAGTGGGTCAGGTAGTGGGCGGTCAGCCCCTGGAGCAGCACCGCCGCCGCCAGATCGGGCGACAGCCCGTCGGGCAGCCGGACCACCTTCTCCGCCGGGATGATCGCCTTGCTCGCGTACGCGCCGACCGCGGCGGCGGAGCCGACCCGGTCGCCGGGCACGATGTCGGTCACGCCGGGCCCGACGGCCGTGACGGTCCCGGCCGTCTCCGAGCCCGGGATCAGCGGAAGCGGCAGCGGATAGCGGCCCTCGCGGTGATAGACGTCGATGAAGTTGACGCCCGTCGCCGCGACGTCGACCAGCACCTCCCCGGGACCGGGAACGGGGTCGGGCCGTTCGGCGTACTCCAGCACGGAGGAATCACCGTAAGCGGGGACGACGATGGCATGCATGCGCGACTCCTGGTGTTCTTGGGCTCGGTTCCTCTCGTCCCCAACCGGCCGCGCCGCATCCGTTGTTCCCGGCGGAGAAGGGTTGTTCAGAAGCCCGTGAGGGTGATCTTGCCGATCGCGGTGCCCGATTCGACGATCCGGTGGGCCTCACGCAGGTTGGCGGCGTTGACCGGGCCGAGGTCGCGGGTGGCGGTGGTGGTGAGGACACCGGAGTCCACGAGCCGGGCGACCCGGTCGAGGATGCGGTGCTGGTTCACCTGATGCGGCGTCTTGAACAGCGAGTGGGTGAACATGAGCTCCCAGTGGAACGCGATGCTCTTCGGCTTGAGCACACCGATCTCGAGGGAGTCGTGGTCGTCGATCGCGACGATCGCGCCGAAGGGCACGAGCGCCTCGGCGTAGGCCGTGAGGTTGCGGTCGGTGCCGATCGTGCTGAAGACGTAGTCCACGCCGCCGGGCGCGACCTCGGCGAGCTGCTTCGCCAGCGGTGCCCGGTGGTCCACGATGTGGTGGGCGCCCATCCGGCGGGCGAACTCCACGGTCTCGGGCCGGGAGGCCGTGCCGATCACGGTGAGCCCGGTCAGGGCGCGGGCGAGCTGGACGGCGATGGAACCGACGCCGCCCGCGGCCGCGGTGATCAGCAGCGTTCCGGTCTGGTCGAGCGCGTCGCCGCGCAGGCCCAGCCGCTCGAACAGGCCCTCCCACGCCGTGAGCGAGGTCAGCGGCAGCGCGGCGGCCTCGGTGAAGGACAACGTGGCGGGCTTGCGGCCGACGATGCGCTCGTCCACCGCGTGGAAGCGGGAGTTCGCGCCGGGCCGGTCGAGCGCGCCGGCGTAGTAGACCTCGTCGCCGACCTCGAACAGCTCCACCTCGTCGCCCACGGCGACCACGGTGCCCGCGGCGTCCCAGCCGAGCACCCTGGGCTCGCCGCCCGGGTCGCTGTTGCGCCTGACCTTGTAGTCCACCGGGTTCACAGCGACGGCCTCCACCCGCACCAGCAGGTCGCGCGGCCCGGGTCGCGGCACCGGCAGCTCCACGTCGAGGAGGCTTTCCGGGTCGTCGATGGGCAGGCTGCGCCGGTAGGCGACGGCGGGCATGGTCCCGTTCAGGTTCTCGGTCATGTCTGTCCCTTGCGCGTTCGTCACGGGTCACGCGCCGAAGCCGGTCGTACGGCTCGGCGGCACGACCTGCACGGTAGCCACCGGTGCGTGGTTACCCGCAAGGGACACGAGTATCCATCGGGAACCATCCAGGTAAGGGGGATACTCGGGGCCGGTTACGCGGGGCCGGCTACGCGGGGCCGGTTACTCCCGGCCGACTGCTCCGGGCCGGCTGCTCCGGGCCGGCTACTCGGGGCCGGTTACCCAGGGTCGGTTACGCGGGGCCGGGGAAGCGGTCGATGTTGCGCTCCACCCACGTCCGCAGGTGGGCGAGCGGGACGTTGGCGTCGCGGCCGAGCGGCGTGAGGCTGTATTCCACGCGCAGCGGCACCTCGGGATACACGTCGCGGTGGACGAGGCCGTGGTCCTCCAGGCGGCGCAGGGTCTGGGTGAGCACCTTGGGGCTGACGCCCTGGAGCCGGGCACGCAGCGCGCCGAAACGCTGCGGCCCGTCCTCCAGCGCGCCCAGGGCCAGCGCGCTCCACTTGTTGGCCAGCAGGTCGAGCATGTTGCGGCACGGGCAGGCCGCCGAGTAGACGTCCTTGGGATCGTCGCAGGTGTTCATGACGTGCATGTTGCGACGATACCCAAAGGGAACTTAGGTCCGCGAAGTTACCAGGCTCACGGCGTTCACTGGCGGGAGACCAGCCGTCGCAGCAGCGGCAGGTCGATGCTCTCCAGTGTCGGCACCGCCGTCACCCCGTCCGCCCCGCTCAGGCCGCTCGTCGTACCGGGCGGGCCGACCACGATGACGGCGCAGCCGGCGGACCGGGCCGAGGCGACGCCGGTCGGGCTGTCCTCGACCGCCACGCACGCGGCCGGGTCGAAGCCGAGCCGCGCGGCGGCGGCCAGGTAGGGATCGGGCGCGGGCTTGTTCCTGGGGCTGTCCCCTGCGGCCACCGACAGCCGGAAGTGGTGACCGCCGACGGTTTCGAGCACCAGGTCCACGACCGGCCGGGGAGACGCGCTGACCAGCCCCGCCGGGATCCCCGCCGCGCGCAGGGTCTCCAGCAGCGCGACCGCGCCGGGAAGCGTGGTCACGCCGTTCTTCAGCCGGCCGGTGAACGCGTCCGTCAGCATGGTCTCCACGGCCGCCGCCCCCGGACCTCCGGTGATGTGCACGGCGGCGTCCTCGACCGACAGGCCGAACAACGCCTCACGGTCGGCCTCCCCGAGAGGGGAGTCCAGGCCGTCCGCCACCTCCACGCAGGCGTCCCACCACAGGTCCTCGGTGTCCACCAGCGTGCCGTCCATGTCGAACAGGACCGCCGCAGGGCACGCCCTAGACGACATCGGGTTCGGGGACCGCCGCCGCGGCTCCTCCGGTCTCCGAACGGGCCGACACGAGCACGGGCCGCTCGACCAGCCCGATCCGTACGGCGGTGCCGGGCGCGAAGCGCGCCGAGTCGTGGCCGGGGACATCGGCCAGCACCTCGGTGCCGTCGCCCAGGCGGATCCGCAGGCGGGCGGTGGAGCCGCGGAACGACGACACCATGACGATCCCGTCGCCCTCGGCGTCCGGAGTGACCAGCACGGCCTCGGGCCGCACCAGCACGTCCGCCTGCGCCGCGTCCGGAGCCTGGCCCTCCACGGGCAGCGTCTGCCCGAGCACGGTGACCCGGTCGCCCGACACCAGGCCGGGCAGGTGGTTCATCGCGCCGACGAACTCGGCGACGAACGCGGTCGCCGGCCGGTCGTACAGGGTGGCGGGGTCGGCGACCTGCTCCAGGCGGCCGTCGCGCAGCACGGCGACCCGGTCGGCCATCGACAGCGCCTCCTCCTGGTCGTGCGTCACGAAGATCGTCGTGATGCCGAGGGAGAGCTGCAGGCGGCGGATCTCCTCGCGCAGCGTGACGCGCACCTTGGCGTCGAGCGCCGACAGCGGCTCGTCCAGCAGCAGCACCCTGGGCTCCAGGGCGAGCGCGCGGGCCAGCGCCACGCGCTGCTGCTGACCGCCGGACAACTGGTGGGGATAGCGGTCGCCGACGGACGGCAGGCCGACCAGTTCGAGCAGCTCCTGCGCGCGGGCGTGCCGCTTGGCGGCGGGCACCTTGCGCACCCGCATGCCGAAGCTCACGTTGTCGCGGGCGTTGAGGTTGGGGAAAAGGCTGTAGGACTGGAAGACCATGCCGGCGTCGCGCCGGTTGGCCGGCACGCGCGTGATGTCGGCGCCGTCCACCAGCACCTCGCCCTCGTCGGGCTGCTCGAAGCCGGCGAGGCAGCGCAGCGCGGTGGTCTTGCCGCACCCCGACGGGCCGAGCAGCGCGATCAGCTCGCCGGGCTCCACCGTGAGATCGAGCCCGTCCAGCGCGACCGTGCTGCCGAACCGCCGCCGCAGGCCGCGGAACTCGACCCGGGCGCCGTTCATGATCCACTCCTTTGCCTCGCACCGGCGGACGACAGGGCGAGCAGCAGCAGCCAGGTGATCAGCAGGCTGAACACCGAGACGGCCACCGACACCTGCGCCTGAGAGCCGGAGATCCGGTAGATCCAGTTGGGGAAGGTCTCGAAGCTGAGCAGCCGGGCGATCGTGAACTCGCCGAGCACCAGCGCCAGCGTGAGGAACGACGCGCTCGCCATCGCCGACCGCATGTTGGGGATGATCACCCGCAGCAGCACGTGGGGCCACGACGCCCCGAGGTTCCTGGCCGCCTCCGACAGCGTGCGCACGTCGATCGCGCCCAGGCCCGCGTCGAGCGAGCGGTAGGCGAACGGCAGCGCCAGCACGACGTAGGCGAGCACCAGCACCACCGGGAAATCGGGGTTCTGCACCGCGATGATCGTCTGATAGAGGGGCGTGGTCGCCAGATAGTCGGGCCCCCACCGCAGCACGGTGCTGATCCCGGCCACGAACGTGATCGGGGGCACCACCAGCGGCAGCGTGCAGACCACTTCGAGCACCGGGCGCAGCCGCGGCGCGCCGAGCCGTACGGCCACCGCGGCGGGCAGCGTCAGCAGCAGCACGAGCACGATCGTGGCGACCCCGAGCCCGAGCGACAGCAGGAGGCTGCCGCCGAAGCCCTCGGCCGAGAAGATCTGGCCGTACGCGTCGAGCGAGAAGCCCTGGTCGGGCTCCTTCACCGTGAAGACGAACGACGCGATCAGCGGGACGAGGAAATAGACGGCGGCGAGCACGAGGACCACCCCGCGCCACACCCGCGGACGCCGCGGCCGGCCGCCGCGCGCGGGCGCCGTTCCGGCGGCGGCCTGCGTGGTCACCTGAGGGGTCACCTGCGGAGTCAGCGAAGCCATCGGGCGCTCCTTCGCTGCAGCGGGAGATAGACGGCCATGACCAGGCCCGCGACCACGATCATGTCGAGGCTGAGGGCCAGCGCGACGTTCTCGTGGCCGATCAGCACGTTGCCGGTGAGCGCGTCGGCGATCTTCAGCGTGACCAGCGGGACGGTGGACCCGACCATGGCCTGCGCCGTGGCGTAGGCCGAGAACGCGCCGCCGAACAGCAGCACGACCCCGCCGAGCAGCGAGGGGGTCAGCACCGGAATCCCGACGTACCGCCAGAACTGCCAGGTGCTCGCGCCGTTGTTCTGCGCGGCCTCACGCCACTGCGGGCGCAGCCCGTCGAGCGCGGGCACGACCGTGAGGACCTGCAGGGGGATGGAGAAGTACAGGTAGACCAGGGCGAGACCCCAGAAGTTGTACAGGCTCCATCCGTGCTCGCCGAGGCCGAGCGTGGTGGTGACGACGCCCGAGTTGCCGAGCGTGGCGATCCAGGCGAAGGCCAGCGGCACGCCGCCGAAGTTGGCCAGCACGCCGGAGGCGGTCAGCACCGCCTCGCGCAGCGCGCGGAACCTGGAGGTCACCACGGCCTGGGCGAGGAAGGTGCCGAGCACCCCGCCCAGCACCGCCACCAGCGCCGAGAGCTTGACGCTGCCGAACAGGGCGGTCAGATACGCGCCCTGGAGCGACTCGGTGAGGTTGGCGGTGCTGAACGTGCCCTCCTTGGTGAACGTGCCACCAAGGAGGACCAGCATCGGCACGCCGAAGACGATGACGACGAAGACCAGCAGCGGCGCGGCCGCCCACCGGCTCTTCGATCTCGTACGGCTGTCGCGCACGATCTCAGCCCGAGACCGCCGCGCCCCACCCGCTCGCCAGGACTTCCTTGGCCTTGTTGACCTGGTCCGGAGTGGGGAAGGAGGGGGTGCCCTCGACCTTGGGGAGCTGGTCGACCATGGCGGCGTCCGCGCTGCCGTCCTGCTGCATGGAGGGCAGCAGCACCGGGCGGGCGTAGCCCTTCAGCCACAGGTTCTGGCCCTCGGTGCTGTAGAGGAACTCCTGCCAGAGGCGGGCGGCGGCGGGGTGCGGCGCCCACTTGTTGATCGCCTGGGCGTAGAAGTTGGCGTACTGGCCGTCGCTGGGGATGGCGATCTGCCAGTCGACGCCCTTGGAGGAGAACTCCTTGGCGTAGCTGGCCTGCAGGTAGTCCCAGTCGAGGGTGATCGGGGTCTCGCCCTTCTCCACCGTGGCGGGGGTGGCCTCGACCGGGTTGAAGTTGCCGTTCTCCTTGAGCTTCTTGAAGAAGTCGATGCCCGGCTGGATGTCGTCGAACGAGCCCTGGTTGGCGAGCGAGGCGGCGTAGACGCCGGCGAAGGCGGCGCCGGCCTTGGTCGGGTCGCCGTTCAGCGCGACCATGCCCTTGTATTCGGGCTTGAGCAGGTCGGCGAAGGTCTGGGGGCAGGTCTTGACCCGCTTGGCGTCGCAGCCGATGGAGATGTAGCCGCCGTAGTCGTAGTACCAGGCGCCGCTCGCGTCCTTCTGGCCGTCGGGGATCTTGTCCCAGCTCTGCACCTTGTAGGGGGCGAACAGGCCCTCCTGGGCGCCGCTGAGCGCGAAGGCGCTGCCGAGGTCGAGCACGTCGGGGGCGCGGTCCTGGCCCTTCAGGGTCTTGACCGCGTTGATCTCGTCCTGGCTGGAGCCGTCGGGGTTGTCATTGGTGATCTTGATGCCGTACTTGGCCTCGAACGCCTTGATGACCTCGCCGTAGTTGGCCCAGTCGGGCGGCAGCGCGATGGTGTTGAGCTTGCCTTCCTTCTTGGCGGCCTCCACCAGCTTGTCCATCCCGCCGAAGTCCTGGACGGAGGTCGCGGAGGCGGCCTTGGAATCACCCGACCCCGAGCCGCCGCCGGCGGTCGTGGGGGCGGCGCCGCATGCCGCGATCACTGAGGTGGTTATCGTGAGCGCGGCAACAAGGCCGACGGTACGTGTGGACAACGGTCCCTCCCACTGTGGTGCGTGGATCGAACTTAGGCGAACTTGTACAAACAAGCCAGACCTAGTAAGTCGCATATCGATGTCAGTCGCGTGAACGGAAGGGCTCATCACGATGGCGCGCTATGAACAGATCGCAGGTGACCTGCGGGACGCCATCGTCAGAGGGGACTACGCGATAGGTGCCCAGCTTCCCTCCGAGGCTGAGCTGGCCATACGTTACTCGGCGGCGCGCGGCACCGTCCGCCAGGCCGTCGCCCTGCTGGCCGCCGAGGGGCTGGTGGGGTCGCGGCAGGGCGCGCGGCGCATCGTGCTCGGCAGCGAGCGCAGCCAGAGCTTCGCCGAGCTGCACAGTTTCGCCCAGTGGGCCCGGTCGATGGGCTACCGCGCCAGCGGCAGCGTGCTGTCCGCCCGCCGCCGTCCGTGCTCGCCCTCCGAGGCCGTACGGCTGTCGCTGGAGCTGGGGGAGGAGGTGCTCGACGTGCTGCGGCTGCGGCGGCTCGACGGCGAGCCGGTGCTGGTCGAGCGCACCGTCTACGCCGGCTGGATCGCTCCCGCCGTCGAGCGGCTCGACCCCGAGTGCGAGTCGGTGACCCAGGAGCTCTACGAGTCGGTCGGCCTCGTCTTCGCGTACGGCGAGCACCTGATCGACGCGGTGGCGGCCGGCAGCGAGGACGCCCGGCTGCTCGAGGTGCGGCGGGGCAGCCCCCTGCTGCGCCAGCGCCGCGTCACCACCACCCAGGAGGGCAGGCCGGTCGAGTGCTCCGACGACCGCTACCGCGCCGGCAGCGTGACCTTCAGCATTCGCAACTCGACCGCCGCCAACCCCCTCGTCCGCCGCGCCGGCGACTGATCCCGGCCGTCCTCGGAGCAGGCGCCGGTCGCCGCCGTGCGGCGTCGAGTTCAGGGCCTCCTCTGCTCAACGGGTGGCGCCGGCCACCCGGAAACGGACGTGCTGCCCGGGACGGGCCTGCGCCGCCCGGTCGACGTGGTGATCGCGGACCACCGCGATGACCGGATAGCCGCCGGTCACGGGGTGATCCGCGAGGAAGAGCGTCGGCTGTCCCGACGGCGGCACCTGCAGCGCGCCGGGCACCATGCCCTCGCTCGGCAGCTCGCCGTCGCGCGCGCGTTCGAGGCGCGGCCCGCGCAGCCGCATGCCCACCCGGTCGCTGTGCGGGGTCACCTCGTACGGCTCGGCGCACAGGGCCGCCAGCGCTCCGGGGGTGAACCAGTCGTGGCGTGGCCCCGGGATCACGTCGAGCACGAGGACGCCCGCCTCCGGCTCGGGCACCGGGGCGAAGTCGGTCACGGGGAACGCCGCGGGCGCCGGCCCGACGGGGAGCACCGATCCGGGCGCCGGGCGTTCCGGGCCGAGCCCGGAGAGCAGGTCGGTGGACCGCGACCCCAGCACCTCGGGCACGTCTATCCCGCCGCGGACCGCCAGGTAGGTCCGCAGCCCCCGGGGCGGCACGCCGAGCCGCAGCGTGGCCCCGTCGGGCAGGCGCTCGACCGACGCGTGCCCGGCGCCGCGCGTGCGTCCGTCGGGCAGGGTGACGGTGGCGGGGCACGGGGCGCCGGTGAGCGTCACGAGCAGGTCGCCGACGGCGCGGACCTTCAGCCCGCCCAGGGTGATCTCCAGGCAGGCGGCGTTCTCGGGATTGGCCAGCAGGCGGTTGGCCAGCCGCAGCGCGCTCCGGTCGGCCGCGCCGGAGCGCCCGACGCCGAGATGGCTGTGCCGGCGCCGCCCGAGGTCCTGCACCGTGGTGAGGGGACCGGGGGCCAGCACCACCAGCGCCCGCCGAGGCCCGCTCACCGCCTGCTCGCTCATGACCCTCCGCTCATCGCCGACCCGCTCACGGCCGTACCGCTCACCGCCGACCCGCCCGCCGTTTTCCCGCTCACCTCCGGCGTGCTCATGACGCCTCGCTCACGGCTACGCCTCCGCGAACCGCACCCGGACCCCCGGGCGCAGCAGGGCGGGCGGGTCGGCGGCGATGTCCCACACCACGGTCTCGGTGCGCCCGATGAGCTGCCAGCCGCCCGGCGACTCGCGCGGGTAGACCCCGCTGAACTCCCCGGCGAGCGCTACGGCGCCGGTCGGCACGCGTACGCGCGACTCCGGCCGCCGGGGCACGGCCAGCCGGGGATCGCCGCCGATCAGATAGCCGAAGCCGGGGGCGAAACCGCAGAAGGCGACCGTCCACGCCGTCCCGGTGTGCGCCGCCACGACCTCGCGTTCGGTGAGCCCGGTCAGCCGGGCCACGTCCGCGAGGTCGTCGCCGTCGTACACCACCGGGATCACCACCTCCTCGGTCGTCGCCAGGCGGCCCGCGGCCGGCCGTACGGACAGGACGGCGGACTCCACCTCGGAGTGACGTGCCGGCGGCTCGAACCGGACGAGCAGCGTACGCGCCGCGGGGACGAGGTCGACTATCCCCCGAGGAGGGTCGGCCGCGAGGGCATCGTAGAGGGCGACGACCTCCTCAAGGCGGTCGAGCTCGACCAGGACCGCGTGCTCGCCACAGCGGTGCAGCCGTGCGTTCACGCCCGCTCCTCCGCGAACGACGCCTTCGTGTCCATGAGCGGCTGCTCTTCCAACGGCTGCCCCGCGAACGGCACCAGGCCGATGCCGTTCGCCTTGAGCGCGTCACGAACCTCGATCGCCATGGCGACGGCGCCGGGGCTGTCGCCGTGCACGCAGATCGAGTCGGCCGTGATGGTGAGCGGCGTCCCGTCGACGGCCTCGATCGGCTCGCCCCTGGCCATGCGTACGCTGCGCGCGGCGACCTGGGCGGGGTCGTGCAGGACGGCGCCGGGCACGCCGCGCGGCACCAGCCTGCCCTCGCGGGTGTAGGCGCGGTCGGCGAAGCATTCGGCGACCGTGGTGAGGCCTGCCCTGGACGCCTGGCGCAGCCACGCCGAGCCGGGCAGGCCGAGCACCGGCAGGCCGGGGTCGTAGGCCCGCACGGCCGCGACGACCGCGGCGGCCTGCGCCTCGTGGTGCACGATCGCGTTGTAGAGCGCGCCGTGCGGCTTGACGTACCTGACCCTGGTGCCCGCCACCCGCGCGAAGGCGTCCAGCGCGCCGATCTGGTAGATGACGTCGTCGGCGAGCTCGACGGGCGGCACGTCGATGAAGCGCCGCCCGAAGCCCGCCAGGTCGCGATAGCCGACCTGGGCACCGATCACCACGCCGCGCGCGGCCGCGGTCTCGCAGGTGCGCCGCATGATGACCGGGTCTCCCGCGTGGAACCCGCAGGCGACGTTGGCGCTCGTGACGATCGACAACAGCGCGTCGTCGTCGCCGAGGGTCCACCGGCCGAAGCCCTCGCCCAGATCGGAGTTGAGGTCGATGCGCATGGTCGGGTATGACACGTCAGCTCCAGAGCGCGCTGATCCCGCTGAGGGAGTTCCAGCCGAGATAGATGGTCAGCGCCCAGGCGAGCACACCGATCCCGAGCAGCCAGACAGGGTAGCGGTATCCGCCCATGAGATCACGACGGCGTGCGGCGACCCAGAGGATCACGGCCAGGCCGACGGGCAGGATGAGGCCGTTGAGCGCTCCGGCGAGGATCAGCAGGTTGGCCGGAGCCTTGCCGAGGAGCAGGAAGACCGCCGTCGAGACCACGATGAAGGCCACCGTGATCCACGAGCGGTAGCGGTCCGTACGGGGCGAGAAGCTGGCGAGGAACGACACCGACGTGTACGAGGCGCCGATGACCGAGGTGATGGCCGCGGCCCACAGGACGACGCCGAACAGCCGCAGGCCCACCTCGCCCGCCGCGCTCGCGAAGATGTCGGCGGCCGGGTTGGTGGAGCCGGCGGCGAGCTTGAAGCCTCCGGC
The DNA here is from genome assembly GCF_036186745.1 of Microbispora hainanensis. Classification (NCBI taxonomy): domain Bacteria; kingdom Bacillati; phylum Actinomycetota; class Actinomycetes; order Streptosporangiales; family Streptosporangiaceae; genus Microbispora; species Microbispora hainanensis. Next base: position 104,982 of record NZ_CP108086.1, on the reverse strand, counting down.
CACCACGCCGAGCGAGGCGAGGAAGAGGATCACGCGCATGACACCGGTGACGAGGATGCCGGTGATCGAGCCGCGGGAGATCTGACCGGCGTTGCGCGGTCCGGTCACGCCCGCGTCGATCAGCCGGTGCGCCCCCGCGTAGGTGATGTAGCCCCCGACCGTGCCGCCGATCAGCGTCGTGACGGCGAGGAAGTCGACCTTGTCCGGCAGCACCGTCTGCCGCAGGGCCTCGCCCACCGGCGGGTCCGAGACGACCGCCACGTACAGCGTCAGCGCCACCATCACGACGCCGAGGACGACGACGATCCGGTCGACGGCCACGCCGGCCTTCTTGCTGAGGAAGATGGCGACGGCGATCAGGGCGGACACCGTGCCGCCGATCTTGACGTCGATCCCCGCGAGGGCGTTCAGGCCGAGCGCCGCGCCGCCGACGTTGCCGATGTTGAACACCAGGCCGCCGAACGCCACGAGGGCGGCCAGGAAGTATCCCGAACCGGGCAGCACCCGGTTGCCTAGCGTCTGGGCGCGCATGCCGGAGACGCCGATCACCCGCCACACGTTCAGCTGGACGGCGATGTCGACGAGGATCGACGCGACGATAACGAACGCGAACGCCGCCCCGAGCTGCGCCGTGAACGTCGTCGTCTGGGTGATGAAGCCGGGGCCGATGGCGCTCGTGGCCATGAGGAACATCGCGCCGAGCAGCGCCGAGCGCCGTCCTCCGCTCGTGGTGCCCGCGGGCGAGGTCGTCTGGGTGCCGGGGGGTGGGTTCATACGGAAACTCCTTTGCTTCACCTCCCCTGGAAATTAGAGGATTGTTCAACGATTCATCAAGACTCTTGTAGGTTACTTCTGTGCCACAACTCCGTGTGATCATGCGAAATCCATTGGTGATCACCGAATCCGGCGGGCCTGCCGCGGCCTAAGCTGGGACTGATCCGGCGGTCGAAAAGGGGTTGCGGTGATGACGGCTATGGCGGACTGGGCGGCACGGTTGAGCGCGGCTCGGCCGGTGCTCGATAGGGCCAGTGCCGCGGAGCTGGTCGCCGACGTCCTGCGGGAGAACGTCATCGACGGCTCCCTGCCGCCGGGCACCCGCCTGTCGGAGGAGACGATCGGCAACCTCCTCGGCGTCTCCCGCAACACGCTCAGAGAGGCGTTCCGGCTGCTGTCGCACGAGAACCTGCTGGTGCACGAGCTGCACCGCGGGGTCTTCGTCCGCAAGCTCGCCGCGGCCGACGTGGCCGACATCTACGCCATGCGCCGCATCCTCGAAACGGCGGGCGTACGGGCGTCCGTCACGGCCCCGCGAGAGGCCGTGGAGGAGGTGCGGCGCCACGTCGAGAAGGGGCAGGCGGCGGCGGAGGTCGGCGACTGGGCGGCCGTCGGCACCGCCAACATGCGGTTCCACCGCGCGATCACCGCGCTGCTGGCCAGTCCCCGCGTGGACGAGACCATGGCGCGCCTGCTCGCCGAGCTTCGGCTGGCCTTCCACGTGATGGGCGAGCTCAGGACCTTCCACGAGCCCTACCTGGGAGACAACGCGCGAATCGCCACGCTGCTGATCGAGGGCGATCCAGAACGGGCCGAACGGGAGCTGCTCGCGTACTTCGACACCGCGGAGGCCCAGCTCCTGGCCGCGTACGCGGATCACGCGGGCTGAGCCACGGAGCCGGTCCGGCCCGCCCGCGGCGTCCCCGGCGGGGCGTGGCAAGGGCGCGGGCGGGCCGGCCGGCCGGTCAGCCGGCGAGAGCGGGGGCGGAAGCGGGGACGGCGGTGCGGTCGCGCAGCGCGGCCCCGGCGATCACCTGCCGATAGAGGCGCTCATATCCCTCTGCCATCACCGAGACGTCGAAGTGCCGCTCGACGTGGGCGCGGCAGGCGCGGGGATCCAGGTCGCCGGCCCGCTCGACCGCGTCCGGCAGCTCGTCCGGCGAGGTGCGCACGAAACCGGTGACGCCGTCCACCACGACCTCGGGGGCAGCGCCGCGGCGCAGGGTGACCACCGGCGTGCCGCACGCCATCGCCTCGATCATCACCAGCCCGAACGGCTCCTCCCACTGGATGGGGAACAGCAGGCAGCGGGCCCGCGACAGCAGGTCGCGCTTGCGGGCGGCGTCGGCCTCGCCCACGTATTCGGCGTCCGCGCCCAGACGGGGACGGACGAACCTGGAGAAGTAGTCGTGCTCGGACGGCTCGGTCAGCTTGCCCGCGAGGAGGATCCTGCGCCCGGCCGCGCGGGCGGCGTCGATGGCCAGGTGGGCGCCCTTGTCCGGGCTGAACCTGCCCAGCCACAGGAGCCAGTCTTCCTTGTCCGCCCGGTAGGGGAAGCTCGCGGCGTCAACGGCGTTGTGCACCACACCGGCCCAGTTCAGGTCGGAGGCCGACCCGCGCTGGGAGCCGGAGATGGCGGCCAGCGAGACCGTGCCGCCCAGCCTGCGGTAGAACTCGCCCAGGTCGTCGTCGATCGCGCCGTGCACGGTCACCAGCGTCGGGGCCGTACGGGAGGCCGCGGTGAGCGGGCCGGCCAGGGAGTGGTCGTGGACGATGTCGACGTCGAGGGAGGCCAGCGTGGCCGCGGCGGCCGCCGCGTGCACCACCTCGGGCAGCGGCTCTCCGATGCGCGACGAGGGGGCCTCGGGATAGGTGGCGACGTAGTCCGCCGGGGTGTCGGCGCGTCCCGCGCCGATGAGCGTCACCGTGTGACCACGGCGCACGAGGGCGGTGGTCAGATCGGACACCATGGCCTCGATGCCGCCGTACGCCCGGGGCGGCAGTTCGTACCAGGGCGGGGCGACCATCGCGATCCGCAGGCCACCGGAGCGGGACCGGGCGGGGTGAAGATCGCTCACTGAACGCATGACGAGTACACCTCCGATACGCATCCACGGTCTTCGGCGTAGGAATCACCGCCGCCGCGTACGCGTCGTAGTGCTCGGTCCCAGCGCCCGCGCCGGCGACGTCACTACTGTTAGCACTCTCCTGACCTGAGTGCCAAACAGGCCCTTCCTGTCCCGGGCGGAGACCGGTGGCGGGTTCGACTGAGTCGGTGAGGGTGAAATTCCCCAGGAGTGACGCGGTGCTGCCCGACAGCGGGAAGCAGCGGAACTATCGGTTCCCGAGGTGTTCCCCGCAGCAGCGCTCCACGCTGGCGCAGAGATCGCTCCATGATCGGTTCGAACCGGACAACTCTCTCAGGGAACCCAGGGAGACCGCCTTTTCCAGCACCCCGGGTGCATCCGACTCCCGGTAGCGGCGGGACGGGGTTCCGATCTCGTTCATGAGGACCTTCTTCGGGTCATGTATTTTCCCCGTGTCTCGTCCCAGGTATTTGCTCGGCACCTCCCAGGAGGACACGAACGCCTTCAACGCTTTCGGGAACAGGAACATCCACGCTTCCGTCTCCCACGCGGCCAGCCCGTAATGAGCCGAATTCATCTCCCTGTCGAGGGCGTCCTGCACCCGGTCGCGGATCCGGACGTACTCTTCGCCGTCGACGGCGTCGAGATCCTCATGGACGAAAAAGCAGGCGAGTTCGGCCTTCTCCCTGGCGGCCCGCGCGCGGCCAGTCTGGCGAGTTTGTTCACTCGATCGGTGAGTCTCTGACCGGTGGCCTGCCGTAAACGGACAGGCTCGTTGATCTCCACGAGCCTCCCTTTCATCTGCGGGCACAGGGCTTCCAACACGATGCGGAGGCAGCGCCGGTCGTTGCTGTCCTCGCCGGCGAGAACCACGACGGGCTTCTTCGTGGCACGCACACGAGTGCCGCCTCGCGGGGTCACAGATCGCCTCCCAGGGCGCCCGAGAACCACAGTTCGCCGAGAGGAAGCCCTTCGCTTCGCGTGACGATGTCACGGATCTGCTTATGGGAGATAGCGGGTATCGCGGAAGATCCGTCGTCTCGGCGTTCGCAGACGACCAGCTCGTCCGGGTGCAGCCTGTCGGCAAGGGCAGGGGAGTGCGTGGCGATGAGGAACTGCGTCCGTAGGCTGGCTTCGCGGAGCCGCTCCACGAGAAGTTCCAGAGCTTGGGGATGCAAGCCGTGATCGATCTCCTCGATGCACGTCAGGGCCGGGGGGCTGGGGTCGTAAAGCAGGGAAAGGAGACCGAGGAGGCGGATCGTTCCGTACGATGCGTCGGCGAGCTGCGTCCGTCTGCGAAGTCCTCGCTCGTGGAGGATGACGATGACCTCGCGCGCGGGACCAGAGGGAAATTCGAAATCAATTCCGGTGAGCTGTGGAAGCACCTCGATCGCGTCGGCCTCCAGCCTCTGGAACGCCTCCTCGTCACGGCTTCGCAGCGTCAGAAGAAACGCGGCCATGTTGGCGGCGTCGTCCTCCAAAGCATCCATCCCGTGTGGAAAGCGACTCGGCATGCGGGCGGATCCGACGTTCACATCGAAGACCCGGAAGGACGCGAGCCGCTGCGCCACCGTCGCCACCTCGGTCCCTCCCTCGTCATCTGTGAGCCGTGGAAGCGTGGAGAGGCCGCTGCTCAGCCGCTGGATTCCGATGGAGTGCGCAGGGGACTCGGCCCGGTCTTTACCGATTTGAACGACATTGACCTTCTGGCCGGAGATCGTGATTCGGCGGCCGCGTCCCTGCGTCCGTTTGAATTGGAATGTCTCCCGCCGGGAGAGGGATCTGCCGCTGCGCTGCTCGATCCGTAGTGAGTACTCGTCGGGTGCGTTCGGGCTGCTGTGAGTCGTCCAGTTCGCCTTCAGTTTGATCTGGATGGAGGTCGGTGGCTTGTCCCCACCCCAGAAGGCGACCTCGTCGAACCCGCCGCGAAGGTCGAGTGCCGGCTGCAGGTCGGTCCGGATCACGTCCGCGAGAAATCGGAACACTTCGAGGATATTGGTTTTTCCTGCGCCGTTCGCGCCGACGAGCACATTGAGCGGCCCCAGGGGAAGCGCCACTTTTCGCAGGCTGCGGAAGTTCTCCACCTCGAGCTCGATCAGCCGCTTCTCCATCAAGGAACGTTTTTCATCCGCCGGGCGGCTAAGCCGGTCACAGCATGATCGCGATGCTCGGGTTTTCCTCATGATGTGGCGAAGCTCCTGGTAGACGGGTTGATCACCACAACCATCACCGTCATCGCCAGGAGCTTCGGGTGCTGTTCTATCGTGCTGCCGTCGATTTGTCGCGTTCAACGCTGAACTACGTGGCCGGACTGATCCGCAGGCGGCGCAAGGCCATCGGATCGACGTGGCGGCGGCTCAACCCCGGGCAGCAGGCGCTCCTGGTGCTGGTCTATCTGCGCAAGGGCGAGACATTCGCCGAGGTCGGAGCGGGTTTCGGAGTGTCGGCGGCCACCGCGTGGCGGTATGTGGAGGAAACCGTCGCCCTGCTGTCGGCTCGATCACCGAAACTGGCGACGGCGCTGCGGAAGGCCACGAAGGACGGCCTGCACTACCTGGTCTTGGACGGCACGCTCATCCGCACCGACCGAGTGAAGGCCGACCGGCCCTACTACTCGGGCAAGCATCGCGTGCATGGGATGAACGTGCAGGTCATCGCGGGACCGGACGGGACCATCGTGTGGACCTCCGGTGCGCTGCCAGGCAAGACCCACGACCTGACCGCCGCCCGGATCTGGGGCATCCTGCGCGCGCTCGACCAAGCCGGGATCATCACCCTGGCCGACAAGGCCTATCAGGGCGCCGGGGCCGAGGTGCTGATCACGCCGTACAAGGGCAGGAACAAGCCCGAGTCTCAAAAGCAGGCCAACCGGTCACACGCCAAGCTCCGCGGGCCTGGTGAGCGCGCGAACGCCCAGCTCAAGAGTTGGCGCATCCTGCGCAAGCTGCGATGTAGCCCGAGCAAGACCGGCCACCTGGTCAAAGCCATCGCGGTCCTTCAGAACCATCGGGTAGCACACGCCTCCCGAGGATGAAATTGGCTCAAGCCACACTTTCCATGCCGGTCTGCGTTCCAATGGTCACTGTGCGGACCAGTGCGAGTCCCCGCCAGAGTACTGCTGTGATACTCCCTGTGTCAACCTCCCGCCGTGTTCGGGGTGAGGAGGGCTGCTGCAGCGCCGTGTTTGGCGGGGTCGTAGGCGATGCCGTCGTTCCAGCATCGCCAGATCACCCGGATCCAGGCGCGGGCCAGGATGCGGACGGCGTGCGGGTGGTCTTTGCCTTCGGCGCGGGCGCGTTCGTAGATGGAGGCGGCCCAGGGGCTGGCGCGGCGGCTGTTGTCGGCGAAGGTCGTGATGGCGCGGCGCAAGCGCTTGTTGCAGGCCCATCGGAAGTGCACGGCGCGGTGCTTGCCGGACTGTTTGGTGACCGGTGTGCAGCCGGCCAGGGCCGCGACGGAGTCGGGTCCGGCGTAGGCTGCTCGGCAGTCGCCCCACTCGGCGAGCATCTGGGCGGCGTTGATCTGACCCGACCTTGGCAGCGACGTGAAGATCGCTCCGTCCGGATGCTCCCCGAGGTGGGCGGCGATCGAGCGATCCAGATCCTTGATCGCCCCAATCAGGGCTTTGAGCACGCCGACCAGGGCGATGACCGCGTCCCGCAACGCTTCGGTGAGCGCCTCGGCCGCGATCCCGGCCGGGGCGTGACGCAGCCGGGCCAGCAGCTCGGCGGGAGAGCGGCGGCCGCTGTAGCCGTGCTTGACCAAGAACGCGGCCATGCGCTTTTCGCCCAGGTGCGCGGCCGAGGCGGGGGTCGGGTAACGGGTGAGGAAGTCCAGCGCGATCGGCGAGGCCAGGTCGGCGAAGACGGCCTTGGCGCCCGGCCAGGAGGCATCCAGCAGCGCGGCGAGCTGGTTAGTGGCCGCCACCCGGGCCTCAACCAGGTCATCGCGCGTGCGCACCAGGGTGCGTACCGCCTTTGTCTGGTCGCTGAAGGGGGCGGCGACCTGGAGCTTGTGAAGGCGCAGGCGCAGGTATTCGGCGATCACCGCGGCGTCGCCGGCATCGGACTTGGCGCCCGACAGCACCTCACCGTCGCGCCAGGTCTTGATCGCGTTCGGTTTGACCGGGACGACGGGGTATCCGGCCTCCAGCAGCAGGTCGACCAGCCTGCCGTTGGGACGTTCGATCGCGATCGGGACAGCGGCCGGATCACCGAGCTTGGCCAGCCGGCCGATCAGCGAGGCGATGCCATTGGTGCTGTGCGCGATGACGAATTCAGCGGTGATCTTCCCGCTGTCGTCCATCACGCACACCGCGTGACTTTCCATGGCCCAGTCGATCCCGACGAACCACCGCGCCGGGGGCAGCGCAAGCGACACCTGAACTCCTTTGCCTGGCAGCGACGACCCGGCGAGGAGGCTGGCTACCGGGCGATCACTAACCGGCGCTCTGCGGCGCTACTCCCTGTTGCCGGTCTACAGCCTCGGGGAAGCCGGGGGCGGCGGCATCACAGTGGCCCTTCACGGGCGATCAACACAGGCCGTCACCCCGGCTCCCGCCGAGTCCCCTTCACGAGCAGCTTGCCACTGCCCGCAAGAAAGAGGGTGCCCTAGTGATCACAGATGGAGACGGTCTCCTCTGAAGATCGCGTCTCGGGTGCGGGGCGAGGCTCAACGTCGTAGGAGCGACATCGTGGTCACGACTCACCTCGCAGCGGCGAAGCGTCCGCCCGGCGACCTTATGCGGTCGCCGGTGCCTGACGGCTCCGCCCGCGGGCGTGCTTCCTGGGATTTCGCACCCGGGAACGGGCCGTGCCGACTTGCGTTCACCGCCCTGGGAACGTATGTTCGAAGTAGCGGCGATTCTGCCCGAATCATCCGCCCGTCTTCCCCCGGGTGGCCACGAAGCCACAGGGAGAAGGAGTCTTGAGCAGACTTTACGGCGATCCGATCGAGGTGTGGGTCCGGGACGGGCGCCCTGCTCAGTTCGTCTGGCGTGACCGGCTCTACACCGTCCGCGAGGTCCAGGACCACTGGGTGGTCGCCAGAGAGTGGTGGAAGACCTCGGACGCCGATCCCGGCGAGCGGCGCTTCTGGCGAGTGGGTGCCGCGGCCGGCAAGGAGGTCGGGACCTATGAACTGCGCTTCGACACCGCCAGCGGCGGCTGGCTCCTGCTGAGGGCCTGGGACTGATGGGAACGCTCCAGCCACCCAACCGGGGGACGGGCCGCTGGAGGACGGACCGGGGACGGACGGGGGTGTGCCCGTGACGCGCGCCTTCGCCCACCTGCACGTGGCGTCCGCCTTCTCGCTGCGGTACGGCACCGCGTTCCCGGCCGCCCTCGTCCGGCGGGCCGCCGAGCACGGCATGGACACGCTCGCGCTGACCGACCGCGACGGCCTCTATGGCGCGATCAAGCACGTCATCGCGTGCCACGAGCAGGGCGTCCGCCCGGTCGTCGGGGTCGATCTCGCCCTCGACGGCGTCTCTTCCCTGCCCGGCTCTTCGGTGCCCGGTTCTTCCGTGCCGGACGACCTGTTCGAGGGCGGCCTGCCGTCCGGCCGCCGCACCGGTCACAGCCGCGGGCATGGGCACGGGCATGGGCACGGGCATGGCCGGGGGGCGGCGGCCGAGCCGGCGCGGGTCGTCGTGCTCGCGCGCACCGACGGCTGGGCCGCGCTATGCCGCCTGGTCACGGCCGCCCACCACGCGGGGGAGCGCGGCGCGCCGTACGTCACGCCGGGGATGGTGGCCGAGCACGCGACCGGCCCGGACGGGGAGCCCCGGCTGACCGTGCTGCTCGGGCCCCGCTCCGGCGTCGGCCGCGCGGTGACCGAGCGGCGCGACGACCAGGCCAGGACCCTGCTGGCCGCCTGGCGCGCGGTGGTCCCCGACCTGGTCGTCGAGGTGTCCGATCTGTACGGCTATCGCGACGCGAGCACCGCCGCCCGCATGATCGGGCTGGCCGACTCGATGGGCGTGCCGGTCGTGCTGACGAACGCGGTCCGCTATCTGGACGCCGCCGATCACCAGGTCGGCAACGTGCTCGACGCGGCGCGCAAGCTGGTGCCCCTCGACGGGCGGCACCTCGACGACCCCACGGCCCACGCGTCCCTGAAGGACGGCGCCGAGATGGCTCGGGTGGCCGCGCGGATCTGCGGCGGCGACACCGGCCGGGCCGCGCGGCTGCTGGCCGAGACGCGCCGCGTGGCCGACCTGTGCGTGCTCGACCCTGTCGAGATCGTGCCCCTGCTCGACCCCGAGCGGCCCCGGCTCCACCTGCCTGAGGTCGGCGAGGACCCGGTGCCCCTGCTGCGGCGGCGCTGCGAGGAAGGGCTGGCCCGGCGGGGCCTGGAGCGCTCGGCCGAGGCGCGCGACCGGCTCGCCGCCGAGCTCCACGTGATCGAGAAGAAGCGGCTGTCGGGCTACTTCACGTCCGTCGCCGGCATCACGGACATGATCCGGGCGATGGGCGTGCGCTGCGCGATCCGCGGCTCGGGGGCGAGCAGCCTGGTCAACTACCTGATCGGCATCGGCGAGGTGAACCCGCTCGAACACGGCCTGTTGATGGAGCGCTTCCTGTCGGAGGGCCGCAAGGGCCTGCCCGACATCGACATCGACGTGGAGTCGGCCCGCCGCCTCGACTGCTACCGCGCGATCCTCGACCGGTACGGCGAGGATCGGGTGGCCTGCGTGTCGATGATGGAGACCTACCGCGCCCGCAGCGCGATCAGGGACGTCGGCGCCGCCATGGGCCTGCCGCCGCACGAGATCGACGTCATCGCCAAGGCGTTCCCGCAGGTGCGGGCCAGGCAGATCAGGGCCGCGCTGTCCGACCTGCCGGAGCTGCGCGACAGCGGGCTGAACGACCGGTCGCTGGAGACGGTGTTCCGCCTGGCGGAGCGGCTCGACGGGCTGCCCCGGCACATCGCGCTGCACCCCTGCGGCGTTTTGATCGGCAACTCCACGTTGCGCGACCGCACCCCGGTCGAGCGCAGCATGCTGGACTTCCCGATGTCGCAGTTCGACAAGGACGACGTCGAGGAGGCGGGCCTGCTCAAGCTCGACGTGCTCGGCGTACGCATGCAGTCGGCGCTCGCCTACGCCCTCCAGGAGGTCGAACGGGTCGAGAACCGGAAGATCGACCTCGACGCCGTCCCGCGCGACGACCGGGAGACCTACGACATGATCCGCCTCAGCCGCACGATCGGCTGCTTCCAGATCGAGTCTCCGGGGCAGCGCGAACTCGTCGCCAAGCTGGAGCCGCGCACGATGCACGACCTGATCGTGGACATCTCGCTGTTCCGCCCGGGACCGGTCAACTCCGACATGGTCACCCCCTACCTGGAGACCCGGCACGGCTTCCGCGAGGCGCGCTACCCGCACGAGTCGCTGCGCGATGCGCTCAGGGAGACCAACGGGGTGGTCGTCTTCCACGAGCAGGTCATGAAGGTCATCGACGTCATGACCGGGGCGGGGCTGTCGGAGGCCGACCGGGCCCGCCGCGCGCTCGGCACGCCGGAGGGCCGCGAGGCCGTACGCGCCTGGTTCGTGCCGCTCGCCAAGGAGAACGGCTACGCCGACGACGTCGTCGAGCAGGCGTGGAAGGTGCTCGACGCGTTCGGCGGGTTCGGGTTCTGCAAGGCGCACGCGGCGGCGTTCGCGCTGCCCACCTATCAGTCGGCCTGGCTGAAACGGCACCACACGGCGGCGTTCCTCGCGGGCGTGCTCACCCACGACCCCGGCATGTATCCGAGCCGGGTCATCCTCGACGAGGCCCGCCAGTGCGGCGTGGACGTCCTGCCCCTCGACGTCAACCGGTCGGGGAAGACCTGGCTGGTCGAGCGTACGAGCCCGGCCGAGGGCGGGCCGGTGGAGGGCGGGCCGGTGGAGTTCGGCCGTGGATACGGCCTGCGGGTGCCGTTCTCGGCCGTACGGGGGGTGAGCGAGGCCGAGGTGGAGCGCATGGTCGCGGGCCGGCCCTACACCTCGCTGGCCGACTTCTGGGAGCGGGCCCGGCCCTCACGGCCGGTGGCCGAGCGGATCGTGGAGGTCGGCGGGTTCGACGCCCTGCACGGCCTGCGGCCGGGGGAGCCGCGCTGGCGGCCGGGCCGGCTGACCAGGCGCGACCTGATCGCCCAGGTCGGCGCGCTCGACCGCGGCTCTCCCGCGGGCGCGGAGGGGCAGCTCCCGATGGGATTCACCGAACACGTCATGCCCGGAGAACTGCCGGAGATGACCGAGGCCGAGGCCGTCGAGGCCGAGCTGGAGATCCTCGGCATGGACGTGAGCCACCACGTCATGGACTTCTACCGCGACCTGCTCGACGCGATCGGCGTGACGCGGGCCAGGGATCTGCTCCGGCAGCGCAACGGCGCGGAGATCCTGGTCGCGGGGGTGAAGGTCGCCACCCAGACGCCCGCCGTGCGGTCGGGGCAGCGGGTCATCTTCACCACCCTGGACGACTCCACAGGACCGATCGACCTGACGTTCTTCGAGTCGGTGCAGGCGCACACGGCCGCGACCGTGTTCGGGTCGTGGCTGCTGGCCGCCAGGGGAGTGGTGCGGCGCACCGGGGGCCGGGCGGTCTCGCTTCGCGCCGTCCACTGCTGGAACCTCGCCGACCTCGACCGCGTGTGGCGCACCGAGGGGCTCGACGCCGTACGCGCCCTGATCAGCGAGGTGCCCGTGCCCGGCGCGGGGGTGGGCGGACGGCCCATCGAGTATGGCAACGGCTTCCGGGTGTCGCCCTACTCCGACAACGGCGCCCCGCCCTCCGCACGCGAGGGGCGGTTCCTCGGCCATCCGTCCGCGCCCCAGCGGCGGCTCTGGCACGCCAGCTCCGGCAGCTCGGGACCGCCGCCCGGCCGGTGATCCTCCTCGCCGCCGTTTCCCGCGCGGCCGGAGGCCGTGGGGCCGGGCTCGGAGCGCGGGACATCCGATCCGCTCCCTTCCGGGCGGCCTCCCGCGGGTGCCGCCGGCCTGCCGGACGGCCGTTCGGCCTGGTCGAGCGTGCTGCCGAGGCGGACCTGCGGCCGGACGGCGGGCCGTGCCGTCCGCTTCCGGCCGGCGCCCGCGTGCCGGAGGGTGACCTCGCGGACGGCCGAGGCGCACAGGAGCGCCGCTACGGCGATCGCGGCGGCCTGGGCCGTGCCGAGGCCGGTCAGACCGTCCCGGGCCGGGCCGGCGAACACCAGGCCGAGCGCGGCCAGCCAGCTCATCCACCAGCAGGCGAGGACGACCAGCCACCGCGTCCGGTCTCCGGCGCCGTACGGCTCGCCCCGCGCGGGATCGCCGCTTCGCATGATGCCGCCGTTTCGCCGGGGTCGCCCCGCCGGGCCCTCGCGCCAGGCCAGGTCGGCGAGGAACGGCGGGACCACGAGGTTGACGCCGGGCACGAGGCACGCCGCCGCGAGCGCGACGGGCGGAGTGCCCGGGCGCACCAGCCGCAGCCAGCCCAGATAGGCGGCGGCGCACGCCACGGTGGCGCCGATCGCCAGCAGGACCAGCACGGCGAACGCCGTGGCCGCGCCGCTGACGGTCCGGGCGGCGGGAGAGGCGGGATCGCCGCCGAAGGCCGCGATCTGCGCGGCCAGACGCCTGCCTCTGGTCTCCTCGAACACGGCGAGCGCGGTCACAGACACGACCTGGGCGGCGAGGGCCGCGTACACGCCAGCGGCCGCCCGGTTCAGCGCTGACGATCTGGACCGCATCTGTTCTCCCCCGCGCCGGGTGTGTGACCTGCCTCACTCTTATCCCGTCCGCGATGGCGTTAATCCGGTCGGGGACCACCTCGCCGCCTAATCACTCTCGATGAGCTCAGGGCACTTTTCTGCGACGATGCGGGCCAGCTCGGTGCGAGATGCGATGTCGAGCTTGCCGAACATCCGGCGGAGGTGGGTGGACACCGTGTGCGGGGAGAGGAACATCCGCTGGGCGATCTGGCGATTGGTCATCCCCTTGGCGATCAGGCCGGCGACCGCCCGTTCAGTGTCGGTGAGGCTGTCCCAGCCAACGGTCGGCCGCTGTGATCGGCCCCAGTGGCGGCGCCGCACTCCGAGCGCCCGCAGCCGCGCTCGCAGGCGGGCCACGTCCCAGAGCGCACCGATGCGCTCGTAGCCGTCGAGCGCCTTGTCCAAGGCGTCGACGGCCTTCGCGGTGGTGCCGGGGCCGGACGCGGTGGCCAGCAGGACGCCGAGGTCTTCGGTGACCAAGGCGCGTGCCCACGGTTCGGGCTGGTCGACGGCGGCCGCCAGCGCGTCGGGGTCCTGGTGGAAAAGTCCCCAGGAGTGAACGAACGTGGTGGTGAAGATCGGGAAATCCGGGTTGTTCCGGGCCAGATACTCGGCCGTGTCAAGGACGGCCCGCGCGTACGGGCGGTTCCCCGCCGCCAGCGCCGCCCGGGTCATCCAGGCGGCCATGAGAGGCGTCGTGAGGAGTGCCCAGCGCCGTTTCTCCTCGTCGGTGTAGATGGCGTCGAGAATGTCGACCGCGCGCCCGGGATCACCTTGGGCTTCGGCCACCGCCGCCATCACCCACTTCTCCCACACCGATCCGAACAACATCTCGGGCGCGGCGGGGATGGACTGGAAGCGTTCGATGTGCCGGACCGCGGCGTCGATGTCGCCCTGCCGCAGGGCGATGACAGCGAGTATGGACAGCCCGACGCGGATGAACCCGTGGGTGCCGAGTTCTTCGGCGGTCATGCTCCCGGCCTGGGCCTCGGCGGCGGCGTCGTCGAGTCGGCCGGCGCCCAGATGCAGAACGGAGCGGAACAGCGCGGGTTCTGCGGCGAGCACGGTCAGCCCGAGGTCGTTGATCTCCTCCTCGGCGGCCCGGATGGCGATCTCGGCCGCGTCGAACTCGCGCATGGCCCTGTAGTAGAGGCTCAGTATCAGGCGCGTATACGGGCGCTGAATGGCTTCGGCGGCGCCGCGTTCGGTGATGCGCAAGGCTTCGCAAAGGTGCGCGTACGAGTCGGCGATCCGCCCGTCCACCATGGCGAACCGAGCGAGCAGCAGAAGTGCCCCGACGACGGCGGCATCGGTGTGCCGCTCGCGGCCGGCGAGAACGGTTTCCGCCCGGTGCCGTCCTTTGCGGAAGTCGTTCAGACAGGTAAGCCCCCAGAACATCGTCCATTCGGCGATGCCGCGAAGGTCATCGGGCAGGTCTTTGCGGGCGAGCAGGTTTTCGGTCTCGGACACCGCATCCGCCGGCCGGCCGCTCAGCAGCAGGATGTGCGCCAGCGCGCAGCGCAGGCGAGGCGCATGAAGAGGCGGGGCCCTGCCAAGCGCGGAACGGGCGAGATCCGCGGCCTCGGACAGCCGTCCGATGACCGTCAGCGCGTCGACGGCTGTGGCGGCGCGGCCGAACCAGGCAGGGTCGGCGGCGTCGCTGAGTTCCAGCGCCCGCATGGCGAGGTCCACGGCGGTCTGCGGTGAGGACCGCAGCACCTCCTGCGCCGCTCGGTCCAGCGCGAGCAGCGCGGAGGTATCACCGCGACCGGCACTGTGGATAAGGTGCGCGGCGGCGGGAACCGCCGATCCGCTTCGCTTGAGCAGCATCTTTCCCGCATCGTGGTGCATGGCCCGGCGTACGGAGTCGGGGATGGTCCCGATCACCGCCTGCCACAGCAGGTCGTGCCGGAAGGACAGTTCATCTCCGGCGGGTTCGATGATGCCCGCCGACATCGCCTCTTCCAGCATCGGCAACAGACCATTGGTCGATTCGCCGAGCATCTCGGCCAGATCCTTCACCGAGAACGACCGGCCGAGGATTCCGGCGCACTGAAGCAGATATCTGGTCGGCGCGGACAGCCCTTCCAGGCGTTCCTGCATGATCGCCTGAGTGCGCGGCGGGGACGCCGCCATCCGCGCGCGACCGTCGGCGATCTGGAAGACGCCCTCCCTTTTGGACTTCTCCAGCAGATCGACGAGCAGGAAGGGGTTGCCGTCCACGATGCCGGCCAGGGCCAGCACGTCCGGGTCGGGCTTCGCCCCGAGGACGTCGGCGACGACGTCCGCCACCGCTTCCTGGTCCAGCGCCTTCAGGGTGATCCGGGTCGCGCCGTCACGTTCCAGCAGGTCGAACAGGCAGTTGAGGCGGGGACAGTCGCCGCCGCCGGTCGTACGGCTCAGCACCCAGACGAGCGGATAGGAGGCGAGATCCCTGGTCATCGACCGCAGCGCCAGCAGAGTTATCGGATCAGCCCAGTGCAGGTCGTCCAACGCCAGGAGCGTCGGTTCCCGGGCCACCCGCTGCTCCAGCTGTCCCTGCAGGTGTTCCACCAGCAGCAGCCGCTGATCGGCGTGACTGTAGACGCTCATCTGAGCGGCCACGGGAAGCGCATAGCTCGATTCCCCGAGCGCCGAGGTGAGCGGGGCGAGGGGAATCAGCTGGGTCAGTTCGTCCGCCGCGCCCTGAGCGACTCCCAGCCCCGCCTCCGGCGCCGCGGCGGTCGTGATGCCGAGCAGGCGACTCTTCCCGACACCTGACCGGCCCTCGACCAGTAGGACCGCACCCCGGCCTACCCTGGCCTCCTGCAGCAATCCGGCGACAATGGTCCACTCGCGGGCGCGACCGCGCCAACCGGGCCACGATGATCGGCAGAAATCGGACCAATCATCAGTTCCGCGATCGGCATCGGTCAAATGCCCCATAAATCCATAAATCACCCATATGTCGGTCGTGTCAAGCGCGAGGCCGGAGGGGCCTGCGACGCCTCCGTCTTCGTGATATCCCCTTTGCCGGCACGCCGTCACCCACTCGCGAATGTAATGCCTCTACCTGGATTTATCCTCTTTGGTTCCGGACCAGCTGGGCCGGAAGCTGGGCGATCGCCTCGGATGGCTCGGTCGTCTATTTCCGGAAAACGGTCGGCAGGACCTTTCGGCGGGCGTCGAAACGACGCGGCCCTAGCCTGCACGGGCACATGCCCTCGCACCTTGGAGGCCGTTCATGACCGACGCCCCGCCGACCGACGACCGCGAGCCCGCGCGGGTCGTGGCCGAGATGATCGACCACGTGCTCCCGCCTGGCGGCGACCTGGACCGCCTGGGACGGCCTGCCGGTGCCCTCGGAAGATCGGATCTACACCCCGCATAAGGCGATCCGCCGGGTGGCCGACCATCTCGTGGACCATCTGGCGGAGATCGAGGACCGGCTGGCCGGCCGCGTGCCCCTGCCCGACCACTGGCATGCGTCGATGATCACCACTGCGGCCGACCTCGCTCCGTTCACCGAGCAGGATCTCGACGAGGCCCGCAGCAGGCTCACCCGGCTCGCCCGGATCTGGACGGCCCGTCTGGAGGTGCTGAGCCCGGAGCAGCTCGACCACTCGCCCGGGGCGGGCTGGACACTCCGCCAGGTCGCCTTCCACCTCGGCGGGTCGGTCTACTACGCCGACGCGGTGGGTGACCTGTCGCTCAGGAGGTGAGCGCGCGGACGACCTCGGCGGCGGGGCCTGGCGGAAGGGTCGCGTGCACCAGCTCGACCCGGTGGACGATCCTCGGCGCGGCCAGCGGCACCCGGACCCCGCACGGCGCGGCGGACGCGGGCAGCAGGGTCAGTCCGTGCCCGGCCGCGGCCAGGCGCGCTGCGACGGCCGGGTCGTGACCCTCATAACGGATGCCGGGCCGCAGCCCGTCCAGCCGTGCCACCGCGCGCAGGCGGTCGAGCGGCATCACCTCGGGGGCGTCCACCCACAGGGCATCGGCCAGGTCGTCCAGCCGCAGGCCGGACCGGCCCGCCAGCGGATGTCCTTCCGGCAGCACGACCACCAGCTCCTCCTCCCGTACGCCGACGGTGGTGAGCGGCCCCGCGTCGGGGAGGTTCAGCGGGTCGGAGGGCGCGGCCGGGCCGTCGGCCAGCGCGAGGTCGGCCTCGCCCGAGGCCACCAGCGCCACGGCCGCCGCCGCGCCCGCGATGCGCAGCGTCGTCACCCCGGCCAGCGCCGCCGCCGTGTCCGCCGTAAGGGCGAGGGGCCCGGCGGCGACGGTGAGGGTCCGCGGCTGGGCGGACAGCCGCGCCACGTCCGCCCGCGCGGCCCGCAGCCGCAGCAGCAGCGGACCCGCGTGCTCCAGCAGGCGCTCGCCCGCCCGGGTCGGCCGTACGGGGCGGCGGGTCAGCAGCGGCACCCCGAGGTCGGCCTCCAGCGCGGCGATCTGCTGGGACACCGCGGGCTGGGTGTAGCCGAGCCGGTCGGCCGCGGCCGAGAACGACCCCTCGGCGACCACGGTCACGAAGGTGCTCAGCAGATGAGGGTCCACGACATCAGCATCCCTTATACGAACACCGGAAATCATCATTTGTCATTAAGTTCGCACGTCGCCAGCATGGAGGTCATGAGACCCCGCATCGCGCTGGTGGGCGACCGGTCACCCACCGTCCGTTCCCACACCCGCATCCCGCTCATCCTCGACGCGCTACGCGAGCGTGAAGGGCTGGACCTCGACGCCTACTGGATCAGGACCGACGAGGTCGCGGATCTCGGCGGGTTCGACGGCGTCTGGATCCTGCCCGGCAGCCCCTACCGCAGCGAGCAGGGCGCGATCACGGCCGCGCGGACCGCCAGGGAGAACGCGATCCCGCTGCTCGGCACCTGCGCCGGTTTCCAGCACGCGCTGCTGGAGTATGCCCGCCACGTGTGCGGGCTGAGCGTGAGCCACGCGGAGAACGACCCGGCCGCCCCCGACCCGCTGATCAGGCAGCTCGCCTGCTCCCTCGCCGGTCACGAGGCGGCGGTCCGGCTCGTCCCCGGCTCGCTCGCCGAGCGGATCGTCGGCGCCGACCGGACCGTGGAGCGCTACTTCTGCTCCTACGGGCCCGATCCCGCCCATCTGGCGACGCTGGAGGCGCACGGCCTGCGCTTCACCGGGCACGACGACGAGGGCGAGGTGCGGGTCGCGGAGCTGCCCGGCCACCCTTTCTATCTCGTCACGCTGTTCCAGCCCGAGCTGGCCGAACGGCAGCCGCACCCGCTGGTGCGGGCCTTCGCCGCCGCTGCCGCCGCCCGGGCCGCGCTCACCCGAACACCAGATCCCGTACGGCTCTGAGCGTGGGCTCGTCACGGGGGCCCATGACGAGCAGCGTGGTGACCGGGCTGCGACGCCACAGTTCCAGCCGCTCCCGGATGCGGCCGAGCGGCCCGAGGAGCGCGATGCCGTCGGCCAGTTCGTCGGGGATGGCCGCGAACGCCTCGTCACGGCGGCCGGCCAGGTACAGCTCCTGGATGCGGCGGGCCTGCTCCGCGTAGCCCATGCGGCCGATGATGTCGGCGTGGAAGTTGCGGGTCTTGGCCCCCATGCCGCCGATGTAGAGCGTCAGCATCATCTTCACGCCGTCGAGCGCGGCCCTCAGGTCGCCGGTGACGACCACCATGACCATGGCGGCGATGTCGAACCCCGGTTTCGCGCCGGACAGGGCGTCGCCGTACATCGCCTCGATCTTCTCGGGGAAGGCGAACAGCGGCAGCCAGCCCTGCCCGATCTCGGCGGCGAGCGCGACGTTCTTCGGGCCCTCCGCGCCCAGGT
Organism: Microbispora hainanensis; assembly: GCF_036186745.1. Taxonomy (NCBI): domain Bacteria; kingdom Bacillati; phylum Actinomycetota; class Actinomycetes; order Streptosporangiales; family Streptosporangiaceae; genus Microbispora; species Microbispora hainanensis. The sequence goes on along the minus strand of NZ_CP108086.1, from coordinate 86,590 downwards.
AGACGGGGATCTCGGGCCGCAGCGGGTGGGTGATCAGCTTGAGCGGCTTGCCGAGGCCGCCGGGCAGCGGCAGCGGATAGTGCGGGCCCGGGCTGGTCACCGGCTCCTCCCGCCGCCAGACCTTCCGCATGATCTCGACGTACTCGCGGGTGCGGGCGAGCGGCGCGGCGAACGGCTGCCCATACCAGCCCTCCACGACCTGCGGGCCCGAGGCGCCGACGCCGAGCACCAGCCGGCCGCCGGTGAGGTGGTCGAGCGTCATCGCGGTCATCGCGGTCGTCACCGGGGGCCGGGCGGACAACTGGGCGACGCTCGTGCCGAGCTTGATGCGGCTGGTCCGCGCGCCATACCAGGCCAGCGGGGTGAACGCGTCGCTGCCGTACGCCTCGGCGGTCCACACCGACTCGTAGCCCAGCCGTTCGGCGGTCAGCACCACCTCGGTCGCGTCGTCGGCGTTCCGCTGCCAATACCCGAGGTTCAGCCCGAGTCTCAGATCATCGGCCACACGCGTGATTAGAACACGTTCTATGAATCCCGGCCAGACTCCGGATAGGCGCGGGCGAGGTGCTCGGCGACGGCGGCCGCGGCGGCCCCGGCGTCGCCGTCCTCGATCGCCCGATGGATGCGCCGGTGGTCGTCCTGCAGGCCGCCGGTGTCGCCGAGCCGTACGACCGCGTCCACGGCGTAGCGGCGCAGGGCGTCGCGCAGCGCGCGCATGACCGCCATGATCAGCCGGTTGCCCGCCGCCTCCGCGAGGGCGAGGTGGAACGCGATGTCGTGCTCCACGAACTCGGCGGGGTCGCGGGCGGCGTCCATGGCCGCGATCGCCTCCGCCATCCGTCCGGTCGCCGCCTGAGCAGAAGCCGCCTGCGCGGAAGCCGTCTGCACGGAAGCCGTCTGTGCGGGAGCCGTCTGTGCCGAAGCCGCGCGGGCCGAAGCCGCGCGGGCCGCGGCCCACTGCTCGATCATCAGCCGGGTGTCGATCACCTCGCGCATCGAGAGCGTGGCGAGGCCGAGATGCAGCCGGAGCAGGTCGGTGAGCGCCTCTCCCGGGCGGGAGGTGAGCACCGCCCCGGCGTCCGGGCCCCGGCCGGCCTGCGACGCGACCACCCCGAGGGTCTCCAGCACGCGCAGCGCCTCCCTGACCGACGACCGGCCCACGCCGAGCTGCTCGGCGAGCTGCCGTTCGCCCGGCAGCCGGTCGCCCACGGTCAGGCCGTCGGCCGCGATCCGCTCCTCGATGCGCGCGAGCACCTCCTCGAAGGCGCGCGGGCGGGCGTCCGTACGCCGGCGATCTCCGGGGGTCACCACTGCTCCTCCGATGCCTGGTGTCGCCGCATGCGCACCAGGATGTATGGTCTGACCATATTTGGTCTGACCATACACGTCAGGAGGGCATGTGCGGGTAGCCCTGTTCGTCACCTGCGTCAACGACACGCTCTTCCCGGACACCGGGCGTGCGGTCGTGCGCCTGCTGCGCCGCCTCGGCGTCGAGGTGGACTTCCCCCGCGCCCAGACCTGCTGCGGCCAGATGCACGCCAACACCGGCTATCGGGACGAGGCCGTACGGCTGGCCCGGCGCAGCGTGGCGGCGCTGCGCGGCTACGACGCGGTCGTCGTCCCCTCGGGTTCGTGCGCGGCCATGATCCGCGAGCAGTACCCCAAACTGGCCGGGTCGTCCGGGCCCTTCGCCGACGCGGTGGCGCAGGTCGTGCCGAAGACCTACGAGCTGACCGAGTTCCTGATCGACGTGCTGGGGACGACCGACGTGGGGGCCTACTTCCCCCACCGGGTCACCTACCACCCGACGTGCCACTCCCTGCGCGGCATCCACCTGGGCGACCGCCCGCTGACGCTGTTGCGCCAGGTCAAGGGGCTCGAACTGGTGCCGCTGCCGGGCGCGGAGGAGTGCTGCGGCTTCGGCGGCACCTTCGCGCTGAAGAACGCCGACGCGTCGGCGGCGATGTGCGCCGACAAGGTGCGCGCCGTCCTCGACACCGGCGCCGAGGTGCTGTGCGCGGCCGACAACTCCTGCCTCATGCACATCGGCGGCATGCTCGGCCGCCAGAAGTCCGGCGTGCGGGTGACGCACCTGGCCGAGATCCTCTGCTCGACCGAGACGGCGGGGGTGCGATGAGCGTCACCTTCCTCGGCATGCCGGCGGACCGTCCCTTCCCCCGCAACGCCGCGAGAGCCGTACGGGACTCGCAGCTGCGGTTCAACCTGCGCAAGGCGACCCGGACGATCAGGGCACGGCGGGCGAGCGTCGTCGCGGAGGCGCCCGACTGGGCCGAGCTGCGCGAGGCCGGCCGTGCGATCAAGGAGCACACGCTCCGCAACCTGGACGAATACCTGGTGCGGCTGGAGGAGTCCGTCACGGCGGCCGGGGGCCACGTGCACTGGGCCGCCGACGCCACCGAGGCCAACCGGATCGTCGCCGGCCTGGTGAAGGCCACGGGCGAGACCGAGGTCGTCAAGGTCAAGTCGATGGTCACCCAGGAGATCGGCCTCAACGAGGCGCTGCTCGAGCAGGGCATCACGGCGTACGAGACCGACCTGGCCGAGCTCATCGTGCAACTGGGCGACGACCGGCCCTCGCACATCCTCGTCCCGGCGATCCACCGCAACCGCGCGGAGATCCGCGAGATCTTCGCCGAGCACATGTCCGGCTGGGGGCGGCCCGCCCCCGAGGACCTGACCGACGAGCCCGCCGCGCTGGCCGAGGCGGCCCGGCTCCACCTGCGCGAGCGCTTCCTCAAGACCAAGGTCGCGATCTCCGGGGCCAACTTCGCGATCGCCGAGACCGGCACGCTGGTCGTGCTGGAGTCCGAGGGCAACGGCCGCATGTGCCTCACGCTGCCGCGCACCCTGATCAGCGTGGTCGGCATAGAGAAGGTGCTGCCGACCTGGCGCGACCTGGAGGTCTTCCTGCAACTGCTGCCCCGCAGCTCGACCGGGGAGCGGATGAACCCCTATACCTCCATGTGGACCGGCGCGGCCGAGGGCCAGGAGTTCCACCTCGTGCTGCTCGACAACGGCCGCACCGGCGTGCTCGCCGACGAGGTGGGGCGGCAGGCGCTGCGCTGCATCCGCTGCTCGGCCTGCCTCAACGTCTGCCCGGTGTACGAGCGGGTGGGCGGCCACTCGTACGGGTCGGTCTATCCCGGGCCGATCGGGGCGATCCTGACGCCGCAGCTTCGCGGCATGGGCTCCGAGCTGGACCGCTCGCTGCCGTACGCCTCCTCGCTGTGCGGCGCGTGCTACGAGGTCTGCCCGGTGGCCATCGACATCCCGTCCGTACTCGTGGACCTGCGTTCCCGGGCCCGCCACCCCTGGCCGGAGCGCGCCGGGATGGCGGCGGCCGGATGGGTGTTGGAGCGGTCGGGACGGCTCGCGCGCCTGCAGCGGGCCGGGGCACGGCTGCGTCGGCTCGTGCCCCGCAGGCTCCCCGGGCCGCTCGGCGGCTGGACCGACACCAGAGACCTCCCCGAGGTGCCGAAGGAGTCGTTCCGCGACTGGTGGGACCGCACGGACGGAGGACGCCGATGAGCTCCCGCGACCTGATCCTCGGCCGGGTCCGCCGCGCCCTGGCGGGCGTGCCCGACGTCGAGATCACCCGCGCCTACCGCGGGCCGTCGGACGAGCCGGGTGACATCCGCCTGTTCGAGGAGCGCGTCCGCGACTACCGCGCCGTGGTCCACCTCGTGGACGAGCCGGGCGTGGCGGAACGCGTCGCGCGGTCTCTCGCCGATCGCGGGGCGCGGCGGGTGGTCGTGCCCGCCGGGTTCCCCGCGCCGTGGCTCGCCGCCGCGGACGCGGAGGCGGTCGCCGACGACCCGCCGCTGAGCGCCGCCGAGCTCGACGCCGTGGACGGCGTGCTCACCACCTGCGCGGTCGCGATCGCGGAGACCGGCACGATCGTCCTCGACGCCGGGCCGGGCCAGGGCCGGCGGGCGCTCACGCTGGTGCCCGACTATCACCTGTGCGTGGTGCGGGCCGCAGAGATCGTCGCCAACGTGCCGGACGCCGTCGCCCGGCTCACCCCCACTCGGCCCCTGACCTGGATCAGCGGCCCCTCGGCGACCAGCGACATCGAGCTGAACCGGGTCGAGGGCGTGCACGGCCCCCGCACGCTCGAAGTGCTGATCGTGACCTGACCCCGGCGCGAGCACCCGGGCGCGAAGACCTGGGCGCGACAGCCCGGGCGTGCTGACCCGGGCGCGAAAGCCCCGGATCGCAAGCCGGCGGTCGCACGCCCTGGGTCGCACGCCTACACGTCACTAGCCGTTCCGGGTCATGAACCCGGGGGTCAGAAGCGCAGCAGCGCGCCGATCCCGTCGGGAGACTCCAGCCTCGGGACGAACCAGAGCTCGGCGTCGGTCGCGGCCACCGCCCGTGCGAGGGCGGCGTCCGCGCGTTCCCGCATGGGCTCCTCGACCCCCCAGGCGGCCAGCTCCGCAGGGTCGGTCGACAGATGCGTGGGCTCTGGGCCGATCCACATCATGGCCGTGGAGGACGGGTCGTCGTGCATCAGCAGCACGGCCACCCGCCGGTCGCGCAGCGCGCGTGCCGTCTCCGCCAGGCCCGCCACGGCGTTGCCCGACGCGTACGTGTTCAGCAGCTCCTCGCAGCGCCGCTCGATCCAGGCCCGGCAGGCCTCTTCGACCTCCCGCCGGAAGTGGTCCAGGTCGGCGCCCGGGGCCCGGCTGCCGTGCTCGGCCACCGTCAGCCGCCGTACGACGTCCTTGCCGAGGTGGTCGGTCACGAGCCCGCGGGCCTTGGGATCGCCGGCGAGCACCACGACCTCCGCGCCGATGCGGTGCGCCTCCTTCTCCACCACCTCGGCGAGGGCCACGGCGTTGCGGCGCCAGCCCTCCTCGACCTCCCGGTCGAAGTTGGCCTGCGACCAGCCGCCCTGGCCGGTCTTCTGGAGCGGCCGGGTCGGGTCGGCCACCTCCACCGTCAGCTCGCGCCGCCGCCCGTCGGCCACCACCGCGACGTCGCCTCCGGCCCGGTCGGCCAGCACCTCGATGTGCGGCACGTGCTCGCCGCGCTGCGCGAGCAGCGGCACCACGTGAGGCAGCGGCGACCAGCGTGCGGTCTGCCGGCGCGGACGGTGCCGGAGCGCCTCGGTGAACACGACCTCGCCCTCCACGGCGAAGACCGCGCGCCCGGGCGCGGCCCACGCCGGATCGGACATCAGCTCGCCGATGGGGTCGAGCGCGGAGGCGGGCGCTCCCTCCTCGGCGAGCCGTTCCCTGAGCTGCGCCCACCGGCGCTGGACGACGTTGGCCGTGCCCTCGGAGGACCGGTCGGTGTCGACGTATACCGAGGCGTACGGGCCACTGCGCTCGTACAGCCCGCGGATGAAGTCCAGTCTCACGGGCCCTCCCTACCAGCGCTGGCGTTCGACTCCGAGTCCAAGGGCCTTCGCGACCTCCGCGATGTTGTGGAACGTCATTTCGGGCAGCCGCCGTACGGCCTCGATCACGGCGTCGGGAGCGTTCTTGCGCCGGGCGTGGGCGATCAGCCTGGCCGGGTCGGCGGGGAACCCGGCGTCGCTGAGCCAGGTGGCGAGGTGACTGCGGCGTTCCACGTCGGCTGGGGTGATGCCGAGCGGCGTCCCGGGCTCGTGCCCGGGCGGGTGCCGGCGGGGCGGCGACATGTCGTCCTCGGGCTGCTGCGTCGGCTCGGGCTCGCGCCACTCCTCGACGCGGGTGGGTCCGGCGCCCTGCACGAGGCCTTGCGTCTCGTGCTTCTGCTCCTCGTCGAGCCGGCGGCCGTGTTTGTCGCTGCCGCGCTGGATACTCATGACCTCACCTCCCGATTAGGGTCACTGACGTGCCTCGTACCCGGACCGCCTGCCCCAAACATCGGGAGCGGTGCGGCCGTGTCCCACATAACCCCCGACGGGTGAAAAATCCTCTTCTGGGATGGAGCGACGTATTGTTCGACGAGCGGCTGACGATCAACACGGAACGGCTGATCCTGCGGCCGTTCGGTCCCGGGGACGCGGGCCAGGTGCGGGCCATCATCGAGGACGGCGCGCACACCACCGCGCTGCCCCCGGGCGCACCCGGGCACGCGTCCGGCATCGCGCAGTGGCTGTCGTACGGCGTGCACGAGCTGTGGCGCTCGGGCCAGGGCATCCACCTCGCGATGCACGCGCGGCACGGCGTGGTCGGGTCGATCACGGTCTTCAAGGCCCAGTGGGGCATGGGCACCGCCGAGGTGGGATACGGCGTGCATCCCGGCTACCGCCGCCGGGGATACGCGACCGAGGCGCTCCGCGGTCTCGTCGGCCGCCTGCTCGGGGAGGGTCCGCTGCGGCGGATCGAACTGCGGGCCAACGCCGACAACCTCGCGTCGATCAGGGTCGCGGAGAAGGCCGGCTTCATCCGTGAGGGACTGCTCCGCGGCGCGGGATTCGAGGACGACGGCCCGCACGACCTGGTGGTCTTCGGCAGGCTGCGCGGCGACGAGCGGTCGGTCCCGCGCCGCAGGATCGAGAGCGAGCGGCTGGTCCTGCGGCCGTTCGCCCGGCAGGACGCCTTCGACGTGGTCGACGCGGTCAAGGGCGACCCCGAGATCGCCCGATGGATGCCGTGGGCCGAGGGTTACACGCTGGAGCGGGCGCTGGAGTGGTGCACCCGGCTCGCGCACGCGAACGGCCCCGGCTATGGTGGCAACTTCGCGATCCAGCCGAAGGACGGGGAACGGCTCGCCGGAGCCATCGGCGTGCAACGTGAGGACCATGAACGCGGGGACGCCGAGCTCGGCTACTGGATCGCGCCGTGGGCCCGCCGCAGGGGGTACGCGGTGGAGGCCACGCGACTGGCGACGGCCTACCTGTTCGATCTCGGCTTCCATCGGGTCCACCTGCTGGTCGCGACGGGCAACCGCGCGAGCCAGGGGGTCGCGAGGAAGGCCGGGTTCATCGAGGAGGGCATCATGCGCCGGGCGCTGCCGGTCCCCGGGGGCTGGGCCGACGCCGTCCTGTTCGGCATGCTCAACGGGGAAATTTCATGGCAATAGGTAAAGAATCCCCCTAGCCCCTGTGCCCATCGGTCAAGTGGCCACCATGATTGGGGGCCGGAAGGCTATCCTCGCCAGCCGTGAGCCTCCCGCCGGCCGGTGAGCGCGCATCCAGATGCGGGAGATCCGTCCCGGCACGCGAACGGGGTGGCGCCGGCCCGGGCGGGGCGGGGGATTGTGAACGACACGCAGGTCAACTGCAGGGGAGATCAGCTAGATGAAACCGCCGCTGCTGCTCATCGGCCACGGCACCCATGATGAGACCGGCGTCGCCGAGTTCGGCAGGTTCGTTCACCGCCTCCGCTGCCGCCTTGACGGGCTTCCCGCCGAGGTGAGCGGCGGCTTCATCACGAACGCCCGCCCCCCGCTCGGCGACTCCATCGCCTCTCTCGTGGCCCGCGGACACCACCACCTGATCGCGGTGCCGCTCAGCCTCACCGGCGACCGGCGCGCGCTCGGGGACATCCCGGGCACCATGGCACTGGAGCAGGAGCGGCATCCCACGCTCGAATACGACCTCGGCCGCCCCCTCGGGCCCGACCCGCGCGTGCTCAGGCTCCTCGCGGAGCGGCTCGCGGACGCCCGCGCGGAGATGCCGCGGTTCGTGACCGACGAGCCGCCCGCCGAGATCGCCCCCAGCGAGACCGCGGTCGTCCTGGTCGGGCACGGCTCCACCGACCCCGCCGTCAACGCCGAGGTCCACCGGGTCTCGCGGCTGTTCTGGGAGACCCACGCCGCCGACCTGCTGACCGTGGAGACGGCGTACGTGTCGCACACCCGCCCCGGCGTGCCGGGCGGCCTGGAGCGCTGCCGCAGGCTCGGCGCCAAGCGCGTGATCGTCCTGCCGTACGTCCTGTTCGCCGGCGGAGTCCTCGAACGCATCTGGGCCCAGGCCCTGGCGTACGGCGCCAACCACGAGGGCCTCGACATCCGCTGCGCCGAGGTGATCGGCGACTGCGAGGGCCTCGCCGACGTGGTGATCGACAGGTATGAGGAGGCGCTCGCCGGAGGCGGTCAGTCCTCGGCGCCCGCCGCCCGCCGCCCGTCCCCCGGGCTGCCGGTGACCCGGCCGCCGTTCCCCCCGCGGCGTACGCCGGAGGCGGGCCCGGGCGCCGCGAAGGACGCTGGCCTCGTGACCGCCATCGCCCCGCGGCTGACCACGGCCGGGGAGACCGGCGGCGAGCCGCTCGACGCGGACGCCTTCCAGGGAGTCGACGGCGAGAGGCCGGAACCGGAAACGGCAGGCGCTGACGGGGCCGATAGCATGATCGGCGTGGCCGGCCGCGGCGACGCGGGGGAGGAGCCCCGCGGAGACGCCCCGGACGGGCCGCTCCCCCAGCCCGGAATCGCCAGCGTGGTGTAACCGGCCTGCCGTAGCCGACGCGCTACGTCAGGCGCCGTGTGGCCGCCGCGCAGAAGGAGAGAGCATGACGTCCCCCCTCGGCGAGACGATCGGCGCGATCCGCCCGGTCGAGCCCGGCCCCATGGCGGAGGCCAGGGCCCACCAGGACAGGCTCACCAAGCCGAGCGGCTCGCTCGGGGTGCTCGAAGACGTCGCGGTGCGGCTCGCCGGCATCGCAGGGACGTGCCCGCCGCCGCTCCCGGCCCCGGCCGCCCTCGCGATCTTCGCCGCCGACCACGGCGTGCACGCGCAGGGGGTCAGCCCCTGGCCGCAGGAGGTCACCGCGCAGATGGTGGCCAACTTCACGGCGGGAGGCGCGGTCGCCAACGCCTTCGCCGCCGAGGTGGGCGCGTCGGTGACCGTGGTCGACGTCGGCGTCGCGGCCGACCTGCCGCCCGCGCCCCGGCTGCTCGCCCGCAAGGTCGCGTACGGCACGGCCGACCTGTCGCAGGGGCCCGCCATGACGGAGGAGCAGGCCACGGCCGCCCTCACGGCCGGGATCGAGGTCGCCCGCGACCTGGTGGAGGCGGGCGCCCGTTGCCTGGTCACCGGAGACATGGGCATCGCGAACACCACCGCGTCGGCCGCCCTGATCTGCGCCTTCACCGGCAGGCCCGCCGCCGAGGTCACCGGCCGGGGGACCGGCGTCGACGACGCCACCTACGAGCGCAAGATCGAGATCGTACGGCGCGGCCTGCGGGTCAACGGCATCGCCGAGGCGGGAGCCGGACCCGAGGGGCCCGGCGAGGCGCTGCGCGTGCTCGCGGCGGTCGGCGGCCTGGAGCACGCGGCCATCGCCGGATTCGTGCTCGGCGCCGCGGCGGCCCGGGTGCCGGTCATCCTCGACGGCGTGATCGCCGGAGCCGCGGCCCTGGCGGCCGGCGGGCTCGCGCCCGACGCCATCGGCTACTGCCTGGCCGGGCACCGCTCGGCCGAGCCCGGCCACGCGGTGGCGCTGGCCCATCTCGGTCTCGACCCGCTCGTCGACCTGCGGCTGCGGCTGGGGGAGGGCACCGGCGGACTGCTCGCCCACCCTCTGGTCAGCGCGGCGGCGCGGGTCATGCACGAGGTCGCCACCTTCGACTCCGCGGGCGTGGCCGACAAGGCGGAGTGAGGCGGCGCGGCCCGCAGGCGGCAAGGGCGAGTGGAGGCGGCGCGGCCCGCGGCCGATCGCTCTGTGGACTCACAAGTCTCATCCTGTGAATGTCGCCCGAGCCCAGCGGGTAGGTTTGCCTCCTAACAATGCACACTTGACGCTCTAGGGAGACAGGGGTCATGGCGCCCTACCTGCTCGGCCTCCGCCTTGACGGGCGGCGGGTGCTCGTGGTCGGCGGGGGACGCGTCGCTCAGCGACGGGTTCCCGCACTGCTCGACGCCGGAGCCTCCGTCACCCTGGTTTCGCCCAGTGTCACCCCGGCGCTGGACGACCTCATCGCCACGGGCCGGGTGATCTGGGAGCGGCGGCCCTACCAGGTCGGCGACTGCGACGGCGCCTGGCTGGTGCACGCCTGCACCGACCACCGCGACGTCAACACCGCGGTCGCCGCCGAGGCCGAGGCCAAGCGCATCTGGTGCGTGCGCGCCGACGACAAGGACGCCTCCGCGGCTTGGACCCCCGCCAGCGGGCGGGTCGACGAGGTCGGCGTGGCGGTCACCGCGGGCGGCGATCCCCGCCGCGCGGCCGGCATCCGCGACGCGATCGTGGGCGCGCTGCGCGACGGCACCGTCGACGCCCGGCGGCACCGCACCAAGCCCGTCGGCGTCGCGCTGGTGGGCGGCGGTCCCGGCGACCCCGGCCTGATCACCGTGCGCGGACGCCAGCTCCTGGCCCAGGCCGACGTGGTCGTGGCCGACCGCCTCGCGCCGCGCGCGCTCCTGGACGAGCTGTCGCCCGACGTCGAGCTGATCGACGCGGCGAAGGTGCCGTACGGCCGGTCGCTGTCCCAGGAGAAGATCAACGAACTGCTCGTCGAGCACGCCCGCGCGGGCAGGTTCGTCGTGCGGCTGAAGGGCGGCGATCCCTTCGTCTTCGGCCGCGGCGGCGAGGAGATGATCGCCTGCGCCCGGGCGGGCATCCCGGTGACCGTGGTGCCCGGGATCACCAGCGCGGTCGCGGTCCCCGGAGCAGCCGGGGTTCCGGTCACCCATCGCGGGGTGAGCCAGGAGTTCCACGTCATCTCCGTGCACGTCCCGCCCGGCGACTCCAGGTCCACCGTCGACTGGCCCGGATTGGCGAGATCGAACGGAACTCTGATACTGCTCATGGCCGTCGAACGGATCAAGGAGATCGCCGAAACACTCGTTCGAGACGGACGTTCACCGGAAACTCCCGTGATGGTGGTACAGGACGGTACTCTTCCGACGCAACGAGCCGTTACCGCGACGCTGTCGACGGTGGCGGAACGGGTGACCGCGGCCGGGGTGCGGCCTCCGGCGATCGTCATCGTCGGCGAGGTCGTCAAGGTCGGCCAGGAGATCGAAATGGTGCGAGCGGAGCGGATCCCGTGAGATCGGCAGCCAGGAACACGCCCGACCACGGGACCGGTGCGGGTTCCGGTGACGCCGTGACCGAGGAGCGGGACGTCGCGGAGCGGGACGCCGGGGAGCGGGACAGCGGGGCGCACCCGGAGTCGCCGGGGGAGCGGACCGTCGCGTTCCGCGCCATCCGCGACGACGAGACAGCGGACCGCCCCGCCGCGCAGAGCGCCTCGCCTCCCTCGGGCCCCGGATCCGAGGGCGAGCCGGTGGTGGAGGCAGAGGACGCGCCGCAGAGCCGTGCGGACGACGCGGAGGGCGCCGAAGACGCGGAGCATGCCGAGGACACCGCCGATCATGCCGAGGTCGCCGAGGATGCCGCCGATGAGCCCGGCGAGACCCGGGAGCCCGGCGAGACCGAGGAGACAGAAGAGACCGACGAGTCCAATGACTCCGACGGCGATCGGGTCCGTTCGTTCCCGATGCCGGAGCCGGTCTCGGCGGCGCTGACCGAGGCGCTCAACCAGCTCCGTACGGCCGTGAAGGGCCTGCACTTCGGTCTCGACGTGCCGGGCTCCGAGGAGGCGCGCAAGGCGCAGGCCGCGGTCCTGGCGCAGCTCGACGACTACGTCATCCCGCGAGTGCACATGAGCACCGCGCCCGCGCTGATCGCCATCGCCGGTTCGACGGGAGCGGGCAAGTCCACCATCGTCAACTCGCTCGCCGGAGGGAAGGTCTCGGCCACGGGAGTGCGCCGCCCCACCACGGCGACGCCCGTGATCGTCTGTCACCCCGACGACCACGAGTGGTACGCGCAGGGCGACCTTCTGGGCGGCCTGCAGAGGCTTGAGGAGCCCACGCGGGACGCCCCGGCCGGCAGCGTGGTGCTGACGTCGAGCCCGTCCCTGTCCCGGGGAATCGCCCTGCTCGACACGCCCGACATCGACTCGGTCGTGGAGGAACACCACGAGATCGCGCACCGCATGCTGGACGCCGCCGACGTGTGGGTGTTCGTCACCACGGCGTCCCGGTACGCCGACGCGCCGTCCTGGGGCCTGCTGCGCCGGGCCAAGGAACGCGGGGCGCGCCTGGTCATCGTGCTGTCCCGGGTGCCGCCGAGATCCCGTGAGGTCGTCGTCAAGCACTTCGGCCGGATGCTGAACGAGTACGGCCTCGGCGAGGTCGAGTGCTTCGTCATCAACGAGACGTCCGTACAGGACGGGCGGCTGCCCGAGATCGAGATCGCGGATCTGCGCATCTGGTTGTCCGGGCTGTCGGCCGACGACGAGCGGCGCGAGGCGGCGGTCAAGACGACGCTGAACGGCGTGCTGAACAGCTTCCGCACCCGGCTGCCCGCGCTCGCCCGGCACCTCGAAACCCAGGTCGCCCTGCGCGCCGATCTGCGCTCCGACGTCGACGCGGCCTACATGGGCGCCCTGACGCGGATCGACGAGGCGACCAGGGACGGCTCGCTGCTGCGCGGGGAGGTGCTCGCGCGGTGGCAGGACTTCGCCGGCACGGGCGACCTCATGCGCACCCTTCACCTGCGCCGCGGCGGCGCCAAGAGCCACCAGCAGGGCCCGGAGCGGGTGCGCGGGCTGAAGACCGCCCTGCGGTCGGGCCTCGAAGCGCTGATCAACTCGGCCGTCCAGCAGGCCGCGGAGGAGGTCGTGACGCGCTGGCGGCAGCGGGCGGGCGCGGGCGACCGCCTGGCCGCGACGCCTGGGCTCGGCCGCCCGTCGGAGGAGATCGCGCGCAGGACCACCAGGACCGTCACGGCCTGGCAGGACCACGTCACCGAGCTGATCCGCACCGAGGGCGTGACCAAGCGCTCGGTGGCCAAGCTGATCTCCTTCGACGTGGAGTCGCTCTCGCTGATCTTCATGATCGGGCTGCTCGGCTACGGCGCCACGGACGCCCCGGCGGGTGCGGGCGCCGGCACGCTGCCCCAGCGGATGCTGCGCGGCCTGCTCGGTGCCGAGTCGCTGCGCAACATCACCGCCAAGGCCCGCAGCGATCTGCGCGCCCGCGTCGGCCTGCTCTTCGACGAGGAGACCCTCCGATACGTCGACGCGCTCGACAGCGCCGGAATCCCGGACGAGGCCGCGGCGACGCGGCTCTACCAGGCAACGTACAACCTCGAGGTCGCACGATGACGACGGAGCCGATCCGGCAGATCACGCGCGGGTACGTCTCCGGCACCACGGTGAGGAATCCATGACGGCTCTCAGCACCGCCGAAACCCGGCACGGGCTCGGCTCCAGGCTCGCCGCCCTGGCCAAGATCGTCGAGCTGGGACAGGGCCGGCTCGACCCGGCGCTGGTCACCGAGGCCGCCCAGCTCCTGCTGCGCGCCGGCGACCGGCTCAAACTGTCGTCCGACCACACGGTCGTCGCGCTCGCCGGTGGCACCGGCAGCGGCAAGTCGTCCTTGTTCAACGCCGTTTCCGGGCTGGAGCTTTCGCCCATCGGCGTACGCAGGCCGACCACGGCGCGCACCCACGCCTGCGTCTGGGGCATCGACGGCGCGGGCCCGCTGCTCGACTGGCTGCAGATCCAGTGGCGGCACCGGTTCGCCCGCGCCAGCGCCCTCGACAAGGGCGAGAGCCAGTTGCACGGGCTCATCCTGCTCGACCTGCCCGACCACGACTCGATCCGCGCGCTCACCGACCACGAGGCCCACCGCCTGATCCAGGTGGCCGATCTCATCGTGTGGGTGCTCGACCCGCAGAAGTACGCCGACGCCTCGGTGCACCGGCGCTACGTGACCGAGCTGAACCGGCACGACGCGGTGACGGTCTTCGTGCTGAACCAGTCCGACCGGCTCACCCCGGAGGAGCAGGCGGAGTGCGTGGCCGACCTGGAGGAGCTTCTCCGGCGTGAGGGCGTCACCCATCCCCGGGTGGTCGCGACGTCCGCCACCACCGGCAAGGGCGTCGACAGCCTGAAGGCCGTCCTGGCCGAGTCCGTTGCCGTCCGGCGCGCGGCCTACCAGCGCCTGGAGGCCGACCTCGACCGGCTGGTGCAGCGACTGGTCAAGCACGTGCCCGAGCTGCTGCGGGTGGAGCCCACGGTGGACGGCGCCCGGCGCGCCGGGCTGGTCGAGGCGCTGTGCGACGCGATCGGCGTCTCCGCTCTCGGCGAGGCCATGGAGAACGTGTACGCCGTCCGGTCGGACGACTGGGTCGGCTGGCCGTACGCGCGATGGGTGGCCCGGATGCGGCCCGACCCGCTCAAGAGCCTGCGCCTGGGGGCAGTGAAGGACGACATCCGCGGCCTCGTCGCGAGCTCGGTCACCGCGCAGCCCGCCGAGGTGGACAACGCGGTGCAGGCGCTCGCCGACGGTCTGACGGCCGGCATGCCGGAGGTGTGGCGCGACGGCGTGCGCGAGGCGGCCCGCTCGCGGGTGGACGATCTTCCCGAGGCGCTGTCGGGCGAGCTGTCGGAGGTGGCCCCGCCGCTCGACCGCGTGCCCGTCTGGTGGTGGCTGCTGAAGATCTGGCAGTACCTCCTGGTGCTCATGTTCGTCGCGAGCCTCGCCTGGGCGGGCGCGATCTTCGCGTACGGGGTCTTCAAGGTGGGCCGTCCGCCGTCCGAGGTCCTCGGCGACGTGGCCGTGCTGCCCTGGGTGGGGCTGATGATCCTCAGCGTCCTCGGGCTCGGCCTGTTCTCGGCCATGGCGAGCAGAAACTTCGTGGTCCTCGCCGCCGGCAAGGAACGCGACCGGCTAGAGCGCGACATGAGACGCCGGGTCGGCGCCCTGGCGCAGGAAATGGTCGTCCAGCCGCTCGAACGCGAGCTGCAGCGCTACAACGAGTTCTTTGGCGCGATGGCGGCCACCCGCCGCTGAACGGAACAGCCGCGCCCCGGGGATCCCCCCGCGCGGCGTTCTTGCTCCGTACGACGCCGTCGGACACACCGCCACTGGACCTCCCGCCCGAGACGTACCGCCACCAGGCCTGGACCTCCGGCCGCCCACCCGTCGGCAGGCCGGCCGGGAGAGCTGTCCACAGGCGTGGCTTCGTCCACAGAACGCGGTTCTGGCCTGTGAGGCGGTGCGACGCGCGGCCAGTGTGTCCCCCGAGCCCGGCGAGTGACCGGGCCGGGGAGGCACTCCGATGAACGACATCTACGTCACGCTGAGCGGGAACGTCACCGACGACCCCCGGCAGTACCAGTTCCGCGACGGCTCGCGTGTCACCTCGATGCGGATGGCCGTCAACAGGCGCGTCCTCGACCAGCAGACCAACACCTGGCAGACCAGGGACACCACCTACTACACCGTGCGCTGCTACCGCGGGCTGGCCGACAACGTGCAGCAGTCGATCCGCAGGGGACACCCTGTCGTGGTGTACGGCAAGCTGCGGATCAAGCAGTTCGAGCGCGACGGTGAGCAGCGGTTCTGGGCGGAGATCGAGGCGAGCTCGGTGGGCCATGACCTGAAGTGGGGCATCGCCACGTTCGAGAAGCCGATCCGGGCCTACGCGGCGGGCGCGCCGAGCGACGACGAGCGCCACGCGATGGAAGACGCGACGCGGGAATGGGAGCTGACCAGCCGCAGCGGCCCCAGCGGGTTCAGCGGCCTCGGCGGGCCCGGCGCGGCGTCCATCGCCGACGGAGACGACGACGAGGCGTTCGACGCCCTCGTCGGCGCGCGGGGCCAACACGACGCGGCGCCCCGAAGCAGCGGCAGCGGAGAGATCGGCACAGGGGGAATCGGCACGAGACTCGGCACGGCGGAGATCAGCGGAGAAAACGGTACGACGGACGCCGCGACGAACGGCACGATGGAAAGCGCGGCGGACGCATCGGACGAGACGACCGACAGGGCGACAGGCGATGTGACGGACGAGGTGACGGAGCCGGAGCGCGGCCTGGGCGACGGCGGCGAGGCCGCCTGGCTCCCGCCCGCGCTGGCGGCCTAAGGGCCTGTCGCGAAGCCTGGTGAGTCAGTCGTCTGGCGCGGTTATGTGGCGACGGCTTGGTAGCAGTGCCTTGTCAGGTGCTCAGATGGGCGCTGCGAGCAGGCCGGCGAGCGGCGGCCCAGGAGGTGGCGAGAAGCATCTGGAGTGCGGTGAGCGTTGGTGCGGCGTGCCGGAATTGACACCGGCCAGGGCCTGTCCGATGCGTGCCCGCGACGGTGATCGCCCAGCGGGCCGGCCGGCAGCGCGGGTAGTGATCGCGTCGACGGCGGCCGCGGCTGGGATGCCGCTGGAGACGGTGGCCGTGGGTCCTGGTCATGAGGTCGCCGATCTGTACTATGACCGGGCTAACTTCGCAAGACAGAGGAGTCCGGCATGCCGCTGGCCCGCCCCGGCACGCACATCGCCCGGCGTGCGACGAGCCTGCCCGACGTCCCGCCCGGCGCACTGCGGGCCCCGGCGCTGAAGCCGCGGAGGCGGGCGTGAGGTTCGTCCACGCGATGCTTCGGAGGCGGGCATGAGGTTCGTCCACGCGACGCTGCCGCAGCGTGTCGTCTTCGCCTCCGGCGGCTCGCCGGAGGCGGTTGCCGAGGAGGTCTCCCTCCTCGGCGCCCAGCGGGTCATGCTGATCGCCTCCGAGCGCGCGGCCGCCGTCGCCGACCCGATCGCGGCACGGCTGCCGGTCGTGCGGCGGCATGAGGAGGTCGTCATGCACGTCCCGGTCGAGGTGGCCGGGCGGGCACGGACGGCCGCCGCGGCGGCCGAGGCCGAGGTCGTGGTCACCGTGGGCGGCGGGTCCGCCACCGGGCTGGGCAAGGCCGTCGCCTTGACGACAGGCCTGCCGGTCGTCGCCGTCCCGACCACCTACGCGGGCTCCGAGGCGACCAACGTCTGGGGCCTGACCGAGAGCGGGACCAAGACCACCGGCGTCGACGACAAGGTGCTGCCGCGCTCGATCGTCTACGACGCCGAGCTGCTCACCTCGCTGCCCGCCGACATGAGCGTGGCGTCGGGGCTCAACGCGCTGGCCCACTGCGTCGACTCGATGTGGGGACCGCGGGCGGACCCGATCGATCAGGCGCTGGCGGGCGAGGGCATCCGCGCCCTGGCCGCCGGGCTGCCCGTCGTCGCCGCGGACGGCGGCGCGATCGAGGGCATCGAGCAGACCCTGTACGGCGCCTACCTCGCCGCGGCCGCGTTCGCGTCGGCCGGCTCGGGGCTGCACCACAAGATCTGCCACGTGCTCGGCGGCATGTTCGACCTGCCCCACGCGCAGACCCACGCCGTCGTGCTCCCGCACGTGCTGGCTTTCAACGCTCCGAGCGCGCCCGAGGCCGAGCGGCGCATCGCGGCGGCCTTCGGCACCGCCACCGCCGTCGAGGGGCTGGCCGCGCTGCGGGCGGAGGTCGGCGCGCCGCGTGCGCTGAAGGACTACGGGATGCCCGAAGAAGGCATCACCAAGGCGGTCGCGCCGATCATGGCCGCCCTGCCGGCCGGCAACCCGGCCCCCGTGACCGAAGAGAACCTCACCGCGCTGCTGCGTGCCGCGTGGGAAGGAGAGCGCCGATGAGCAACCAGGGCAACCCGGGATCGGCCCAGGCCGGCACCCAGGGGCGCGTCCATCGGGAGGTCGATCCCGCGCAGCAGGCCGTCGAGGCCAAGCTGGTCGAGAACGTCGTCGCCTCCTTCGCCGGCTGCCCGGACCCGCGGCTGAAGGAAGTGATGGTCGCCCTGGTCGAGCACCTGCACGCCTTCATCCGAGAGGTGCGGCTGACCGAGCAGGAGTGGCGCGCCGCGATCGACTTCCTCACCAACGCCGGTCACATCACCGACGACGTGCGTCAGGAGTTCATCCTGCTGTCGGACACCCTCGGCGCCTCGATGCAGACCATCAACGTCAACAACGCGGCCTACAAGGACGCCACCGAGGCGACGGTCTTCGGCCCGTTCTTCGTCGAGGACTCGCCTCGCGTCGAGCTCGGCGGCGACGTGGCCTTCGGCGCCCCGGGTGAGCCGTGCTGGGTCGAGGGCACGGTGACCGACACCGATGGCAACCCGCTCGCGGGCGCGCGCATCGAGGTCTGGGAGGCCGACGAGACCGGCCTCTACGACGTGCAGTACGACGGAGCCAAGCGTTCCGCCCGCGGTCACCTGTTCTCGGCGGAGGACGGCGGCTATCGGTTCTGGGCGCTGACCCCGACGCCCTACCCGATCCCGGACGACGGCCCGGTCGGGCGGATGCTGGCCGCGGTCGGCCGGTCGCCGCTGCGGGCATCGCACCTGCACTTCATGGTCGGCCACGAGAACGGGCGCACGCTGGTGACGCACATCTTCCCCGAGGGCGACCCGATCGGCTGGAACGACTCCGTCTTCGGAGTCAAGGAGTCGCTGATCAAGAGGTTCGAGCGGCAGCCGCCCGGCAGCCCGACCCCTGACGGGCGGGTGATCGAAGGCACCTGGAGCAAGGTGCGCTTCGACATCGTGCTCGCCCCGCCAGGCGCCTGACCACCACCCCTCGTCGCGAGATCCCCGCGCGGGTGGGGCGAGCCGGTTTTCCGCGACGATCCACGCTGGGCCGGGCTGATGCGCCACTTCCCGGCTATCGACCCGAGCCGGCACGGCCTGCGGGCGATCATCGTCGTGACCGCCGAGAAGATCCGTGACACGTGCGGCTACGCCGTCCCGTTCATGACCTACGAAGGGGACCGCCCGCTGCACGGGTCGCGGTTCGAACGCGAGACCGACGAGTCGCTCGGCGCGTACTTCCACAAGAAGGAGCACGTCGCGACCAGTATCGACGGCCTGCCGGGACTTCCTCTGCCGCTGCCGCCGCTTCCCCGCACCACGTAGCATGCGGTGGGCGGAGCCGGTCTGTCCGCCGCCCAGGAGGACACGAAGCGTACGTCGCGCAAACCGCCGCAGATGCCTTTTCAGCCCCTCAGATGCAGATGGCCATCGTGCCAAGGTAGTGGTTCCCGTCGCGCATCGCACACTCCGCAACTATTGTGTTACTCATCGTGAGATGGGCTTCGGCTACTGGGGGGCGGGATGACGGCAACCGGTCAGACCTCGGCCAGACCGCGAAGCGCGATCTGCTCGCGAAATCGATGGCCGCTGCTGGCCCAGCCGCCCGCGCTCGTGTCCTATGTGTGCGCGATCGTGGCGTTCGACGCGGTCCTGATCGCGGTGCTGGCGAAGTCGACCGCGTTCCACACCCCTCACCTCGTCATGTTCGGCGCGCTCACCGTGTGCGGCGCGGTGTGCATCGAGGCCACCCGCCGCCTCGGCATGCCCGCGGGTGTCTCCCGTGACCTGCTGTCCGCCTGGTGGTTGCCGGTGGCGTTCCTGCTTCCGCCGGTCTACGCCCTGCTCGCGCCCATTCCGATGCAGATCCTGCTCCAGCTCAGGGTCCGGGCGACCGTGCTGTATCGCCGCGTGTTCAGCGCGGCGGCGATCGGGATCGCGGCGGGCTCCGCCTCGGCCGTCTTCCACCGATGGGTCCCCTCCGCCGCGGACCTGTCGGCGGGGAAGGGCGGGCCGATCGCGGTCGCGGCGGCCTGCGCGGTGCTGTTCACGGTGCTCAACACCGCGCTGATCGCGGTCGCGGCGCACGCGTCCGACCCGGAGGGCCGCTGGGGCGAGGTGCTGTGGGACCGTGAGCGCGTCCTGCTCGACGCGGTCGAGCTCTGCCTCGGCGTGCTCGTCGCCGTCGTCTGCGGCCTCAACCTGGCGCTGCTGCTGCTCGTGCTGCCGCCCGTCGTGCTGCTGCAGCGGAGCCTGCTGCACGCCCAGCTCCAGGCCGCGGCCCGTACGGACCCGAAGACGGGCCTTCTCAACGCGGCCGCCTGGCAGCGGGAGGCGGACACGGAGATCGTCAGGGCCCAGCGGACCGGAGACGCCCTCGCGCTGGTCCTGGTGGACATCGACCACTTCAAGAAGGTCAACGACACCTACGGCCACCTGGTGGGCGACCAGGTCCTCGCCCAGGTGGCGGCCACCCTCCGCACCCAGCTGCGTGAGTACGACGTGGTGGGGCGGTTCGGCGGCGAGGAGTTCGTCGTGCTGCTGCCCGGCGCCGACGTGCACGAGGCGAGGCGGGTGGCCGAACGGCTGCGCACCAGGGTGGGCCGGATGGTCGTCCCCGCCGAGCAGGCGACGGTCACGGTCACGGTCTCCGCCGGGGTGGCGATCATGAACGTCCACGGTGAGGACCTGATCGAGCTGCTGGCCGCCGCCGATCTCGCCCTCTATCGCGCGAAGGAGCTCGGCAGGGACAGGGTCTGTCTCCCTGCCGCCCCAGTGGCCCCACCTCCGCGCAGCGCGGACGGCGCTGCCGGTGCGATCCCCTAGGCTTGAAGGTATGCCGGAGTACATCTATACGTTGCAGCGCGTGCGCAAGGCGCACGGTGACAAGGTGGTTCTCGACGACGTCACCCTGTCGTTCCTGCCGGGGGCCAAGATCGGTGTCCTGGGCCCGAACGGCACGGGCAAGTCGACGCTGCTCAAGATGATGGCGGGGCTGGAGCAGCCGTCCAACGGCGAGGCCCGGCTGATGCCCGGCTTCACGGTCGGCATCCTGATGCAGGAGCCGGCGCTCAACGAGTCGAAGACCGTGCTCGGAAACGTCGAGGAGGGCGTCGCCGAGACCAAGGCCATGCTCGACCGGTTCAACGAGATCGCCGAGCAGATGGCCACCGACTACAGCGACGAGCTGCTGGAGGAGATGGGCCGTCTGCAGGACGCGCTCGACCACCGCAACGCGTGGGACCTCGACAGCCAGCTCGAACAGGCCATGGACGCGTTGCGCTGCCCGCCGCCCGACGCCGAGGTGACCAAGCTCAGCGGTGGTGAGCGGCGCCGGGTCGCGCTGTGCAAGCTGCTGCTGGAGCAGCCCGACCTGCTGCTGCTCGACGAGCCCACCAACCACCTCGACGCCGAGAGCGTCCAGTGGCTGGAGCAGCACCTGGAAAAGTACCCCGGCACCGTCCTGGCCGTCACCCACGACCGCTACTTCCTCGACAACGTCGCCAACTGGATCCTGGAGCTCGACCGGGGCCGGTGCTACCCCTACGAGGGCAACTACTCCACCTACCTTGAGGCCAAGGCCGCGCGTCTGAAGGTCGAGGGCCAGAAGGACGCCAAGCGCAAGAAGCGCCTGGAGGAGGAGCTGCAGTGGGTGCGCTCCAACGCGCGCGCCCGCCAGACCAAGAGCCGCGCCCGTCTCCAGCGCTACGAGGAGATGGCCGCCGAGGCCGACAAGTATCGCAAGCTCGACTTCGAGGAGATCCAGATCCCGCCGGGCCCGCGCCTGGGCACGACGGTCATCCGGGCCGAGAAGCTGAGCAAGGGCTTCGGCGACCGGCTGCTCATGGACGAGCTGTCCTTCGACCTGCCGCGCAACGGCATCGTCGGCGTCATCGGCCCGAACGGCGTCGGCAAGACCACGCTCTTCCGGATGATCACCGGGTCCGAGACCCCGGACACCGGGTCCATCACCGTCGGCGAGACCGTCAAGATCTCGTACGTCGACCAGAGCAGGGCCGGCATCGACCCCGCCAAGAACGTCTGGCAGGTCGTCTCCGACGGGCTCGACCACATCAAGGTCGGCAACGTCGAGATGCCCTCGCGAGCGTACGTCGCGGCGTTCGGCTTCAAGGGCCCCGACCAGCAGAAGCTCGCGGGCGTGCTGTCCGGTGGCGAGCGCAACCGGCTCAACCTCGCGCTCACCCTCAAGCAGGGCGGCAACGTGCTGCTCCTGGACGAGCCCACCAACGACCTCGACACCGAGACGCTGTCCAGCCTGGAGAACGCGCTGCTCGACTTCCCGGGCTGCGCCGTGATCACCTCGCACGACCGGTGGTTCCTCGACCGCATCGCCACCCACATCCTGGCGTGGGAAGAGGGCTCGAACTGGTTCTGGTTCGAGGGCAACTACGCCGACTACGAGAAGAACAAGATCGAGCGGCTGGGCGCGGACGCCGCCCGCCCGCACCGCGTCACCTACCGCAAGCTCACCCGCGACTGAGCCGCGTTCCTTCCGCCTCACACGGCCCCCGTCCCCGCCTCCGTGCCGGGAACGGGGGCCCGTTAGGTTTGACCGGTGACCGAGCTACGCAATCCTCCAGAGCAGTCGACCCGTTTCGTCTTCGAGCGCAAGGTGCGCTTCGCCGACATCGACAGCTTCGGCCACGTCAACAACGTCCGCTTCCTCGACTACCTTGAGGACGCGCGGGTGTCCATGCTGTGGGAGCGGCCCCGTGAAGCCGGCGGCCGCCGGCAGGACCTCGTGGTCGCCCGGCACGAGATCGACTATCGGCGGCCTCTGACCTTCCGCACCGATCCCGTACGCGTCGAGATGTGGGTCACCGAGATCTCCCGGGTGCGTTTCACCCTCGCGTACGAGATCCGCGACGACGAGACGCTCTACGCCGAGGCGCGCACGGTCCTGGTCGCCTACGACGCCGCGGAGGCCCGCCCCCGCAGGCTCGACGACGACGAGCTGGCATATCTCAGGCGGTTTCTCGCCGACGCCCCGTGACCGGCCGCGGTGGCCGGAGCAGGCGCCGAGGCCGGCGGCCGGTGCGGGGGCGAGGGCGGGATCACTCGGTGAGTAGCCAGGCCGCCGTGTCGGCGGGAAGCGCGGTGCCGTCGAGCGGGCCGCTGCTGATCAGCACCCGGTCGTGGGGCGGTAGCGCGACCGCGCCCTCACCGCAGTTGATCACACAGATCAGGCGGCCCCGCTGGAAGAACAGCGTCTCCTCCGGCGACTCCAGCCAGGTGATCGCGTCGGGCAGCGTGCCGCGCAGCTCCCGCCGCGTCTGCAGCACCCGGCGGTAGAACCAGAGCGTCGAGGACGGGTCGGCCGCCTGCCGTTCGGCCGTGAGGTCCGCCCAATCGGCCGGCTGCGGCAGCCACGACCCGCCCGATCCGAAGCCGTACGGCGGCTCGGTGCCCGACCAGGGCAGCGGCACCCGGCAGCCGTCGCGGCCCGGCACCTCGCCGTTCGACCGCGCGAAGATCGGGTCCTGGCGCGCCTCCGGAGGAAGGTCGGTGACCTCGGGCAGCCCCAGCTCCTCACCCTGGTAGAGGTAGGCCGACCCCGGCAGGGCGAGCATGGCGAGCAGCGCCGCACGGGCCCGGGCCAGGCCGGCCCCCGGGTCGAGCGACCCCTGGCCATAGCGGGTCACATGCCGTACGACGTCATGGTTGGACAGCACCCAGGTCGGCGAGGCGACGGCCTTGAGGGTGTCGTCGATGACCTTCCTGAAGGCCGTGGCCGACCAGGGGGCCTCAAGCCAGGCGAAGTTGAAGCTCTGGTGCAGCTCGTCGGGCCGCACATACAACGCGAGGTCCTCGGCCGAGTCGGTCCAGACCTCGCCGATGGCGACGCGCGTGCCGGGATAGGAGTCGAGCACCCGCCGCCAGTCGCGATAGACGTCGTGCACCTCGGGCCGGCTCCAGATCGGCGACCGCGAGCTGAAGCCCGGATCGGTGTCCGGCAGCCCTTCCGCCTTGATCAGGCCCATCGCGACGTCGATCCGGAAGCCGTCCACCCCCCGGTCGAGCCAGAACCGCAGGACGTCGAGGAACTCCTCCCGCACCTCGGGGTTGCGCCAGTTGAAGTCGGGCTGCTCGGGTGCGAACAGATGGAGGTACCACTGCCCGTCGGGCACCTGGGTCCACGCCGGGCCCCCGAACGTGGAGAGCCAGTTGTTCGGCTCTCCGTGGCCGCTTCCGCCGCCTTCCGGGCCGCCGTCCCTGAACATGTACCGCTCGCGCTCCTGGGAGCCCCTGGGGGACGCCAGGGCCTTCTGGAACCACGGGTGGGCCGACGAGCTGTGGTTCGGCACGATGTCCACCATCAGCCGCAGGCCGTGCGCGTGCGCGTCGGCGACCAGGTCGTCGAAGTCGGCAAGTGATCCGAACAGCGGATCGACGTCGCGGTAGTCCGCCACGTCGTAGCCGCCGTCGGCCATGGGGGAGGGATAGAAGGGGGTCAGCCAGATCGCGTCGACGCCGAGCTCGGCGAGGTAGGGCAGGCGGTCGCGGATTCCCGCCAGGTCGCCCACGCCGTCGCCGGAGGCGTCGGCGAAGCTGCGGACGTAGATCTCATAGACGACGGCATCACGCCACCAGGGGGTTGTTTCCATGAGTCTTGGGCTGCCCGCTGCTTCCGTCGCTTATGCGTTGACCATGCTGTGGGCGGCGTAGACGAGGTAGTCCCACAGCTCCTTCTCGCGCTCGGCCGGCAGGCCGAGGGAGCGCACGGCGTCTCCCATGTGCCTGAGCCAGGCGTCCCGCGCCGCCTCGTCGATGACGAACGGCACGTGCCGCATCCGCAGCCGGGGATGGCCGCGCTGCTCGCTGTAGGTCCGCGGGCCGCCCCAGTATTGGATGAGGAACAGGCGCAGCCGCTCCTCCGCGCCGCTGAGGTCCTCCTCGGGGTACATCGGGCGCAACAGGGGGTCTTCCGCGACGCCCTCGTAGAACCGGCGGACGAGGCGCTCGAAGACCTCCTCGCCGCCGACCGCCTCGTAGAAGGACAGGGTCTGCTCGCTGGTCACGGATTCAGCCTAAGACAGGTACCGATCGGTAAGGTCAGGCGGCGAACGTGAGGCTCTTCTCGTCGAAGGCCCGCTTCACCCGCAGGCGCAGCTCACGGGCGACCTCCAGGTGCCGCGCCGGCACGGTCTTCACGCTGACCCGGAAGATGACGGACGAGCCCGAGATCGACTCCAGGCCGAAGACCTGCGGCTCCTCGACGATGACCGTGTCGCGGTAGTCCGGGTCCTCCCACATGTCGCGGGCCAGGTCGTTCAGCAGCTCGCGGACCGTGGCCACGTCGCTGTCGTACGGCACCGGCACGTCCACGACGGCCCTCGACCAGCCCTGCGACTCGTTGCCGATCCGGGTGATCGTGCCGTTGCGCACGTACCAGACCTTGCCGTCGGAGTCGCGCAGGCGGGTGATGCGGAGCGTGACGGCCTCCACCGTGCCGACGGCCACCCCGGTGTCGATCACATCGCCCACGCCGTACTGGTCCTCCAGCAGCATGAACATGCCGGCGATGAAGTCCTTGACCAGCTCCTGCGCGCCGAAGCCGACCGCCACACCGATGATGCCGACGCTCGTGAGCAGCGGCGCCAGCTCGACCCCGAGCTTCGCGAAGACCATCAAGGCCGCGGTGCCCAGGATCACGACGGACGCGAGGCTCCGCAGCACCGAGCCCATCGTCTCGGCGCGCGCCCTGCGACGCTCCGTCATGATCGCCGCTGCGGCCTCCGTGCTCGTCAGCACGCTCTTGCCGCGCAGCCGTTCCGGCAGCACGCCCACACTGGCCCGCATGGTGAGCCGGGTGATCAGCCGGTGAACGACGTTACGGATGACCAGCGCCCCGGCCAGAATCAGGGCGATGAGGATCAGCACGTCGACGACGCCCGCCACGAGCTGCACCCAGGCGGGGAAGTCACGCTCGGGGAAGGCGCTGTTCAGGACGGTGCAGAAGATGCCGTCGTTGTTCTGGCACGCCTGCGACATCTTCTCCCCGAGCACGTCCAGGTCCGGCACGACGGTCGGCTCAGGAGTCGGCGTCACGGGCGACAGCGGTAACACGAGGTGGATCCCCCCCGGATCGGATCAGCGGCAGTTCTCGGACGAAGCCAATACTGCCGACTGATCCGGCCTCCGTCACATCGCCGGGGAAGACGGAAGCGCGTCCCGTCCGGGGCCGCGGAGGGCGGACCGGACACGCTCCAGTGACGGTGTGGCAGGACGCGGGCGCGCACCCGGAAGCGCGCCCGGCGCCGTTCTCCAAGTGGGGATCCCCCCCATCACCGTCCGGCCCCACCTGCTCGACAGGGCCGGACGGCCGTTCGTGGCGACCGGCGAACCGGTCGGCCCGCCCGCGGGGCGCGGGCGGGGTCGGGGCGGGCGGGACGCCGCAGCGTCGCCGTCGCACCGGGGCGGCGCGACGACCACGCTCCGCACCGGGCGTCCTGCCCACCCCTTCAAAGCCGCGGTGGATGCGGCGGCCCACGGCGCCTGCGCTCTCGCCGGTTCTCACCTCGGGGCCGCCGCCTTCCCCTACTCGCTCACCGCGGCAAGCACGCGGGCCACCTTCGTGGCCGCTCCGGCGGGGTCGTCCGCCCGGTGCATCCGCTCACCCCAGGACCACCAGTAGTCGGCCGCCTGGCAGACGACGTTCTCCGTGAGGCTCGTCGCGTCGGGGTTGATCACGCGTACGTAGGCGCGGCCCGACGGGGTGCGCACGACTCGCGCGAGCAGACCCCGCGCATCGAGTTCGGCCACCAGATATTCCAGGCGCCGGAAATCGTCCTCCCCCACCGTAGGTCCTCCTTCACTTCCGTTCGCGGACGGAATGTGTACTTTGCGTTCCCGTCTGTTCACTCTGGTGCGCCCAAGATGGCTCACGGAACTGCTCGGGTCAACGATGGCCAGGAGGCGCTGAGGTGGAGGAAAACCCATGTTGGTTGAAAGAAAACCCCTATCGGTAGACGATCCTTAGTCGGCACGTTCATGTTGGGGGCTTGGCCGCGCCAACTATGGTCCATCATTATGGTGTCGGCGGAGTGCGACGAGTAAGTCACTCTCCGTCACGAAGCGAGGACCGCTCGAGACCACGGGCTGCGAGTGCGGCCGGCCACGAGAGAGGGGCCGGAATGTCCGGCAGGCAACACAGGGAGACGGAGATCGCGCGCCGGATCCGGGCGCGGGGCCTGGCCGCCGGGCGTAGCCTGGCCCAGATCGCCGAGGAAATCCACAAAGACTGCGGACCACAGTTCGGCACGACTCGGATCAAGGCACATCGCCTCTCGCATGGTGTGGCGCTCGCCGACGTGATCGAGCAGGTGCGCGCTCTCTTCGAGAAGGACGGAAAAGCCGTCCCAGGCATCGGCGAGACGCTACTGTCCGCGTACGAGTCGGGCATGAAGCGGCCCGGCCCGGAGTACCTCCACTATCTGTGCTCGGTCTACCGGGTGGAGCCCCTGGCCCTCGGGTTCGAAAGCCCGTGCATCTGCGGCCACGGACATCCGGGCGAATCGGGTGGCGGGGAGTCGGAGCAGGACAGACATATCACTTCACCCGCCCCGTGGGGTGCGCCCGCCCCGTCAGGCGGCGGCACCCATCCGGTGGACGGGGGCGAGGAGGACGAGAACGTGCTACGGAGGACGCTGTTGAAGCTCCTCGCCGGCGGCGCCGTCGGGTCGGTCGGGCTCAAGGAGCTCAACGAAGAGGTGCTCGGCGCGGTGGAGAACCTCCGCCGGCGGATGGACGAGACGATGGTCATGGCCACGGTCTCGCCGGCGATGCTCGACCAGTGGGAGCAGGCCACGTTCGGCTTCGGGCGGCAGTACATGAACACCCCGCCCGTACGGCTGCTCTGCGACGTCATGCTGGAGTTCACCGCCGTGCGCAAGGCGTTGGACCACCGGCAGCCCATCGACGTGCAGGAACGGCTGTGCCGGATGGCCGCCCAGCTCGCCGGGCTCACGGGAATGATCATGATCGACCTCGGGGACCAGCGGATGGCGCGTTCGTTCTTCCGCACCGGCCGGATGGCGGCGGACGAGACCGGCGACCGGGCGCTGCGGGCCTGGGTCACCGCCCGTGAGGCGCTGGTGCCGCTCTACTACGGCGACCCGCGTGAGGCGCTCACCCTGGCGAAGAAGAGCCGCGACCTGGCCGGCCACACCCCCTGTGCCGCGCGGACCATGGCGCCCGTCGTCGAGGCGAGGGCGCTGGCGAAGATCGCCGGCGTCAACGGCTCGCGCCACGAGGTGGTCGAGCAGGCCAAGCGGGCCCTGCACCGCGCCAGGGCGGCCTTCCAGCAGATGACCGACAGCGATCGGGAGGACCCGGCGTTCGGCTACACCGAGCGGCAGCTCTACTTCTACCAGGGCGACGTCCTGGTGAAGCTGGGGCAGACGGTCGAGGCCGACGTGATCCTGCAGCAGGCGCTCGACAAGTACACGGACGAGGACCTGCTCGACCAGACCCTGATCCGGTTCGACCGGGCGATGTGCCGGCTCATCGACGGCGACGTCGACGCCGCGCTCAAGCTGGGCGAGGAGGCCATCGAGCTGGTCGACAAGGACTACCGGACCGACCTGCTGCTCAGACCGGCGTACGACCTGGTGAAGGAGATCAGGGCCAAACACGGCGACTCGCCCAGGCTCCAGGCCTTCTGCGAGATGCTCAAGGAGAGCCGGGTCGAGGTGCCGCCGGAGCTGCTCCAGGATGCCGGGTGACGTGGGTACCGAGGAGGACGTGTGGCAGGAGACGCGCTGGCGGGAGATCTCGAGCCGGGAGATCCCGTGAGGGGCGGGGAGAACGGGCCCGCGCCGCTGAGGATCCGGCGATACCGCTGGTCCGACCTCGACGCGGTGTGGTCCCTCCATCAGATGGGCCTGGCCCAGGTGGGTGTCGTGCCGGGTGACGGCGTCTACTACGACGACGACTTCCCCCGGATCACCGAGGTCTACTTGAGGGCCGGGGGCGACTTCCTGGTGGGGGAGGTGCCCGGTGCGGGGCTCGTCGCGATGGGAGGCCTGCGGCGCATCGACGCCGACACGGCCGAGATGTGCCGGCTCCGGGTCCACCCCGATCACCAGCGGCGCGGCTACGGCGCACGGATCACTCAGGAGCTTGAGGATCGGGCGCGCCGGCTCGGCTACAGCACCTTGCGCGGCGACACCACCATGCGTCAGGTGGCCGCGCTGGAGCTCTACCGCAAATCCGGGTGGCGGGAGCTGCGACGCGAGGTACGTGGCGACAACGTGGTGATTTATATCGAGAAGCAGCTAAATGCCGTTGTCTCGCCACTTTTCTCCCGATAGATAATGCTTCCATCCCTTGGCGGATAGCTGATCTGTGCGAATACTTGTGCCTTGTCCGCAAGAGTGGGGAAAGAGGCATGATGAAGAAGATCATTATCCGTAAGCCGGGGACGACCAAGCTCAGCGGCACCTCAAGCGTGATCCACAAGGGGTGAGGGTCCACCCGAGCCACATCTGGGTCCGGGGAGACCTCTCCCGGGACCGCGTGGCAGCCCTCCGCGCGCTCGTCATGGAGGCGCCGCCTTCCGTCGCGCCCGTCGTCAACGGGCACCGGCGGCTACGCGGTCCGTACACGATCGGTGGCGCGATCCTGCGCGCCCTCGTCCCGGTCGCATTGGAGCGTTCCCCGGGCCTGGTGGCGGAACACGACATCGAGATCCGCGCCGTCGCCCCGAGCCTGCGCCCTCTGGTGCCGGCGCGACGGCAGACCATCGAGGCCCGTCTGACCGAGGACGAGCGGATCCTCGTGCCCGCGCCGCGCCGTACGCTCCGGATCGCCAACGGCATCGCCGAGTTCGTCCGCGACTGCCTCGAAGGGCCGCGGACGCTGCTGGTGGACAACCTGCACGAGGCGGACCCGGCCGACCGCGAGCTGCTGCGCGTCCTGGTGCGTCGGGTGCCGGATCTGACGCTGGCCCTCGGCTCCCCGGAACCCCCGTGGAACGACGCGTGGGAGGACACGTGGGAGGACACGTGGGAGGGGGCGCGCGTGGTGGAGGCGCGGGCCCAAGGCGGCCCGCCCGACGACTACGTCACCTCTGACGGCACCTCCGACGACCCCCGGGCCTACCGCGCCTACCTGTCACTGCCGCCGGAGGAACGGGCGCTCCGGCACGACCGGCGCGCCGCCGAGCTGATGGCCGACCCCGCGGCGGCGGAGCACGCCCTGGGCGCGGTGCCGTACCACCTGGAGCACGGCGGCGACGTCGACGCGGCGGCGCGGGCACTGTGGGCCGCGGTGGACCACTGCGTCACCGAGGGGTTCCTGCACGCGGTCGTGGAGCTGGGCTCGCGCGGCCTGCGGCTGGTGGAGCCGGGGTCCGACCTGTGGTGGCGCTTCACCCACCGCACCGCGACGGCCCTGGCGGGGCTGGGCCGTCGGGCGCACGCGCAGGAGCTGTACGACCAGGCGCGCAGGGTCAGCGTCGATCCGGCCGTGCATGCCGCCGCCGCATACGGCACGGCGATGCTCGACGCGCGCGACCGCGATCCGGCGCGGCGCGACCTGGTCAGGGCCAGGGCCTGGATCAACGAGGCGATAGCGATCTCCACGCTGCTGCCCGACCGGCGGACCCGAGCATTCAAGCTCGGGTTCGACCAGAACGGCCGCGCGCTGATCGAGCTGCGGGAAGGGCGGACCGACGAAGCACTCGGCCTGGTGCAGTCGGCCATCGACCTGGCCGAGCGCGATCTTCCACCGGACGCCCACCCCGTGCACCGGATGGTGCTGTTCGGCAACCGCGCGCAGCTTCTCGCACGCCTCGGCCGCACGGAGGAGGCGCTGGCCGACTTCGACCGCGCCGTCGCGATCGACCCGGGCTTCCCCGACAACTATCTCGACCGGGGCAACCTGCTGTTCGAGATAGGACGTACGGAGGAGGCGCTGGCCGATTACGAGACGGCGATGCGGGTGAGCCCGCCGCTGCCCGAGGCGTACTACAACCGGGCGGAGCTGCGCCTGGCCGCCGGGGACCTGTACGGCGCCCGGGCCGATCTCGACCACGTGATCGAGCTCGACCCCGGTTACCTCGACGCGTACGTCAACCGGGCCGGCGTGCTGGAGATGCTCGGCGAGCACGAGGCCGCAAGGCGCGACGTCGAGGCGGGGCTCGCCCTCGACCCCGGCAACGCGCACCTGCACGGCGTGCTGGGGCAGCTGGAGACCGAGGCGGGCCGCTACGCGGAGGCCGCCCTGGCCTTCGACGCGGCGCTGGCCGCCGACGCCCGCCTGGCCTCGGCCTGGGCGAACCGCGCGACCCTGCGGTTCGAGACCGGCGACGCGCGGGGCGCCGTAGACGACCTCACCCGGGCGATCGAGCTGGGCGAGGACGCGGCGCTGTACTTCAACCGGGCCACCGCGCTCGACGCGCTCGGGCGGGGCCGGGAGGCGATGCTCGACCTGCGCCGGGCGCTGGCCCTGGCCCCGGACGACCCCGACGTACGGGCGGCGCTGGAGCGGCACGAGAAGGCGGGCTAGGTCCCCTCACGGCGGGGGAGCGCTCACGGCGGACGGCCACCCCCGGTCGTCCGCCGTCCCCGCAGCCACAGACCCAGCTTGGCCTCCACCGGTCTACCCTGCTCGGCCCCGCTTCCACCGGCCTGCCTGCCCGCCCGGCCTCCACCGGTCAACCTGCCCGGCCCGGCCTTCACCGATCCGGCCCGCCGCTACGGGGTCCGCTCCCGGCGTCCTCGCCTGCTCCGCCGGCGCAGCCCGCGTGTCCCGGGTTGCGCTCGCCGCCAGGCCCGCGTTCGGCGACCGGGTGGCCCTACCCTTGTAGCCGACACCGTCACCCCTCGAGGATCTGAGCATGAGCGCTGAATATGTGCTGACCCTGTCCTGCCCGGACCGGCCGGGAGTGGTCGCGGCCGTCTCCGGGCTGCTGGCCGGGAAGGGCTGCAACATCATCGAGAGCCAGCAGTTCGGCGACCCCGTCGAGGAGCGGTTCTTCATGCGCGTGCAGTTCTCCAGCGGGCACGCCGTCGACGAGCTGCAGGCCGCGTTCGCCGCGCTCGCGTCGGAGTTCGCCATGGAGTTCCAGCTCTTCGACCTCGCGGTGCGGACGCGGGCGCTGGTGCTCGTCAGCAGATTCGACCACTGCCTCAACGACCTCCTCTATCGGGTGCGCTCGGGCCTGCTGCCGATCGAGATCGTGGGCGTCGCGTCCAACCATCCCGACCTGCGCCCGCTCACCCAGTCGTACGGCGTGGACTACCACCACCTGCCGGTCACCCCGGACACCAAGCCGCGGCAGGAGGCGGAGATCCTCACGCTGGTCGACCACTATCAGGCCGATCTGGTCGTGCTCGCCCGCTACATGCAGGTGCTCTCGCAGGAGATGTGCGCCAAGCTCGCCGGGCGGATGATCAACATCCACCACTCGTTCCTGCCGTCGTTCAAGGGCGCCAAGCCGTACCACCAGGCGTACTCGCGGGGCGTGAAGCTGATCGGCGCCACGGCGCACTACGTGACGCCCGACCTCGACGAGGGGCCGATCATCGAGCAGGAGGTCGCGCGGGTGAACCACACCCACTCGCCCGAGGACCTCGCCGCGATCGGCCGTGACCTCGAATGCCAGGCGCTGGCCCGGGCCGTCCGCTGGCACGCGGAGCACCGCGTGCTGCTGGACGGCCACAAGACCGTCATCTTCCCGCGCTGACCTCCGCGCCTCAGCCGACCTTCAGGCCGGTGTGCCGGGCCAGGAACGCGAGCTGGTCGGCCGAGAGCTCGACCGACCGGCTCACGGCCCGGGCGCCGTGCCCCACCTCGGTCTCGTTGCGCAGCAGGATCGGCCGGTCGCCCGCCTGCGCGTGCTGCAGGGCCGCCGCCATCTTCCACGCGTGCAGGGGATGGACACGGGTGTCGGACGCGAACACGGTGAACAGCGTGGCCGGGTAGGACACCCCCTCACGCACGTGGTGGTACGGCGAGTAGCTCCACAGCCAGGCGAACTCCTCCGGCACGTCGGCCGAGCCGTACTCGACGTTCCAGGTCGCCCCGAGACCGAACTTCTCATACCTGATCATGTCGAGCAGCGGCGCCGAGCACACGACCGCCGCGTACAGGTCGGGGCGCTGGGTGAGCGCCGCGCCGACGAGCAGCCCGCCGTTGGACCCGCCCGAGATGGCGAGCTGGTCCCGGGTGGTGACGCCGGTGGCGATGAGGTGCTCGGCCGCCGCGTGCAGGTCGTCGAAGACGTTCTGCTTGTTGCCGAGCATGCCGTCACGGTGCCACTGCTCGCCCTCCTCGCCGCCGCCGCGAAGCTGGGCGACCGCGTAGACGCCGCCCGCCTCGACCCACGCCAGCGTCGTGGCGGAGAACCCGGGGGTCAGCGGGACGCCGAAGCCGCCGTAGCCGTACAGGATCGTGGGACGGGGCCCGGAGCCGGGGCGCGAGGTGACCAGCATGCGCACCTCGGTGCCGTCCTTCGACCGGTAGACCACCTGCTCGGTGGTCGCCTCGGGCACCTCCACCGCGCCAGGCGGCGCCTCCCAGAGGGAGGTCTCGCCGGTCAGCGCGTCGTAGTGGTACACGGCGGTCGGGGTGATGCCGTCGGTGTAGCTGAACCAGGCCTCGTGCCCGCCCTCCGGGCGCTCGAAGATCCCTCCGATGGAGCCGAGCCCCGGCAGCGGGACCTCACCGATCCGCTCGCCGCTCTCCAGGGCATGGACGGAGATCTCGCCGATCGCGTGGCGGGTCCAGCCGACGAGCAGGACCGGCTCGGCCATGCCGTCGAGGATCGCGAAGTCGGACAGCACCGCCTCGGCGTCCTCGGGGATCAGGTCGCGCCAGTGCTCACGGCCGGGCGTCTCCGGCGAGGTGACGCAGACCCGCCCACGCGGGGCGTCGAGATCGGTGAAGACGTAGAGCCGCCCGTCGCGGCCGAAGTGGAGCCCGGTCTGGGCGTCGACGTCCTGCTGCACGGTGACCAGCTCCGGCGCCTCCGGCGACGAGGCGGCCAGGTCGGCCACCCACAGGTCGTTGCGCGGGGCGGTGCCCCGCGAGGCGGAGACCGACAGCCATCTGCCGTCGAGGGAGACCGAGACCCCGTAGTAGTTGGTCTTCTCCAGGCCCTCGCCGAAGATCAGCACGTCGTCGTCGGGAGAGGTGCCGACGCGGTGCAGGTAGACGCGGCGGTGATACTGCTCCTCGCCGGCCGGGACCAGCGAGGGCGCCAGCCGGCGCACGTAGTAGAACGCCTCCCCGCCGGGCAGCCAGGCCACGGGGGAGTAGCGGCAGCGGTCGATCGGCCCCTCGATGATCTCTCCGGTCGCCACGTCGACGACGTACAGGCGCGACTCCTCGTCACCGCCGACCGAGATCTGGTACGCCAGCCGGTTGCCTTCCTTGTCCGGCTGGTAGGAGTCGAGCGTGGTCAGGCCCGAGGGGTCGAGGGCGGTGGGGTCGAGCAGCACCCGCTCGCCGCCGCCGTCCGCGACGTACAGGACCGGGTGCTCCTGGTCGGGGGCCCGCCGGGTGAAGAAGCGGCGCTCGCCGCGCCAGGACGGCGTGCCCACCGACCCGGAACGCAGGAGTTCGGCGATGCGCTCGCGGAAGTGGTCGCGCCCTTCGAGCTCGGCGGACCTGAAGAGGGTCTCCTGCGCGTCCAGCCACTCCTTCGTCGCCGGATCGTCCGGATCCTCCAGCCACCGGTACGGGTCGGGGACGGGCGTTCCGTGGAGATCGTCGACGATGTCGTCACGGCGGGCTGGCGGGTACGGCACTCGGCTCATGCAGGCACTTTAAAACAGCCGGACGCCTGCGGCGGTACATCGTCCGTACCCGGCCAAGACGGGAATAAAGGGGTGAACACCTGGGCATAGAAGCAGCAGGCGTCCCAGTCGTTCACCTCACAGACCCTTTATGGGGTGGCGCGGGGGCCGCCGACAAGGCCACACTTTGGTGAAGGGCGGTGCCGTGGTGACGATCCGCTGGGCCGTCCGGCGGAGGTCCCTGTGACGGAAGCATCCGGGTCCCAACCGACGGGACCACAACCCAGGCGCACAGCCGAGACCGCTGTGGAGGCCGGCTGATGCGCCAAGTCCTGCTCCTGAACGCCACATACGAACCGCTGACCACGCTCTCCCTGCACCGGGCCGTAATTCTGGTGCTGAGAGAGAAGGCGGACGTCGTCCACCGCGACGGCCGGGGCGCGGTCCTGCGCTCGGCCACGCGCACGCTCGACGTCCCATCGGTGATCCGGCTCCGGCGTTATGTCCGCATCCCCTACCGGACGCGCATCCCGCTCACCCGGGCCGCGCTGATGCGCCGGGACAACTTCCGCTGTGCCTACTGCGGCCAGCGGGCCGAGACCATCGATCACGTCATCCCGCGATCCCGGGGTGGCCCTCACACGTGGGAGAACTGCGTCGCCTCGTGCACGCCGTGCAACCACCGCAAGGCCGACAAGCTGCTGGAGGAGCTCGGCTGGGCGCTGCGGGTGGCCCCCGTGGTGCCGCACGGCGCGCACTGGCGGCTCATCGGCGCGCAACTCGACGGTGATCCGCAGTGGGCGCCCTACCTGTCGGAGACGGCGGCCTGACGGGCGACGTCATGAGGTGGACGTCATGAGGTGGACGATCACCGCCGACGTGGAGGAGTACGCCGCGGCGGCGGAGCCCTGGCTGCTGCGCGATCCCGTCCGCAGCACGGTCATGCTGACCGTGCTGCGCGGGATCCGCAGCGGTCAGTTCACGGTCGATCCCCTGCTGGCCTGGCTGGAGGACGGCGACACCGTGGCAGGGGCGGCCTGCCAGACGCCGCCCTATCCGCTCGCGCTGGGCGACGTTCCGCTCGCGGCGCTTCCCCTGCTGGCACGCGACCTGATCGAGCTGGACCACGACGTGCCCGCGGTCGGTGGTCCGATCGCCGTCGCCGAGGCGTTCGCGGCCGCGTGGTGGCGGCCGGAAACCCGCCGCCGGGCCGAGCGGC
Source organism: Microbispora hainanensis (assembly GCF_036186745.1). Taxonomy (NCBI): domain Bacteria; kingdom Bacillati; phylum Actinomycetota; class Actinomycetes; order Streptosporangiales; family Streptosporangiaceae; genus Microbispora; species Microbispora hainanensis. Next base: position 51,251 of record NZ_CP108086.1, on the reverse strand, counting down.
TCTATCGCCTCGGCGCGCTGCGGACTCCCTCCGCGCCGGGGAAGCCCCGCGTCGCGGGCCCCGGCGACCTGCCGACGGCCGTGAGTTTCATCCGGGAGTTCCAGCACGAGGCGCATGCCGAGCGCACGGCCGACCCCACTCCGGTCGTCGCCGCCCGGGTCAACCGGGAGGAACTGATCATGTGGGAGGACGACGGCCGGTCCGTCTCCATCGCCGGTGTCTCCGCGCCGATCGCCGGCATGTCGCGGATCGGGCCCGTCTACACCCCGCCCGAGCTGCGCGGACGCGGGTACGGCAGCGCCGTCGCCCACGCGGCCAGCAGGAAGGCGCTCGACGACGGCGCCACCGAGGTGCTGCTGTTCACCGATCTGGACAACCCCACGTCCAACTCCGTCTATCAGCGGCTCGGCTTCCGGCCCATCGCCGACTACGCGACCATCCACTTCGCCTGAGCCGCCTCCCCGGGACGCCCGCCTACGCAGGGTCGTCATCCCTCCTGGCAGCGGCTTGGTGCCCGGTCCATGGCCGGCTGCGTGACCACCTACTTCGGCTGCGCCGCCTCCCCGGGGACGCCCGCTTACGCCGGGTCGTCGTCCTTCCTGCAGGCGGCTCGGTCGCCGGTCTATGGCCGGCTATGTGACCACCTACTTCGGCTGCGCCGCCTCCCCGGGGACGCCCGCTTACGCCGGGCCGGGCTCTAATCTGGACGCATGCCTCGCTATGACTACCGTTGCCGCGCGTGCGGGTCGACGTTCGAACTCAACCGTCCCATGGCTGAGGCCGGTGACCGGGCGGTCTGCCCCTCCGGCCACGACGACACCGTGAAGCTGCTGTCCACCGTGGCCGTCACGGGCAGGGCGTCCGGGGCTCCCGCCGCCCGTCCGTCGGGTGGCGCGGGCGGCGGTTGCTGCGGTGGTGGCTGCTGCGGCGGCTGAGCCGCGTCCGTCCCCGTGCTCTCACCGGGCAGCTCCGGGGCTTTCTCCAGGCTGCCTTGGGGCTCCTTGGGCTGCTCCGGGCTGATTCGGGCGGCGTAGCCGGGCCGCCGGTTCAGGGACCGGAGCCGGGCTGTCGAGTCAGGCCGCGGACGGGCGGCGGGCCCGCGAGCGGCGTTGGAACGGCAGGTAGCGCTGCGGCAGGTGAGCACGCGCAGGCAGGTCGGTCGGCTCCACCGCCAGGATGCGGTCGAAGCGGAACGCCCTGATCGAGCGGCGCATGCGGCACCAGCCCACCAGATACCAGAACTCGCCGTGGACCAGGCAGGTCACCGGCTCGACGTCGCGGACCGTCATCCGGCCCGCCGCGTCGTGATACTGGATGCGGATCACCAGGCGGGCGGTGATCGCGTTGGCCACCGCCCGCGCCCGGCGGGCGACGTCGGTGGGCAGCGGAGTGGTCAGGGTGGTCAGGGTCGTGGCGATGACGTCGTCGTCCAGATCGAGGTGCTCGAAAGCGTGGCGCAGACCGCGCCGGGCGGTGACCGACTGCGGGCCGGCACCGAGGTGAGCGAGCGACAGGGCGAGGGCGGCGAGTTCCTCGGCGGTCAGCGAGTGCCGAATGACGTTGGCCATAGTTCGACAATAGCGACGAGCACTGACATTTTCCGAACGCGTGCTCGGTAACGGCGCTAGGTTGGCCTGTCCTTCCGGCCACCGTTTTCTGTCCGGGACGCCCGACCGCCTGCGGAGGAAACCGGTCGTCCCCGCCCGCTGTCGTCACCGCGCCGTGCATCCGCCCGCTGTCGTCACCGCGCCGTGCATCCGCCCGCCCGTGGCCTACGACCACGGCCGCATCCTGGCGTGCAATCCCCTTGCCGTGCCATACGACTCGTCACATCGCGGCGCGCATCCGCCCGGCGAGCCCCACGGCCACGGCCACGGCCACCCTCCCGGCGTCCTGACTTGGCTCACGTTTCAAGATTGTCGCTGAGCGCGAGGCGTTGACCTCGTGGTTCCCCGTCGGGAACGGCGAAAAGTGCGCACTAAATCGATCATGTCTCTACCCTGGTGGCCGTGTCTCCGTACGTGCGGACGGTGAAGACGGCCTCAGGCGCCCGGGCGGTGCAGATCGTCTACTCCTCCCGCCGCGGATCGCGGGAGATCGAGCACATCGGGTCGGCGCACGACGACGCCGAGTTGGAGACGCTCAGGGCGGTGGCGCGTCAGCGGCTGGCCGCCGGCCAGCAGGAACTGGACCTGGGGCTGGACGATGGGCCGATGGCGGGCGGGCCGCTGGAGATCGTCAGCTCGCGGATGGAACACCTGTGGGACGCGCTGTCCCGCGCCTACGACACGCTGGGGTTTGCTGCCGCGGCCGGGGGCGATGAGGTGTTCCGGCAGCTGGTGCTCGCGCGGGTGATCGAACCGACGAGCAAGCACGACAGCCTGCGCGTGCTCGGCGAGGCCGGGATCGATGCGGTGTCGTATGCCACGGTGAAGCGCCGCCTGCCGGACTACGCCGCACCGCAGTGGCGCCAGGCCCTGGCCGGTGCATGCGCGGCCCACACCCGCCTCGGGCCGGCCAGCCTGGTCCTCTACGACGTGTCAACCTTGTACTTCGAGACCGACGCCGGGGATGGGTTCCGCGAGCCGGGCTTTTCCAAGGAACGCCGCCTGGACCCGCAGATCACGATCGGGCTGCTCACCGACTCCTCCGGGTTCCCGCTCATGGTGACCGCCTTCGAGGGCAACAAGGCCGAGACCCACACCATGCTCCCGGTGATCGAAGGGTTCATGGCGGCCCACCACCTGCCGGACGTCACGATCGTGGCCGACGCCGGGATGATCTCCGAGGCGAACAAGCAGGCCATCGAAGCCGCTGGGCTGTCGTTCATCCTCGGCATGAAGATCCCCGAGGTGCCGTATGTGGTCAAGCAGTGGCGGCGCGAGCACCCCGGCACCCCGATCCCCGACGGGCACATCTTCATCCAGCCCTGGCCGTCGGGATCGAGCCGGCCCCGCCGCGACCAGATGATCTACTACCAGTACCGGGCAGAGCGGGCCCGGCGCACCCTGCGCGGCATCGACGAGCAGGTCGCCAAGGCCCAGCGCGCCGTCGACGGGCAGGCGCCGGTCAAGCGCAACCGGTTCATCAGGCTGTCCGGCGCTACCAAGAGCGTCAACACCGAGCTGGTGGACAAGGCCAAGGCCCTGGCCGGGCTCAAGGGCTACATCACCAATCTCGCCGCCTGCCCGGACGGGACGCCCATCACCGCCGAGTTCGTCATCAGCTCCTACCATCGGCTGTTCGAGATCGAAAAGTCCTTCCGGATGAGCAAGCACGACCTCAAAGCACGGCCGATCTACCACCACAAACGCGAGTCCATCGACGCGCACCTGACGATCGTGTTCGCCGCCCTGGCGGTCGGCCGGTGGATCGAGGCACGGACCGGATGGTCGATCAAGAAGTTCGTCCGCACCGCCCGCCGCTATCGCACCGTCCGAATCCAAGCCGGCAACCACGTCCTGACCGCCGCCGACCCTCTGCCCACCGACCTACGCAACGCCCTCAAGCGGATCCGCAGCCCCGAAGGTGCGCACTAAATTGAGCCAACTCAGGTACGACCACGGCCGCATCCTGGCGTGCAATCCCCTTGCCGTGCCATACGACTCGTCACATCGCGGCGCGCATCCGCCCGGCGAGCCCCACGGCCACGGCCACGGCCACCCTCCCGGCGTGCATCCCCTCGCCGGGCCGTACGGTCCTGGTGACGTGAAGGCCGACGACGGCGAAGACCGGCGTGATGGCGGCCTGTTCGCCGCCTGCGCCCGGTCCGGCACGGCTTCCACACGGCCCCGCATCACCTGTGGGCGGCCCGGCAACGGCGGTGAACCATGAGCGCCGGACGGCTTCGCGGTGGTCGTGGGCGGACGACGCTCTGAAACTTTCAGAGACCGGGCTCCACCCGGAAATCACCATGAGCGGGGCATTCGAAACATTTCGCCGAATCGTGCCTGAAATCTCTGCGATCATCCGCTGCATATCGGATTTCGGTTATCCGGGCGGGCCGGCGGTGCGTTTCGGGCCCCCGGCTCGGCGCATTTTCAGCCGGCCCGACATTCCGGACTTCCGAAAACTCCGGAGATTGACCGTTCCTGGGGGAGATGGTGCATTCGTTGTTGAAATGAGGGAGAAGGGACACCAATGTTCGCTGCGAATCCAGCCCGGAGAGTGCTCGCGCTCGGTGCGGCGCTCGTGACCACCGGCGTGCTGAGCCTCGCGCTCGCGCCCAGCCCCGCCATGGCCGACACCGTCACGCTGAACGCCACAGTGGACTGCCTCAACTACAACAGCTTCGGGGACACCAGGGACTGGTACCCCATCTCCGTCGTAGGGGTGCCCTACAGCAGCCTGGTCGCGGTCCCGGCCACGCACGCGTGGCAGTTCACGAAGACGCTGCCCAGCGGGACGACGTCCGTCAGCGTCTCCGCCATATGCAGTGAGGGCCATTCGTACGACTTCGCCGGCACCGCCGGCAGCGTCAGCATCCCCGCGGGAACCACCACCGTGACCGCCACCTGGGGCTGCACGACGGCCCCGGTCTATCCCGGTCCGTGGATGACCAACTGCAGCGTGCAGACGGTTTCCTACAGCTGACGGCAGGAGAACGTGGGGCCGCCTCCTCGGAGGCGGCCCCACGCGTTTCCCGGGTCTAGCGGGAGAGCTGGGACAGGTCGCGGGACGCGCCGGTCGAGGCCGACGTGGTCAGCGCGGCGTACGCCTGGAGGGCGGCCGACACCGGACGCTGCCGGTCGCGCGGCCGGTAGCCGCCGAGGTCGGCCAGCAGCCGCTCGCGGCGGGCGGCCAGCACGTCCTCGGCCACCCTGAGCTCGATCGAACGGCCCGGGATGTCGATGTCGATGATGTCGCCGTCCTCGATCAGGGCCATCGCGCCGCCCTCGGCGGCCTCGGGGGAGGCGTGGCCGATCGACAGGCCCGACGTGCCGCCGGAGAAGCGGCCGTCGGTGATCAGCGCGCACGCCTTGCCCAGGCCCTTGCCCTTGAGGAAGCTCGTCGGGTAGAGCATCTCCTGCATCCCGGGGCCGCCCTTGGGGCCCTCGTAGCGGATGACGACCACGTCGCCGGCCTTGACCTTGCCGCCGAGGATGCCCTCGGAGGCCGCCTCCTGCGACTCGAACACGACCGCCGGGCCCGAGAAGCGCCAGATCGACTCGTCCACGCCGGCCGTCTTGACCACGCAGCCGTCCTGGGCGATGTTCCCGTACAGGACGGCGAGGCCGCCGTCCTTTGTGTACGCGTGGTCGAGGTCGCGGATGCAGCCCTCGGCGCGGTCGAGGTCGAGCGACTCCCAGCGGGCGTCCTGCGAGTACGCCTTGACGGTGCGCACGTTGCCGGGGGCGGCGTGCCACAGCTCCAAAGCCTCGTCGGTGACCTCGGGGGACTTCGGGTCCCACTTGGCGATGTACTCCGCGATGGAGGCGGAGTGGACGGTCGGCAGGTCGCGGTGGAGCAGGCCGGCCCGGTCGAGCTCACCGAGGATGCCGGGGATGCCGCCCGCCCGGTGCACGTCCTCGACGTGGTACTTCATCGTGGCCGGGGCGACCTTGCACAGGCACGGCACGCGCAGCGAGATCTCGTTGATCTCCTTGAGCCCGAAGTCGACGCCCGCCTCGCGGGCGGCGGCCAGGATGTGGAGGATCGTGTTGGTCGATCCGCCCATGGCGACGTCGAGCGCCATCGCGTTCTCGAACGCCTCGCGGGTGGCGATGCTCCTCGGCAGGACCGCCTCGTCGTCCTCCTCGTAGTAACGCCGGGTGATGTCGACGATCTGCCGTCCGGCGTCCTCGAAAAGGGCCTTGCGGGCCTTGTGGGTCGCCAGCGTGGTGCCGTTGCCGGGCAGGGCCAGGCCGATCGCCTCGGCGAGGCAGTTCATGGAGTTGGCGGTGAACATGCCGCTGCAGGACCCGCAGGTCGGGCAGGCGTTCTCCTCCATCGCCAGGAGGTCGGCGTCCGACACGCTCTCGTCGGCCGAAGCGATCATCGGGTCGATCAGGTCGAGCTTGCGGCCGGGGATCTTGCCGGCCTCCATCGGGCCGCCGGACACGAAGATCGTGGGGATGTTGAGCCGGAAGGCGGCGAGCAGCATCCCGGGCGTGATCTTGTCGCAGTTGGAGACGCAGACCAGCGCGTCGGCGCAGTGGGCGTTGACCATGTATTCGACGGCGTCGGCGATCAGCTCGCGGGACGGCAGCGAGTAGAGCATGCCGCCGTGGCCCATCGCGATGCCGTCGTCGACGGCGATCGTGTTGAACTCGCGCGGGACGGCCCCCGCCTCGCGGACCGCGCCGGCCACCACGTCGGCGACCTCGCGCAGGTGCACGTGGCCGGGCACGAACTGGGTGAAGCTGTTGGCGATCGCGACGATCGGCTTGCCGAGGTCGCTGCCCGCTACGCCCGTGGCCCGAAGCAGCGCACGGGCGCCGGCCATGTTCCTGCCGTGAGTGACAGTGCGGGACCTGAGAGCGGGCATCGAGGGACCCCCATCCGGAGACTACTGAGTCTTCAAATGGTACGACCACTGCCCGGCTGCCGAGACCCGCTGTCCACGAGTCGGGACGTGTCCCCCCGGAAACCGGCTCGCTCCGGGGTGCCACGCTCTCGCCGCGCTTCGCTCGCGACGCGCTCTACCTGGGATGCCGCGCTTCGCTCGCGACGCGCTCTACCTGGGGTGCCGCGCTTTACTCGGGGTAGCGCGCGGGCAGCACGCGTTCGGCGGCCCGGTAGATCGCGTCGATCTCCGATGTGGTTAGCGACCTCTCCCGCTTGGTGATCCACTTGCGGACCAGCCCGCCGGAGAAAACGTCCACCTCGCGGATGTTGAGGATGCGCCACGGGATCGGCGGACCGTAGATGGCCAGGGACGGCACCACGGTGATCTCCCGGCCGAGCGCCTTGCTGATCAGGTCGCTGGCCTGCGCCGCCTCCCACCGGGCCTCGTCGAGCCGCGGCTTCTGGTTGAACGGGCCGTGGAAGAGCTTGCGGTGCGACTGGACCCGTACGGGCAGCCGTTTGTCCCACTTCTCCGAGTCCACCGCGTACACGCCGGTGGGCCCGACCACGAGGTGGTCGATCTGCGCCTCGCTGCCGGGGATGGCCCGGGCGTGCAGCGTTTTATATCCGTTGCGCTCCAGCTTCTTGAGCTGGGCCTCCGTCTGCCGCTCGGCCGCGGAGGCGCGCCGCCACGCGGGGATGGTGGAGACGGTCCTCGCCCGATAGACGGCGTCGGCGACGCACGCGAGGATGGCCGCGGTGAGCCCGAGCCGCCAGCTGCCGAAGAGCACGCCGAACACCACGCCCGCCGCGACGGCGATCACGGCCCGCCTGCGCAGGTGGCGATATCGCGTGTCCTGCCACAGGCTGATCAGCGACGTTCGCTCGACCGGAGCGTACGTCGGAGTCGCCGGCGCCTCAGGGGGCGCCGAAGGGCGTTCCGCCTGCTCTGACGATTGGTCACCCACCCATATAGGTGACGTATCGTGACCGTCTTCTGGCGCTAGACCGGTATCCACATCACTCACGGTAGTTGAGCCGTCAGCGGCTTGCCTAGTGTTGGATGGTTCATACTTTTGTGGCCTGCTTGAGCTGATTCGTTGCTCGGAAGTGCGGGTATCTTCTCTAGATATCCGCGGCCCAGAGGCCTACCGTTCGGTAGCGTGGCGCACATTCACGATCTTACCGCTCTTGAGCAGGCGGCAGCCGTACGTACGGGTGAACTTTCTCCTGTTCAGATCACCGAGCACTACCTGGAGCGCATCGAGCGGCTCGACCCCGGCCTGGGGGCGTTCGTCACGGTGACGGCCGACCGGGCCCTCGCCCAGGCACGCGAGCAGGAGGCCCGGCTGGCCGCCGGTGACACCGGGGACCTGCCCCCGCTGCTGGGCGTGCCCATCCCGATCAAGGACCTCAACTTCGTCAAGGACGTGCCGCTGCACTTCGGTTCGGCCACGTACGAGGGGTTCGTCGCACCCGCGGACGACAGCGTGGTCGAGCGCCTGCGAGACGCCGGCACGGTCATGCTGGGCAAGACCAGCACCCCCGAGTTCGGCATGCCCTGCTACACCGAGACCTACCTGCACGAGCCGGCCCGTACGCCGTGGGACATCACGCGGTCGGCCGGAGGGTCGAGTGGGGGAGCGGCGGCCGCCGTCGCGGCCGGTCTCGCGCCCGCCGCGCAGGGCAGCGACGGCGCGGGCTCGATCCGCATCCCCGCCTCCGTCTGCGGCCTGTTCGGCATCAAGCCGAGCCGGGGCCGCATCTCCGCGGGCCCGATCATCCCCGACCTCGCGGGGCTGTCGACCAACGGGCCGCTGGCCAGGAACGTCGCCGACGCCGCCGCGCTGCTGGACGTCATGGCCCACAACAACCCCGGGGACCTCTACCACGCGCCGGCGCCCGAGCTCGGGTCGTTCTCGGCCTACGTCGGGCGCGAGCCGGGGCGGCTGCGGATCGCCAGGTTCGCCACCCCCGCCGTGCCCGGCGCGGAGGTCCACCCCGACGTGCTGGCGGCGTACAAGAGCGCTTCGGCGGTGCTGGAGTCGCTCGGGCACGAGGTGGAGGAGATCGCGCCGCCGTTCGGCCCGGACGTGGTGCCCGAGTTCGTCAAGATGTGGTTCAGCTTCTCGTGCATGCACCCCGTGGCGGAGGAGCTGGAGCCGAAGCTGCGCCCGCTCACCGCGTGGCTGCGCGAGCGTGGCCGCGCCGTCTCGGCCCCGGAGTTCCTCCAGGCGCAGGGGACGCTCCAGCTCGCCACCCGCTTCGCGCTGCTCGTCACCGACGCGTACGACGCGGTGCTGTCGCCGACCGTGACCCAGCCGCCCGTGCCGGTGGGCTGGTTCGAGGACGTCGAGTCGCCCGAGGAGACGTTCGAGCGGATGATGCGCTTCGCACCCTTCGCGGCCATCTACAACGTGAGCGGTCAGCCCGCGGTGAACCTCCCGCTCTACTGGACGCCCGACGGCCTGCCCATCGGCGTCATGCTGGCGGGCAGGTTCGGCGAGGAGGGGACGCTCATCTCGCTGTCGTCCCAGGTGGAGGCGTCCGTCGGTGGATTCTGGGGCGACCGCAGGCCGCCGATGTGGTGACGCGGTCAGTCCTTAAGAAGGTTCACGATGTGGGCGGCGACGTCGGCGAGCAGTGTGGCCGGCCGCACCGGCGCCGCCGCCACGGCGGAGAACAGCGAGGGTAACCCCGGCAGCGGGAAGCCGTCGTCGGCGGTGACGGCGGCGGCCGCCTCGTGCTTGGCCAGCGCGGCGCGGCTGCGCTCCCACGCCTCCAGCACCTCCTCCGGCGACGGCACGCCGAAGCCGTGGCCGACCGGGGCCGCGTGGCGCAGCCGTACGAGCGGGGTGTCGGCGAACGTCAGCGCGATCCGGCAGCGGGCGGACAGGTCGTCGAGGTCCGGCACCCAGTCGAGGGCGGAGCAGGGGGTGCGGCACCGGCCCGCGCAGGTGGCGAGCGCCCCCGCCACCTGGCTGTGCTGCCGGTCGAAGTAGGCCCGCCAGCCGGGTGGCGGCTCCACGGCCACCCGCAGGGTCCGCTCGGCCGCCGACCGCTCCGCCCTGGTGTGATCGCACTCCCGGTCGGGCATGGCCCCGAACCGGCTGCCGGGAGCGCGCAGGCCCTCCGGCCACCGGGCCGGGTCGCCCGCGTGTCCGAGCGCGGGCTCGAAGGCGAGCAGCGGAAGATACTCGCTGCAGATGTGCACGGCCGCGATCATCGAGCTGAGCTCGCGCCGCCTCCAGCGGGCCTCGACGACCTCCAGGAGCAGTGCGTACGCCGGCCGCAGCGAGTCGAGCGCGCCGCGCGGCTGCTCCCGGGGCGTCTGCGGCATGTGGCACGCGCGGGCGCGCCTGCGCAGGTCGGCGGGCACCGTCTGGGCGTCGATCACGGTGTGGAAGTCCTCCGCGTCGAGCGTGAGCAACCGCTGGCCGAACTCGCAGACCGACGCGACCAGGGCCGCCTGGTCCCCATCTCCGAGCACGGCCGGCGCGAGCGCGCCGACGTCACCGAACGAGTACCTCCCGGCCAGGGCGATCAACAGGTCGTGGGCTGAGTGCACCCGACGACCTTACTCAGGGCGCCGGGGGGCATCGGCCCCGCCGTCCTCGGCCCGGAAGGCGCGCGCGGGGCGGTCGGGCAGGATGCGCACCTCGCCGAGGTTCTCCGGCGCGTCCACCAGGTGCTCACCGGTGTCGTCGTAGGAGGCCCGCAGCCGGGAGTCCTCGATCACGTCGATCCGCCTGATCCAGCCGAGCCTGCGCCCCGCCACGGCCCGCACCGTGTCGCCCTCCCGCAGACGGCGCCACAGGTCCTCGCTCAGGCACATCGCCCTGACGTCGCGGGAGCCTCCCTCGTCGATGGCGCACCAGTAGGTCCACTTGGCGGTGTCGTCCCCCTTGCTGCCGTCGCGGAATCGGCGCAGCCGTACGATCCGGCCCTCGACGGTCGCCGCGCCGCCGAGGTCGCCGATCGCGTAGACGACCGGCAGGCCCGCTACCACCAGGCCCACGGCGAGGGCGGCGGGCAGGACCAGACCGTCCGGCCACACGCCGAACGCGGCGGCGGCCACCAGGAGGATCCAGGTGAAGAACCCGGCGAACCAGCCGGCCGCGAGACCCCGTACGATCGTCGTCCCCGGCGGCCGGCCCCACAGCAGGCGCGAGGGATAGCGGACGTTCACGACGTGCCACATCCCGCCATAGTCGGACCAGGCCCGGTTGTCGTCGGCGGGGGTGCTGACCGGGAGGTTCCCGACGGCACGCGGCGCGAGCCCGAGCGCGGCGGCGTACGCGAGGTGGCGGCCCCAGATCGTGACCGAGGCGGCGGGCTGCTCGGCGAACCGTCCCGTCGCCCGCAGGTGCTCGCGGACGCCCAGCCAGTGCGCGGCGGCCGCGGCCCCCTCGGCCGTGCCGCGCTCCCCGTTCAGCCTGCCCATCAACATCACGAGCAGGGCGAAGGACACGATCGCCGCTCCGGGCCCGCCGTTGTGGTCCGCACCGGCGTCGCCGGCACCGGCCGCGATGCCGATCGCCGCGGCGGGGACCACCGCCGCCGCGCCGAGGAGCAGCGCGTGGCCCCGGCTCCAGCGCGGCCGTGACAGGCCCTGCTCCCGCGCCTCGACGATCACCTTCCTGCGGAAGCTCTTCCACCACCGGCGCAGGTCGCGCGAGCCCTCGGCCAGCGCCCCCGTCGCCACCACGCCGTCCACGGCCAGCGCGCGCACGTGGTCGTAGACGAGCCGCTCGTACGGCCGCAGGCCGCCGGGGTCCTTGCGCAGCCGTACGAGGGACAGCTCGGGGCCGATCTCCTCGACGGCCACGACGCCCCTGGCGGCCAGGTCGAGCAGGGTGGCGGAGGCCGCCTCGTCGCACAGCCGCCAGCCGCCGGTGATCAGGTCGACCACCGCGGGGGAGTGCTCCGCGAGCACTCCGGTGGCCGGGCCCGGCTCGACGTCCGGGTTTCTCGTCGCCGCGGCGAGCGCGAGCAGGAGCAGCAGCCACAGCCCGGTCGCCGCCGCCGCGGCCGCCCAGAAGGCCATGGTCAGAACCCGACCTGGACGGGGCCGCGCTCCTCGCCGGGCGCCTGGAAATACTCGCGGGGCGTGAAGCCGGTCATGCCCGCCACGAGGTTGGCGGGCACCGTCTGGATGGCGTTGTTGTAGGTCAGGACGGCGTCGTTGTAGTACTGCCGCGAGTAGGCGATCCGGTTCTCCGTGGTGGCCAGCTCCTCCTGGAGCTCGGCGAAGCCGGCGCTCGCCTTGAGGTCGGGATAGGCCTCGGCCACCGCGAAGAGGCTCTTCAGCGCGCCGGACAGCAGGTTTTCGGCCGCGGCCCGCTCCTCGGGGCCCTGTGCGCCGATGGCCTGCGAGCGCGCCGCGACGACGGCCTCCAGGGTCGCCCGCTCGTGGGCGGCGTAGCCCTTGACGGTCTCCACGAGGTTGGGGATCAGGTCGTAGCGCCGCCTGAGCTGCACGTCGATCTGCGCCCAGGCGTTGTCGACGTTGTTGCGGGCGCGTACGAGGCGGTTGTAGGCGGAGACGACCGTCGCGACGAGGACGGCCACGACGGCGAGGGCGACGAGCATAGGGATCATGGCGTTCACGGGCCTCCTGGACGGACGGTAGCCCGGCCCGTCCGCCCGGTGAAGGGCCCAAAGCGAAGGTTCCGTCGAAGATCCTGTGAACGGCCCTTTCAGCGGCCCGGTGAGGGGCCCGGTGAGGGGCCCGGTGAGGGGCACGGTGAAGGGTCGTGAACGGTCCTGTGGACGCCGCGGCGAACGGTCCTGGCATCCCCATCGCACTCCCGGTGCCTTGCATCCGGCTTGCGGCCCGCTTTCACGCGCCCGCCACAGCCTCGCCGGCGCGCCCGCCACAGGCCCGCTTTCGCTCGCCGGCCACAGCCCAGCCGGCGCCCCCGCGCCACCCGGCCCGCGCCTCGCCTATGTGCGTCCGCGCCACAAGCGCGAGGCTTTTATGCGTCCGCGGCGACACGCCCACGTCATCCGCCCGCGCCTCGCCTCTGCGCTGGCCGCGCCACACGCCCGAGGCCCCTACGCGTCCGCGGCGACACGCCCGCCGCACGGGACCCCTGCTGCGCCCGCATGTCCTCTGATGCGCCCGAGGGCCCCGGCGGTAGTGCCGGGGCCCTCGGGGTCGTGATCGTGCGGCCCGACGCCGGTCCGGTCAGGATCAGACCGGCATCAGGCCAGGATCAGCCAGCGGATCGGACAGGCGGATCAGGCGGCGGATCCGGCGGCGGCGTCCCGCTCCCGGGCGCGCAGCGCCCGGCTGACGCCGTCGGCGCCCTCCAGCAGCAGGCGCCGCAGCGCGTGCGGCGGCTGCGTGGTGCTGATGTACTCCTGCGTGCGGGCCACGGTCTCCGGCCTGATCAGCAGCGCGGGGTAGCAGCCGATGGCGAAGTTCTGCGCCATGTCGGAGGTCCACTCGCTCCAGATCCGCCCGACCTCCTCGAAGTAGCGGTCGGCGTACGGCTCCAGCAGCTCGGGGTGCTGCGGGTCCATGAAGCCGAGGATCGTGGCGCGCAGCAGCGCGCCGCTCAGCTTCCCGCCCACGATCGTCGCCCAGGTCTCGGCCTTGGCCTCCGGGGTCGGGATCGAGGCCCGGCTGGTGGCGGCCGAGCGCTCGCCGGTCGCCGTGGCGTCCCTGGCCAGCTCGGCGTCGATCTCCGCGGCGCCGAGGACGCCGCCGGACACGAGCGACTGGATGAGCGTCCAGCGCAGGTCGGCGTCGACGGCCAGGCCCTCGGGCACCGCGGTGCCGTCGAAGATGCCCTTGAGGAACGCCAGGTCCTCGGGTGAGACGGCGGTCGCCGCGAGGGCGTTGACGTAGGCGAGCTGGTGGTCCGAGCCCGGCTCGGCCGACGCGACGAGCCGGCGCAGCGCGCCGGCCAGCTCGTTCAGGCCGGTGGCCCGCCACGCCGGGTCGGCGTACTGCTGCACGGCCTGGCGGGCCTGGCGCAGCACGGTCTGCAGGACGGTGAGGTCGCGCACCGAGTCGATGCCGGAGACGACCAGCTTGACGTAGTCGCGGGTGGCCATCTCGGCGTCGCGCGTCATGTCCCAGGCGGCCGACCAGCACAGCGCGCGGGGCAGCGACTCGGCGAACGCGCTGATCCCGCCGTTCACGAGGGTCTGCAGCGACCGGTCGTCGAGGCGGATCTTCGCGTACGTGAGGTCGTCGTCGTTCACCAGCACGAGGTCGGGCTGGACCTCGCCGATCAGCTCGGGCACGGACGTCCGCGCGCCGACGATGTCGAGCTCGACCCGCTTGGTCCGGGTCAGCACGCCGTCGCGCAGGGAGTACAGGCCGATGGCGACGCGGTGCGAGCGCAGCGTCGGGTGCTCCTGCGTGGCCTCCTGCAGCACGTCGAAGCTCAGGAACCGGCCCTCGTCGTCGGTGGTGAACGACGAGCGCAGCGTGTTGACGCCCGAGGTCTCCAGCCACTCCTTCGACCAGGACGACAGGTCACGCCCGGAGGTGCGCTCCAGTGCCGACAGCAGGTCCTGCAGGGTGGTGTTCTTCCAGGCGTGCTCGTTGAAGTAGTCGCGCACCCCGGCGAGGAAGTTGTCGAGCCCCACGTACGCGACGAGCTGCTTGAGCACCGAGGCGCCCTTGGCGTACGTGATGCCGTCGAAGTTGACCTCGACGGCCTGCATGTCCGGGATGTCGGCGGCGATGGGGTGGGTGGAGGGCAGCTGGTCCTGCCGGTAGGCCCAGGCCTTCTCGACGTTGGCGAACGTCGTCCACGCGCCCTGACCCCACCGCGTGGCCTCGGCCTGGCACAGCACGGACATGTAGGTGGCGAACGACTCGTTCAGCCACAGGTCGTCCCACCAGCGCATGGTGACGAGGTCGCCGAACCACATGTGCGCCATCTCGTGCAGGATCGTCTCCGCGCGGCGCTCGATCAGCGCGTCGGTCACGCGCGAGCGGAAGACGTAGTCCTCCAGGAAGGTCACCGCGCCCGCATTCTCCATGGCGCCCGCGTTGAACTCCGGCACGAACAGCTGGTCGTACTTGCCGAAGGGGTAGCGCAGCCCGAAGACGCGGTGGAAGAAGTCGAAGCCCTGCTTGGTGACCTCGAAGATGTTCTCGGGGTCGAGATACTGCGCGAGCGAGCGGCGCACGTAGATCCCGAGCGGGATCCCGTCGTGCTCGTCGCGCACGACCGCGTACGGCCCGGCGATGAGGGCCGTGATGTACGTCGACATGACGGGAGTCGGCGGGAAGTGCCAGCGCTTGGCCGCCTGCAGTGTGCCGTGCCGCCCCTGGTGCTCCTCCAGCGCCTCGACCGCGTCGGGGGCGGCGTTGGACACGACCTCCCAGTCGGCGGGGGCGAGGACGGTCAGCTCGAAGGTCGCCTTGAGGTCCGGCTGGTCGAAGCAGGCGTACATGCGGTGCGCGTCGGCCGTCTCGAACTGGCTGTGCAGGTAGACCTGCTGGTCGACAGGGTCGACGAAGCGGTGCAGGCCCTCGCCGGTGCGCATGTAGGAGCAGTCGGCGTCCACGCGCAGCTCGTTCTGCGCGGCGAGCCCCGGCAGCGGGATGCGGCCCTTCTCGGCGTCGTAGGTGCCGGCGTCCAGCTCCCGGCCGTTGAGCACGACCTTCCGCACGTGCGCGCCGTGGAGGTCGATGAACGTGTCCGCCCCCTCACGGTCCGACGTGAAGCGGACCGTCGTGATGCTCTCGAACCGCTCCTCGCCCTCGGTCAGGTCGAGCTCGACCTGGTAGGACTGGACGGTGAGCAACCGAGCACGCTCCCGAGCCTCGTCCCGTGTCAGATTCCCTGCCACACCCGCTCCTCATCGCATGATCAACGCCCCCGGCCCCCGCCGCCCCGTCGCGGCAGGGATTGCATGAATCCTGCCACGCCGCGGCGACAAGGCGGATTCGAGATCGCTCCTACCTGGAATAGGAGATTTCCTGCCCGGGTTGACGACCGAGGGAACCATAGTCCGTACGAGAGGGTGTCACAGTGTCCGACCGAAAGCTTGTCGATTTCTGGTTCGACCCCGCCTGCCCCTGGGCGTGGATCACTTCGCGCTGGATCCACGAGGTCACCGCGCTCCGTCCCATCGACGTGCGCTGGCACATCATGAGCCTGGCCGTGCTGAACGAGGACAAGGACATCCCCGCCGACTACGCCGAGCGGGTCAAGCAGACGCTCGGCGCGGTGCGAGTGCTGGCCGCCGCCAAGGACAAGTACGGCGAGGAGGTGCTCGGCACCCTCTACACCGAGCTCGGCAGGCGCTTCCACGACGAGGGACGCGACCGCGGCCTGGACACGATCGCCGAGGCTCTCACCGCCGCCGGGCTCGACCCCGCGCTGGCGGCCGCGCACGACTCGGACGAGTACGACGAGGAGATCCGGCGCTCGCACGGTGAGGGCATCGACCTGGTCGGCCAGGAGGTCGGCACCCCCGTCATCGCCGTCGAGGGCACGGCGTTCTTCGGCCCCGTCGTCTCGCCCATCCCGAGGGGCGAGGCCGCCGCGCGCCTGTGGGACGGCGTTCTGCTCGTCGCCGGCACCGACGGCTTCTTCGAGCTGAAGAGGTCGAGGACACGCGACCCGATCTTCACCTGAGACTTCACAGGCTCCTTCACCCTCGCGATAATCCGCTGGAAAGGTTTCGGCCGGAAGACTCGCCATCTGACAGCCGAGGCGCAAGGATGAGTGACATGCGTCACCTCTACATGAATGGAGCCTGGGTCCCGTCCGCCTCGCGCGAGGCCGTCGACGTCGTCAATCCCGCGACCGAGGAGGTCGTGGACCGGGTGCCCGCCGGGGCACCCGCCGACGTCGAGTCCGCCGTCGCCGCCGCCCGTGCCGCCTTCCCGTCGTGGTCGGCCCTGGAACCGGCCGAACGCGCCGCGTTCCTCGGGGCGGCGGCCGGGCTGCTGCAGGAACGCGCGCAGGAGATCGCGGCCACGATCGCCACCGACATGGGCGCCCCGCTAACGCTCGCGCTGAAGGTGCAGACGCTGATGCCGGCCGAGGTGCTGGCCTCCTACGCCGACCTCGCCAAACGGTACGAGTTCGACGCCGGCCGCGTGGGCAACTCGCTCGTCGTGCGGGAGCCCGTCGGCGTGGTCGGCGCGATCACGCCGTGGAACTACCCGCTCCACCAGGTGGTGTGCAAGGTGGCTCCGGCCCTCGCGGCCGGGTGCACCGTCGTGCTCAAGCCGAGCGAGGTCGCGCCTCTCGCGGCGTACGCGCTGGCCGGCATCTTCCACGAGATCGGGCTGCCGCCCGGCGTGTTCAACATGGTCAGCGGCCACGGTCCGGTGGTCGGCGAGGCCATCGCCGCCCACCCTGACGTCGACATGGTCTCGTTCACCGGGTCGACCAGGGCGGGCCGCCGGGTCGCGGCCCTCGCGGCCGAGACGGTCAAGCGGGTGGCGCTGGAGCTGGGCGGCAAGTCGGCGAACATCATCCTGCCCGACGCCGACCTGGAGAAGGCGGTCAAGAGCGGCGTCGCGGGGGCCTACCTCAACTCGGGCCAGACCTGTTCCGCGCTGACCCGGATGCTCGTCCACTGGGACCAGTACGACGACGCCGTGGGGCTGGCCGTGCAGGCGGCCGGCGCCTACGTCCCCGGCGACCCGTTCGCCGAGGGCACACGGCTGGGGCCCCTGGTGTCCGCCGCCCAGCGCGACCGGGTCGTCAAGTACATCAACCGCGGCCAGGAGGAGGGCGCCCGCCTCGTGCTCGGCGGCACCGACAACCCCATGGAGCGCGGCTACTACGTCGAGCCCGCGATCTTCGCGGGCGTCTCGCCGGGCATGGCCATCGAGCAGGAGGAGATCTTCGGCCCGGTGCTGTCGATCATCCCGTTCTCCTCGGAGGACGAGGCGGTCGAGATCGCCAACGGCACGCCGTACGGGCTGTCGGGGGCGGTCTGGGCGGGCACCGAGGGCAGGGCGCTCGCGGTCGCCCGCCGCCTGCGCACCGGGCAGGTGTCGGTCAACGGCGGCCGGTTCAACACGATGGCGCCGTTCGGCGGCTACAAGCACTCCGGGATCGGCCGCGAGCTGGGCGAGTTCGGCCTCGAGGAGTTCCTGGAGATCAAGGCCATCCTGATGTAGGACGTCAGGGCGTCTGCAGCAGGATCTTGCGGCGCTCGTCCTTGCCCAGCCGGTCGACGTACAGCATGCCTTCGAGGTGGTCGAACTCGTGCTGGAAGCACCGGGCGAGCATGCCGCGGGCCTTCAGGGAGACGGGCCGGCCGAGCTTGTCGACCCCGCGCAGGGTGACCCCGGCGGCGCGGGGGGTCGGGGCGTACAGCGGCCTGCCGGTCTCCTTGCCGGGCACCGACAGGCAGCCCTCCTCCTCGATGACCGGCTCGGAGTCGTCGATCGTCAGCTCCGGGTTGATCACGTGTCCCTTGCGGTTGCTGATGTCGTAGACGAACAGCCGCAGGCCCACGCCGATCTGCGGCCCCGCGAGCCCGACACCGTCGGACTGGTACATGACGGCGAACATCTCGTCGATCAGCCGGCGCAGCTCGCGGTCGAAGTCCGTCACGGGTTCGGCGGGGGTACGCAGGACCGGGTCGCCGACATACCGAAGCTCGTGCATGACACTCCTGTCAGGCCGGAGGGTGTAAGGGACGCAGGCCCATATCGGCTATTACTCTAGTGGAGCCCGGGGTCGTCCCCGCCAGAGCCTTTCTGGGAAACTTGTGCCGTGCGTGTCTACATCGGTGCCGACCATGCCGGCTACGAGCTCAAGAATCATCTGGTCGCCTGGCTCAAGGAGCAGGGCCACGAGGTGGAGGACTGTGGTCCCCACGTCTACGACGCGGAGGACGACTATCCGCCGTTCGTGCTGCGCGCCGCGCAGGGCGTGGCCGGCGACCCTGGCAGCCTCGGGGTGGTGATCGGCGGCTCGGGGAACGGCGAGCAGATCGCCGCCAACAAGGTGCGGGGGGTGCGCGCGGCCCTCGCCTGGAACGAGGAAACGGCGAAGCTCGCCCGCGAGCACAACGACGCCAACGTGATCAGCCTGGGCGCCCGGCAGCACACGCCGGAGGAGGCCACCAGGTTCGTCGCGATCTTCCTGGCCACGCCGTTCTCCGGGGCCGAGCGACACGCCCGGCGGATCCGGCAGCTGGCCGAATACGAGGCCACCGGCGAACTGCCGCCGCTGCCCGCCTGAGCGCCTCCAGCGCCGTACGTCTAGCGAGCGTCCCTGTCCCGGCCCCGGCGGGGTTCCCGCCGGGGTGTCTCGTCGCGCAGCGGCCGCTGGTCGGCGGCCTCCTGCTGCTCGGGCGTCGGCCGGGACACGTCACGGGCCCGCATGGCCGTGATCGCGGTGATCTGCAAACTCTGCAGCGCCATGCCTCGAAGCCTACGCGGTCGCGGCGGCCCTGCGGAGATCAGAACACCCGGCAGCCCCAGGGAGCCGGGTCCCACATCATGGCGGCCGACAGCTCGCGCAGCGCTCCCGGCCGGTGCTCGCGCACCAGCCCGGCGTCCGCCGCCGCCCGCAGGGGCCGCCCGCCGAGGTAGGCCGCGCCCAGCACGTCGACCGGCAGCGTGAGGTCGGCGGGCGCGTCCGTCGGTTCGCACGATCCCTTGTCGGTGACGAGGCGCAGGCGGCCGGCGTTCCACGGGCAGATCTCGTCCACGACCTCCAGGACCAGGTCGGCGGGGGCCGCGTACGCGCGGGCGGCCAGGGCCCGGTCGACGTCGACCAGGCGGATCCACAGGTCGTCGAACCAGATCGCGTTGAGCCGGCGGGGATCGGCCAGCAGGTGCATGATCGGGTCGTCCACCGGCCGCCGCCCGGCGTGGACGACCGCGCACAGGTCGCGGTCGAGGACGCCGCGCCAGACCAGCGCGTACGCCGCGGGATCGGTGGCCATCAGCTCCAGGAGCCGGACCTCTCCTTCCGGCACGGAGTGCTCGCTCCACCTGCCCCTCGCCCGGAACAGCGCGTAGCCGCGCGCTCCCGTCGCGTCCTCGGCGACGAGGCAGCGCAGCGGGCCCATCCCGCCCCGGTCGTGCTCGGTGTCCGGGAGGATCTCATTGCGCCAGAACCCGCCGGACCTCCCGTACAGGCCGGGACGGCCCGGCCGTACGGCGTCGTAGACCCGCTGAAGGGCGGGCAGCGCGTCCGCAGGCGGGACCAGGCGCAGACGCAGCGCCGGATCGGTGGGAGCCGAGCGCGTGAAGGCCGAGTCGTGGGTGGGGATGCGGAAGGACAAGGTGTCTGCGGCCCTGCCATACCCGAAGCGTCCGTAGATGCCGGCTTCGCTGGCGTAGAGCGCGGCGACGGCCTCACGCCCGTTCTCGTGCAGGTCGTGCAACTGCCGGGTCATGAGGGCGGTCAGCACGCCGCGGCGGCGATGCGAGGGGAGCACGCCCACCGACGTGACGCCGGCCACGGGGATCGGCCCGCCCGGCACGGTCATGGAGAAGGACAGGATCTGCGCGCCGCCGACCGCGAGGTCACCGTCGAAGGCCGCGATCGTGCGGTCGATCTCCGCGAGCTCCCGCCAGCGCTCGCGGATCTCAGAAGGATAGGAGGAGTTGAACGCCTCGAACAGGACGTCCGAGTAGGCCGGCCATTCGGAATCCGTGATGGCGCGCACGGTGAGGCTCATCGTCTCACCGTAGAAGCCGGCCGACGCGCGAGGCGAGCCAATATCCGTGCCGGATGATCTAGACGTTGGTCAAGCAGGTATCGCTACCTGGGATGTCCGGATACAGTCGAGGCCATCATGAATTCCCGTCCGGCGCCGCTGATCCCTCCTCGGCTGCGCGCGCTCCTGGCGCGTGTGCCACTCCTGGTGCCGTTGGTCCGCTTCGTCAGGAAGGTGTGGTCGAAGGACCGCTACCTTCTCATCGCTCTCGTCACGCTCACCGTCGTGGTCGGCGTGCTCGACGCGGACGTGTCGGCGTACTGGTTCTCGCCCTCGCTGCTGATCCTCTTCACGCTGATCGGCGGCCTCCAGCTCCGGCTGCGCAGTCTCGCGCTCCTGCTGTGCGTGGTCGTCGCGGCCCTGACGTACATGGGCCCGGTCAGGGGGGTGCTCAGCGTCGGCCCCGGCCTGCTCATCACGATGGCCTTCACGGCAGCGCTCGCCTGGACGATGGCGCGGACGCGGGGCAAGCTCGGCGTCCAGGGCCTGCGCGGCGACGCGATGCTGCTGGAGCTGCGCGACCGGCTCAAGCGGCAGAGCGAGCTGCCGCCGCTGCCCAAGGACTGGGGCGGCAAGGTGGTGCTGAAGCAGGCCGGGGGATCGTCGTTCGGCGGCGACTTCGTCGTCTCGATGCGTGAGGGCGACCGGGTTCAGCTGGCGGTCGTCGATGTTTCCGGCAAGGGCGTGGACGCGGGAACCCGCGCGCTCATGCTGTCGGGCACCTTCGGCGGCCTGCTCGGCTCGGTGGACGACTTCCTCGCGGCGTGCAACTCCTACCTGCACCGCCAGCTCGGCGACGAGGGGTTCGTCACGGCCGTGCACCTGGAGCTCGACCTGTCCACGGGGGAGTACACGATCACCTCGGCGGGGCACCCGCCCGTGGTCCGGTTCGACTCCGGGTCGGGCACGTGGCGGGTCTCCACGGCGAAGGGCGTCGTGCTCGGCGTGGTGCCCGATCTCGCCTGCGAGACCGACAGCGGCGTGCTGCGCAAGGGCGACGCGCTCATGCTGTTCACCGACGGGCTGATCGAGCAGCCGGGCAGGGACATCGACGCCGGGCTCGACCGGTTGCTCGGCGAGGCCGAGCGGCTGCTGCCGTCGGGATTCCGCGACAAGGCCCGGCAGCTCGTGCAGGCGATGTCCTCCGGCCACAACGACGACTGCGCGCTCGTCCTGATCTGGCGCCCCTGAGCCGCCTACAGCCAGCCGGAGTCGGTGGCGATCCGTATGGCGTCGACGCGGTTGCGCGCTCCGGTCTTGACGAGGATGCGCGACAGGTGGTTGCGCACGGTGCCGACGGACAGGCCCAGCTCGGCCGCGATGTCCTTCGAGCGCCCGCCGCCCGCCGCGAGCCGCAGCACCTCGTGCTCCCTCGGCGTCAGCGGGCAGTCGGCGGCCTCCAGCGCGGCGACGGCGAGCTCGGAGTCGACGACCCGGCGTCCGGCGACCATCCGGCGGATGCCGTCGGCCAGATGCTCGGGGGCCACCTCGATGCCCAGGTAGCCGAGGACGCCCGCCGCGAAGGCCCGCTTGATGTGCCCCGGGCTGGGCTGCGCCGACAGCAGCATCACGCGGCAGCGCGGGGCCTTCTCTCCCAGCCGCGCGGCGGCCGTGAGCCCGTCCACCCCGGGGAGGTCGGCGTCGACCACGGCGGCGTCCGGCCGTACGTCGAGTGCCGCGGGCACGATGTCCTCGCCCGACCCGACGTCCGCGACCACCCGCAGGTCGTCCTCCCCATCGAGGGACGCGACCAGGCCGCGCCGTACCAACGGAAGGTGTTCGGCCACCAGGATCCGGATCAAGATGCTCCCCTCTTGACGTCTTTCACAGGGTGATCGCCCAACTGCGTACTGTCAACGAAGTGTCCCCAACCGGTCACACACGGGCAAGCCGAACCGGCGCCGGAAAAGTCTTCGCCCTCGTGCGGGTGGGCTACGCTCGAAGGGTGCTTCGTCTGCCAGAGCACCTTCTCCGATTCGGGGGTACGCGCTGATGAGCTGGCTCTTCGCGGCCGGATTCGTGATCCTCTTCGTCGGTCTGCTGGTCTCGATCGCCCTTCACGAGATCGGGCACCTCGTGCCCGCCAAGCTCTTCGGCGTACGCGTGACCCAGTACATGGTCGGCTTCGGGCCCACCATGTGGTCGCGCAAGCGGGGCGAGACCGAATACGGCGTGAAGTGGGTGCCGCTCGGCGGCTACATCCGCATGATCGGCATGCTGCCGCCGCGTGCGTCCGACGAGCCCGGCAAGCTGCGCAGCGTCTCCACCGGTCCCTGGCAGGGCCTGATCGAGAACGCGCGGGCGGTCGCGTCCGAGGAGATCCGGCCGGGCGACGAGGGCCGGGTTTTTTATCGCAAGCCCTGGTGGCAGAAGGTCATCATCATGACCGGCGGCCCGGCGATGAACTTCGTGCTCGCGTTCGTGCTGTTCGCGGTCGTGATGATGGGCTTCGGCGTCCGTGAGCTGACGCCCGTCGTGGCCTCGGTGTCCAAGTGCGCCATCCCGGCGGCCGAGGCGGACCACCGGGACTGCCGCGACAGCGACCCGCTGACGCCCGCCGCCAAGGCCGGTCTGCGGCCCGGAGACCACATCGTCGCCATCGGCGGCACGCCGGTCACCGACTGGGAGGCCGCGCAGCGCCTGATCCGGGAGCACGGCGCGGGGGTGACCACGCTCGGCATCGAGCGGGGCGGGCAGCGGACCGACCTCCAGGTCGACCTGATCGCGCAGGACATGCCCTCGCTCACCGACCCGGACAAGATCGAGAAGAACGTCGGCTTCCTGGGAGTGAGCCCGACCACCGTCGTGGTGAAGAAGGGCCCCGGTTATGTCGTCGGGCAGATGTGGGAGCTGACCGAGCGCACCGCCGTCGCTATGGTCAACATCCCCAAGAAGATGGTCGGCGTGTGGAACGCCGCGTTCTCGGGGGAGAAGCGCGACCCGAACGGGCCGATCGGCATCGTCGGGGCGGGCCGCATCGGCGGTGAGATCGCCGCCTCCGACCTCTCGGTCGAGAACAAGATCGAAATCTTCATCAACCTGCTCGCCGGGCTGAACCTCGCCGTGGGCATGTTCAACCTGATCCCGCTGCTGCCGCTGGACGGCGGCCATATCGCCGGCGGGCTCTGGGAGGGCGTCAAGCGGGCGTTCGCGCGGGTGCGCCGCAGGCCCGTCCCCGGTTATGTGGATGTGGCCAAGGCGCTCCCGCTGACGTACGTCATGGCGGCCCTGCTGGTCGTCATGGGCGGCCTGCTCATCTACGCCGACCTCGTCAACCCGGTCCGCCTGTCCGGCTGAGGGAGGCCACTCGCCGTCGGGGGCTACTCGCCCGTCACGCCGTCGACGCGCTCGCGCAGCAGATCGGCGTGGCCGTTGTGGCGGGCGTACTCCTCGATCATGTGGCACATGATCCACCGCAGCGAGTAGTGGACGCCGTCACGAGTGGACGCCTTCGTCATGGCGTCCAGGTCGGCGCAGGCCTCCTCGGCCGCCCGCGCCTGCTCGATCTCCGCCTGCCAGGTCGCGAAGGCCTCCTCGGCCGACGCGGTGTCCACATTGTCGAACTCGCCGTCCGGGTCGTCGGCACTGAAGTAGATGCCGCCAAGATCCTCGCCGTTCAGCCGCCTCCGGAACCAGGCCCGCTCGACGTCGGCCATGTGCCGTACGAGGCCGAGCAGCGACATGCTGGAGGGCGGCACCGAGCGCAGCCGCAACTGCTCCTCGGTGAGGCCCCGGCACTTCACGGCGAGGGTGTCACGGTGCCAGTCCAGCCAGGCGCGCAGCATCTCGCGCTCTCCCGCGACGACGGGGGGATCGATACGTGTGTCGGTCATCCCGGCATCCTCCCCCGGACTCGGCGCGTAGTCACCCCGATTAGCGGGCGGAGGCACCCGGCGGTTCTGCCCGTCCCGGCACCCCCCTCCTGAGCGCGGTTCATGACGTAGCCGAAGGCCGGGCCGCACGCCGGGCCTGCGCCCGACGGGAGGCCGAACCCGGCCGTCTTGACTCGGATTCGGACAGGTAATTGATCAGACTTGTGTAATTGTGGCGAATGTGATCAAAATCAGTTCAGCCTTCAACTACTTGGTTGAAGCGTCACACCGTACGGATGAGGAGAGGCATGAAGCGCACCATCTCCGTTCTCACCGTCGCCGCCGGCGTTCTCGGCGTCACGCTCACCGGCGCCGGCCCCGCGCTCGCGGACACCTCCGCAGTGGACTGCTCCACGGGCGGGTACACCTACGTCGTCAACAAATACGTCCCCACCAACGTCGAGTCGCCGGCGGTGGACAATCGCCTCTACAACATCGCCGGTCCGACGGCGTACACGCACGAGGTCTGCCTCGACATCCCCGACAACGAGACGTTCACGATCGAGGTCCGGATCGGGCCCACGGGGTCACAGCAGGTCATCGTGGACGACCGGCCCGGGGACAAGATCTTCCGCTTCTCGCCCGGCACCAACACCTTCTGGCAGGTCTACGGCACGCTGACCGGGCCCGGCAGCACCTACCTCTACTACACCTGGCACGAGAAGCAGATCCCGGCCTGACCCGGAGCGGGCCGGCCGCCTCGCTCGCCGAGGTGGCCGGCCCACCCCGCGAGTGCCCTGGCAGGTCAGTACATCGAGATGTGTACGTGGTCGTAGTGGTTGGCGGTGATTCCGCCGCGGTCGGACATGAGCCGCCAGCCGGGACGGCCGAGGTTGTAGATGCGCTGCTGCCAGATCACGTACATGACGCCGAGCTTGGGGCCGTTCTTGATGGCCCAGTCGGCCAGGCTGTCGCCGAGCGCCTTCATCTCGGGGGAGGGCATGGCGCCGCCCGAGCTCATCATGAAGTCGCAGGCGCGCCCGAGAGGATGCTCGCCGCTGTTCTCCGCCCGGTAGCAGCCCACCGGGAACCGCAGGCTGAAGTGGTTTTCGACCTCGGTGCGCATGAACCTCATCCGGGGCGTGATGTTGTCGGCACCGCTGGGCAGCTCCGGTGCCCACGACCCACCCGGGAGCTTTCCCGGCGCGATCGGGATCAGCGCGTCGAGCTTGTCCTTGATCTCGTCGATGAGGTCCTCGGCGTCCTTGCGCTGTACGGCGACCGCCTCGGCCTGCGCCTTCAGTTGCGCGGTCAGCGTCTTGGCGGCGTCCGCGGCCTGCTGCCGGGCGTCGCGCACCCGGTCGAAGTGCGCGAGCCGGGCGGCCTGTTCCTCTTTGAGCTGGTAGTTGAGCGCGGCGGTGTTCATGTCGGGCAGCGCCATCGCGCTTTCGGTCTGGTAGCGCAGCCCGGCCATCTGCCGTACGGCGTCGCTGGCGGCCTGGTAGTCGGCCTGGGCCCTGGCCAGCCGGTCGCGAGCCGCCTTCTCCTCCTCACGGGCCTTGGCGAGGGCGACACGCTTGGCGTTGTAGTCGGCGATCAGCCGGTTGACCTTCTGCCGCAGGTCCGACAGCTCCTTCTTGAGCTGTTTCTCCGTCGGTTTGGGCTCGGCGACGCCCGGCGCCGCCGTACCGAACACGAGGACGGCGGAGGCGAGCACGCCGACAGCCAGGGGGAATGCGCGGGGCAGAGCCCACTCCTCTCCATCTGCCGACCGGGTTAGCTGACGGGTTCGGGCTGGAGGAGCCCGGGCAGGCGACTGCCTTGACCCCAGGTGCGTGATTGGGTCCCCGGTTCCCGGGCGGGGCGCCCGGGATTAGGCGTACCGGTTGTGACGGCCGGTGTCAGGGATACTAGTGGTAAAGAAACCGTCGCTGCCACCAAAGCCGCAATCAATCGGAGATCAGGCCGTTATCGCCTCGCGAAGCATCCGGGCGGCCTCCTCGGGCAGCACGTCGTTGACGAACGCGCCCATGGCCGACTCCGATCCGGCCAGATACTTGAGCTTGTTGGGCGCCCGCCGGATCGTGAAAAGCTGCAGGTGAAGGTAGGCGAGGTCGCGCCGGTAGGTGACAGGAGCCTGGTGCCAGGCCGCGACGTACGGCATGACGACGCCGAACAGCCCGTCCAGGCGGCGCAGCACCTCGATGTAGAGCGGCGCGAACGCGGCTCGCTCCTCCGGCGACAGCGCCGGGATGTCGGGCACCTGGCGGTGCGGGTAGACGTGCACCTCGAACGGGTAGCGCGCGGCGGCGGGCACGAAGGCCGTCCAGTGCTCGTTGGCGGCCACCACCCGGGGGCCCTTCCGCTCGGCGGCCAGGACATCCGCGAACAGGTTGCCGCCCTGATGACGGGCGGCGGCGTTCAGCATCTGCCGGGTGCGCGGCGTGACGTACGGATAGGCGTAGATCTGCCCGTGCGGGTGCGGCAGCGTGATGCCGATCTCGGCGCCGCGGTTCTCGAAGCAGAAGACCTGCTCCACGCCGGGCAGCGAGGACAGCTCGGCCGTACGGTCGGCCCACGCCTCGACGACCAGCTCGGCCTGCTCGTCGCTCAGCGAGCTGAACGACGCGTTGTGGTCGGAGGTGAAGCAGACGACCTCGCAGCGCCCGATCCCCGGACGCACCTCGCTCAGCCCGCCCACCTGCTCGTACGAGCCCGTGTTGAAGCTGAACGACGGGAAGCGGTTCTCGAACACCGCCACCTCGTACGGCGAGGGGATCTCCGAGCCGGGATGACCCGGGCAGAGCGGGCACTCCTCCGCCGACGGCAGGTGTGTGCGTGTCTGGCGATGCCGGGCGACGGCCACCCACTCGTCCATCAGGGGGTCGTAGCGCAGCTCGGAGGCGAGCGGGCGCGGCGGCAGGTCCCTGGTGTCGATGGCGCTGTGGTCGGCGTCGTCGCGCCGGTCGAAGTAGATCAGCTCACGGCCGTCGGCGAGATGGGTGATGGTGCGCTTCACAGAGCGGTCTCCAGCTTCACGGTGCGATCTCCGGCTTTCACGGTGCGGTGTCCCGGGTCGGAGCGGGCTTACAAGGGGGTCGGTGCGGGTTTGCGAAAGGGGGACACGGCGGGCGCGCGGAGGCCGGGGGATGCACCGGGTTTACTACAGGCGTCGGAGGACGTGCGGCGGGCCGGCGTCACAGCGCGGTCTCCAGCTCGGTCTCCCCGGACGGATCGACGAGGAGGAGCTCGCCGGCGTGCTCCGACAGCGCGTCGCGTGCCTCCTCCGGCAGGCCGACGTCGCTCACGACCACGCCGGCCTCGTCGAGGGCGGCGATCGTGCTGAAGCCGATCGTCCCCCACTTGGTGTGGTCGGCCAGGACCACGAGCTGCTGGGCGGCCGCGATGAGGGCGCGGTCGGTCTCCGCCTCCAGCAGGTTGGGCGTGGTGTAACCGGCCCGGACGCTCATGCCGTGCACGCCCAGCATGAGCGTGTCGACGTTCAGGGAGCGGACGGCCGCCACGGCCACCGGGCCGACCAGCGCGTCGGAGGGCGTGCGCACGCCTCCCACCAGCACCACGGTCTGGTCGGGCCGTCCCGCGCGGTGGAAGACGTCGGCCACCTGCACCGAGTTGGTGATCACGGTCAGCTCGGGCACGTCCACCAGATGGTGGGCCAGTGTCCAGGTCGTGGTGCCGGCCGAGAGCGCTACGGAGCTGCCCGGCCGCACGAGCAGGGCGGCCCTGCGGGCGATGGCCTCCTTCTCGGCCTGCTGCCGCACCGACTTGGCCGCGAAGCCCGGCTCCTCCGTCGAGCCCGTGCCGGTGGCGGTCGCCCCGCCGTGCACCTTGACGATCAGGCCGCGTTCCGCGAGGACCTCCAGGTCGCGGCGGATCGTCATGTCCGAGACCCCGAGGTCGCGTACGAGCTGCGCGACGCGCACCCCGCCGGTCCTGCGTACCCTCTCAAGGATCGCCTGCTGCCGTTGCTGGGCCAGCATCCACCACTCCTCTACAGATTCAAACAAATTATGCCTCACGAACGTGGAGACATGTTGAGTTGGGGTACGCCTCTTGCCGCCCGTGGTCCCAGGGAGGACAGTGGGCGAAAGCCGTACTCGACGGAAGGCGGTCGTCATGGGCAGACGCGCACGCAAGTCGAAGGCACGCAAGAAGAAGAAGGCCAACCACGGCAAGCGGCCCACCGGCCGATAGGCACTCTTTAGGGGTTCCTGCCCCAGGCGGCGAGCAGGTGGGTCTGCTGGTCGGCGTCGGCCGGGACGCCCTGCTCGTCCCCGAACACTCCCGCCTCGCGGTAGTCCTCCCGTGCTTTCTCGAACCACTCCGAGCATGAGGCGACGAGCTCGGGGTCGAGCCGTTCCGGCCCGCCGATGGCACGTGCCAGATCCCAGGTGTGGATCAGCGCGTCCGCGAACAGCTCGGTGATGTACTCCTCGCCCAGCACGTCGCCGAAGGACAGGTGGGCTACGCTGGTCAGGGCGCCCTCGGCGTACACCGCCTGGACCGCTCCCTGCGCGGACGCCTCGAACGCCTTGACCGGGTCGTCGCCGAGCACGTCGCCCTCGAAGGCGTCCCCCACCTCGGCGACCGTACGGCCGGACAGCAACTCGGGGGCCCACAGGTTCTCGGCCACGACGTGGTTGACGAGCCCCCGGACGTCCCAGTCGACACAGGGGGTCGGCAGCTCCCACTGCCCGCGGCGGACGAGATGGAGACGGGCCCCGAAGCCATCCAGCGCCCTGCGGTACGCGTCACGGATGTCGATCATGTCCCCTCCTCGCCACGAACTCCCGATTCGAACGTAACTCTTCTCAACGATCAGTCATACACGCTCGACAGGGAGGGAACGCCCGGGTCAAGGGAGGTGCTGCTCCACCCAGACGATCTTTCCGTACGGAGTGGGCCGGGTGCCCCACCGGTACGCGAACCGCTTGATGAGCTGCAGACCGCGGCCGGTGTCCTCGTCGGGGGTGGCCGTGCGCGGGGCGGGAGCGGCGGGGGAGCCGTCGACGACCTCGACCACCAGCGTGCGGCCGCGCAGCAGACGCAGCTCGATCGGCGGCCAGCCGTGTTTGAGCGCGTTGGTGACCAGCTCGCTCACGATGAGCTGGGTGCTGTCCACCAGGCCGCTCAGCCCCCACCTCTGCAGGGTGCTGCGGACGAAGCGGCGGGCGTGCGACACGAACCGCGGGTCGGACGGCAGCGGGCAGGTCGCCACCTCGTCCGGGTCGAGGTCGCGCACCCGGGCCACCATCAGGGCGATGTCGTCACGTTCATGCCCCGACCGCTGGCTGCTGATGATCACGTCGCACATGTCCTCCAGGTCCTCGACCGGACCGGCGAGCAGACGGCGCAGCCCCATGATCCCGGCGTCGAGGTCCCGCTCCCGGCTCTCCACGAGGCCGTCGGTGTAGAGGGCGAGCACGCTCCCGGGCGGCAGGACCATCTCGCGCGACTCCAGCGGGTCGCTGCCGATGCCGAGAGGCAGGCCCGCGGGCAGGTCGATGATCTCGGTCGACCGGTCGGGGTGCAGGAGGATCGGCGGCACATGGCCGGCCCGGGCGAGCGCGCAGTTGCGTGTCACCGGGTCATAGACGGCGTAGATGCACGTCGCGATCTGGCTGGGGTCGAGGTCCTGGCTCATCAGGTTGAGCCGGAACAGCACCTCGTCGGGCGGCAGGTCGAGGCTCGCGAGCGTACGCGCGGCCGTGCGCAGCTGGCCCATCGTCGCCGCGGCCCTGGTGCCGTGGCCCATGACGTCGCCCACCACCAGGGCCGTACGGCACCCGGGCAGGGCGATGACGTCATACCAGTCACCCCCGACGCCCATCAGGTCGCTGGCCGGCAGATAACGGGTGGCGATGTCCATGCCGAGCGCCTGCGGCAGTTCGACGGGCAGCAGGCTGCTCTGCAGGGTCAGCGCGGTCCTGCGCTCCCTGGTGTAGAGCCGGGCGTTGTCGATGCACACGGCGGTGCGGGCGGCCAGGTCCTCGGCCACCACCACGTCCTGCTCCTCGAACGACCGCGTTCCCGGATGCCTGGTGAAGATCACGCAGCCGAGCACCCGCCCCCGCGCCCGCAGCGGCACCGCGAGGAACGACGAGTCGGTCAGGAGCGAGGCGACCGCCTCCTCCCGGTCCATGCTGGCGCCGATCAGCCGGGCGCTCTCCTTGTCGAGCGCCGGATACATGAGCGGTTTGCCGACGGCCATGCACTGGGCCTGCGGAAGGATCGCCGGATAGACCATCGACTCGCCCACGGGGAAGGTCTTCACCCAGGAGTCCGGATCCGCGCCCGCCACGGCCAGGGCGACCCTGCGTACGAGCGTGGTGCCGTCCACCGGCCGGGACGACAGCTCGCCGTCCGCCACGAGGCGGTCCTGCACCATCACCGCCGCCGCGTCGGCGAAGCGGGGGACGGCCATGTCGACGAGCTCCCGGCTCGTCTCGGACAGGTCGAGCGTGCTGCCGATCCGCCGGCTCGCCTCGTTCAGGAAGGCCAGCCGCTCGTGCGCGGACGCGGCGCTGCTGCGGCGCCACTGCGCCCGGTTGCCCGGGGCGGGGTCCTTGATGACGCAGTTCCGGTTCAACGAATTCTCCGGAGAGAGCGGATGGTGTCCCAGAATCGTATGGAGCTGATACCGCGCATTTCAGCCGTTTGACATGAGAGCTCCGGTCGGTATGACGGAGCGATGGCGCAGCCGTACCCGCCGGTCAAGGGACGAAACGGATATCAGTGAGCATGCGTCACATCAGACGGCGGGCAGGTGCGCGAGGGCCGCGTCGATCCGCTCCTGCGGGAGCGTGAAATCCTCCAGTCGCCCGGCGAGACGGCTCTCGTAGGCGGGCAGGTCGAAGTGGCCGTGCCCGCACAGGGACATCACGATGACCTTCTCCTCGCCCGACTCCGCGCACCGCAGCGCCTCCGCGATCGTCGCGGCCACCGCGTGGGAGGGCTCGGGCGCCGGCACGATCCCCTCGGCCCTGGCGAAGCGGATCCCCGCGTCGAAGCAGTCGGTCTGCGTGACGGCCACGGCCTCCACCAGGCCCAGCTCGTAAACGTGCGAGAGCAGCGGCGACATGCCGTGATAGCGCAGCCCGCCGGCGTGGATCGGGTCGGGCACGAACGTGTGCCCCAGCGTGTGCATCTTCATCAGCGGCGTGAACCCCGCCGTGTCCCCGAAGTCGTACGCGTAGGAGCCCCGGGTCAGGGACGGGCAGGCGGCGGGCTCGACGCCGCGCAGCACGGGGTTCATGCGCCCGGCGAGCTTCTCGCGCAGGAACGGGAAGGCCAGCCCGGCGAAGTTGGAGCCGCCGCCGGTGCAGCCGATCACCACGTCCGGGGTCTCGCCGAGGACGGCGAGCTGCTCCAGCGCCTCCTCGCCGATGACGGTCTGGTGCAGCAGGACGTGGTTGAGCACCGAGCCCAGGGCGTATCGCGTGTCGTCATGCTGACCGGCGACCTCGACCGCCTCGCTGATGGCGATGCCCAGCGACCCCGTGCAGTGGGGGTCCTCCGCCAGGATCCTGCTGCCCGCCGTGGTCACCGCCGACGGGCTGGCGTGCAGGGTCGCGCCGTAGATCTTCATCAGCGTGCGCCGGTAGGGCTTCTGGTCGTACGACGCCCGGACCATCCAGACCTCGCAGTCGAGGCCGTACTGGGCGCAGGCGAACGCCAGGGCGGAGCCCCACTGGCCCGCGCCGGTCTCGGTGGTCAGCCTCCGCACGCCCTCCCGCGCGTTGTAGTACGCCTGGGGGACCGCGGTGTTGGGCTTGTGCGAGCCCGACGGGCTGCCGCCCTCGTACTTGTAGTAGATCCGCGCCGGTGTGCCGAGGGCACGCTCAAGGCGCCGGGCGCGGATGAGCGGTGTCGGCCGCCAGAGGCGATAGACGTCGAGGACGCCGTCGGGGACGGGGACGAACCGCTCACCCGACACCTCCTGCTCGATCAGCGCCGAGGGGAAGAGCGGGGCGAGATCGTCGGGGCCGACCGGCTGCAGCGTCGCGGGGTGCAGCACCGGCGGGGGCGGCGTCGGCAGGTCGGGGACGACGTTGTACCAGTTCCGCGGAATCCGCGACTCGTCGAGAAGGACCCTGGTCGGCTCGCCCATGACTCCCAGTCTCCGCGCCGCGGGCCCATCGGGAAAGGGCGTCTGCCGATGTGGCCGGACCCGGTCAAACGACCGCGTCAAACGACCGCGTCAGACTGGCCGCGTCAGACGGCCGCGTCAGACGGTTCCCCCCGAGCGCCAGTAGACGTTGGCCTCCCGGGTGAGGAACCCCTCGTCCACCAGATAACGGCGCAGCGCGGCGTAGTCGTCATGGAACGCGCGCAGCGCCACGTCGACCTCCTTCTCCGGATAGCGCACGCCGATCTCGAACACCTGGGCGATGTAGTCGAGCACCATCAGGCGTTTGGCTCTCTTCGATGGGATCGAGACGAGCCGCCCGTCCACCAGGAACGCATCCATCGGGTCCGCCGGCGCGGAGGGGATCGTGCGCAGCAGGTCGCGGAAGGTCTCGGGCCGTGCCCGCCAGCCGTCCTCGTCCCGTACGGCGAGGCCGCCCCGCTCCAGCCGGTCCAGGGCCTTGCCCACCACGTCGGGGTCGAGCCCGGTGACCTTGTCGAGCGGCTCACCGGGACGCAGGACCAGCCCGGCCAGGACACGCAGTGTGTCGTCCTGCCCGAGGAGTCCGAGCACGCGGGAGATGTGCTTGTCGATCACCCGTCCACGGTATTGCCTTGATGAAGGCAGGAGGAAACCTGGAGGGCGACGTGACCGCTCAACTGGACCACACGATCGTGCACAGCAGCGACCGCTTCGCGTCCGCCCGGTTCCTGACCGGGCTGCTCGGCGAGCCCGAGCCCGGCGCGTACGGGCCGTTCGCCACGGTCCCGCTCGGCAACGGCGTGACGATCGACTACGCCGACTCGATCGTCGACCGGGACAGGATCGTCATGCAGCACCTGGCGTTCCTCGTCTCCGAGGACGAGTTCGACGACATCTTCTCCCGCATCGCCGAGCGGGGCCTGCCCTACTGGGGAGGCCCCGAGCACCAGGAGCCGCAGCAGATCAACCACCGGCACCACGGCCGCGGGGTGTACGTGGACGACCCCGACGGCCACTCCATCGAGTTCCTCACCCACCCGTACGTCAAGGAGGAGTGACCCCTCAGCGGGCCTGTGTCCGGCCCCGGTCGAAGACGGCCCGCCTGCGGGCGGCGAAGTCCTCGGGGCTGGTGATGGCGAGCCCGTCCCGGCCGGTCTCCAGCTCGGCCCGCAGGCCGTCGGCGCCGGTGCCGTCGCGCAGGAGGTCGTAGATCTCCCGGATCCTGCGCAGCGTCTCCGGCGTCGTCGTCGCGATGCTCTGCGCGAGCTCGACCGCCCGGGGCAGCAGCCGGTCGTGCGCGACGACCTCGTTCACCAGGCCGATGCGCAGTGCCAGGGGAGCGTCCACGAAGTCCCCCGTGAACGTCATCTGCCGCGCCCAGGACTGCCCGACGGCCTGGCTGAGCCTGGCCGTCATGCCCCAGGAGGGCACGATGCCGACGCGGGTGTGGGTGTCGGCGAACCGCGCCCGTTCGCTGGCGATCCTGAAGTCGCAGGCGAGCGCGAACTCCAGGCCGCCGGTCACCGCCACGCCGTTGATCGCGCCGATGACTGGCACCGGGAAGTTCCGCAGCGGGAGGATGGAGTCGGGGTGGCCGATCTTCACCCCCGCTTCCAGCTCCCCGAGGTCCAGTCCCGCGCAGAAGGCGGGGTCGGCCCCGGTGAGGACCATCGCGCGCAGGCAGGGCTCCTGCGCGAGCCGCCCGAGCGTGTCCTGGAACTCGTCGAGCAGCGCCTTGGAGATCGCGTTGTACTTGCGCGGACGGTTAAGCGTCACGACCGCGACGGCCTCGGATGGCCGGTCGACGAGGACGAGGTCGCCCATGGTGCTCCTCAATGTTCCGGGGGTACGGCGAGAACAGGTTATAGAAACGTGTGCGGCCCCCGGCCCGCCCCGGATGCCCAGGCTCTGGTTTCAGGACGTGGAGACGGCGACACGAGCGGTCGCCGCTCTCGGATTCGTCCCGGAGATCCACTCAGGATCGGCGAGGGGGTGAAGGTCCCGTTCAGCCGCCTTCCGGTCCGTACGGACAGCAGGCGGCGACCGGGGCAGGAGTTTCGCCGGCCGGGGGCAGAGGCGCGCCGAAGCGCGCCACGCAATACCAGACCTTCTTCAGCGCCTGCGCGTCGTAGCGCCCGCTGCGGGCGGCGTCTCCGATGATCCGCGGATCGAGCACGCCGCCGACCGCGATCTCCGCGCCGAGCGCCACGTACTCCTGGCCCCGGTAGTCAGGGTGGCGCCGCAGATGCTCGACGGTGAGGCGGAACCCGCGATGCCATTCCACCGGGCACGGCAACCGGCGGGCAGCGGCCTCCACAGAGGTCCCGCGATAGCTGGGATCGAGGACCAGGGCCTCCACGTCCCGGTCGAGCCTGACCGGCCCGTGCACCTGAGCTTCGATGTAGTCGTCCAGGAGGTCCGCGTCGCCGGCCTCGGCCGGCTCGATCAGCGCCATGCGGGACGCGACACCGAAAGCCGAGGGTTCGAAGAAGCTGTCCGGATAACAGAAGGTCGTGCGGCGAAGAGTCTCGGCCGTCAGCCGGAAGTGAGCGGATCCGAACCGCGGCGCGGCGCCGACGGACCTGCGCCGGAAGTTCAGCGCGCCATAGACGGGGCGCTCCCGCGCGGGCGCGTTGTCGTAGGCGCCACCGAAGATCCTGCTCTCCCAGCGCCACCGGTCACCACCCGGATGAGCGGTGAGTCCCCCGTTGCTCGTTCCGGTGACGAACTGCGACACGTAGACGCCCTCGTCCGCCAGCCCGAGCAGGATCTCCCGGCCGCTGGCCGAGCGGTCGGGGTGGAAGTTGAGGG
Organism: Microbispora hainanensis; assembly: GCF_036186745.1. Classification (NCBI taxonomy): domain Bacteria; kingdom Bacillati; phylum Actinomycetota; class Actinomycetes; order Streptosporangiales; family Streptosporangiaceae; genus Microbispora; species Microbispora hainanensis. Next base: position 16,316 of record NZ_CP108086.1, on the reverse strand, counting down.
TCACACGCAACCGGATATCGAGCGGGTCTCCCGACGACATGGCCTCGACATGGCGGAGGGCGCGCTCCTGTGGCGATATGGACGTGTCCGCGCTCACCCGCGCAGTTTGCCGGAACGCGATCCGCCGTCGCATCTCGAATAGCTGTCCGGCTCGGTGCCGGTTCCGGCCGTCCGGTCACCGAGCCCGGGCGGAATCGGTGTTCAAGGCGGCCCGTCGCCGGATGCGGCCTTCGACGTGTTCGAGCGATGGTCGGGGCGACAGGATTTGAACCTGCGACTTCTTGCTCCCAAAGCAAGCGCGCTACCAAGCTGCGCCACGCCCCGTCTCGTCGGGTACGCGTGCGGTCCGAGACTCCGGTACGCTTACGCCCTGACGACCGGATGAAGTCTAGACCAGATGGACACCGGGCGCGCGCGGACGTAGCTCAATGGTAGAGCCCCAGTCTTCCAAACTGGCTACGCGGGTTCGATTCCCGTCGTCCGCTCTCATCAAGAAAGGCCAGGTCACTCCGTACGGGGTGCCTGGCCTTCGACGTTTCCTTCCGTGCCTCACATGTCACTTCACCGCGCGCGTGGGAAAGTGACCTCGTGGTCGATCACCCCTCCGAATCCGTCAATCACTGGCTCGGGGTGTGGGAGGTGAACAGCCTCCACGCTTGTCGGGCCGAGCTCGGCGAAGGACGGCGAGCGTGGGCGGAGACGGCCATGTACGCGCTCGCCAGAGCCGAGGCCGCAGGACTGGACGCCATCGCCGCCAATGTGAGGCGCTTCAACCTGCGTGCATATCTGATCGACAGCCTCGGCTCCACGCGTTCACCCCTGCTGAACCCCGATGCCCTCGCCATCGACATCCTCGCGGCCCTCCCCGTTGAACTGGAGAACGCCGCGGAGTGGGCAGCCGACTGGCGACAGCGGCCTCACAAGCAGCTCTTGGCCCTCCGTCAATGCAAGAACCTCCTGGCGCCGGCCGAGATCATCCGTAGTCACCTGTCGGAGACGCCGACGGCAAGAACGCTCGACCAGTGGCTCGCGCTCCGCGCACAACTTCCCTAGCTGCCCGGCCAGGAGAAACTGATGAGGACGTGGAACAGCCTCCAGGTGACGCCCCGGAAGCTGAAGATCACCCGGTGGTGCGGGTCAGTCGCCGGTGCGGAAGAGGGCCCAGACTGCCTTGCCGCCCTCGTCGAGTGCGTCCCAGCCCCATGCCTGGCTGTAGGTCTCGACGATGTAGAGGCCGCGTCCGTGCTCGGAGACGAAGTCGGGTTGCGTGGGCGACGGCGCCTGGTCGCTGGGATCCGAGACGGCGAGCAACACGTGCGGGGCGATGCGCAGGAGCGTCAGTGTTATAGGGCAGGCGATGGCTCGGTGCGCCGGATACAGCGCGTAACGGACCGCGTTCGTCACCAGTTCGCTCACGACCAGTGCCGCGTCGTCACTCAGTTCCGACAGGCCCCACTGGCGCAGGGTCGTACGTGTGACATCACGCGCGGTCTTGACCGAGTCTGCCTGTGGTGCCAGGGGGCACATCGCCGTATCGGACGCCCCTGCCGCCCTCCGGAACCAGCCGAATCCCACGTCACGGGTCAGCTGGCCGCCGGGTTTGGGCTCGTCCGACATGGTTGCCCGTACCTCCCGCTGGCCTAGGTCGAGGACTGGTGCACATTTTGGCCCAATATGCACCTAGACATGATGGATCAGTGCGTCCCGTCGCTGCAAGACCCAAATGCACGTGCAATTGTCATGTGCAGACGCACAAGCTGTCCGTGCTAACCGTCAGGGACACGTAGATCAGACCTTGTCATCGGAGCCCGAAGTGGTGACACTGTGTGGGCTGGGGGTGTCGTGCGGGTCGTCCCTTGGCGGCACACAGAGCCGAGGTGAGAGGGAGGCGCCGTGATACAGATCCAGGCTGGATCGGGTCCGACGGCCCTGCGCATCCTTCTCGGGTCCCAGCTCCGCAAGCTCCGTGAGAGCAAGGGCATCAGCCGCGACCAGGCCGGCCAGTGCATCAGGGCCTCCGAGTCGAAGATCAGCCGGATGGAGCTGGGCCGGGTCGGATTCAAGGAACGCGACGTTGCCGACCTTCTCGCCCTTTACGGGGTGGAGGACGAGGAGACGCGCGATGTCGTGATGAACCTGGTCGAGCGGGCCAACGAGCCCGGCTGGTGGCACCGGTTCAACGACCTGCTGCCGTCGTGGTTCCAGGCGTACGTCGGCCTGGAGGAGGCCGCCGAGCGCATCCGCACCTACGAGGTGCAGTTCGTTCCCGGTCTGCTGCAGACAAAGGAGTACGCGCGGGCCGTCATCATGGCCGGCGCGGTCGGAGCGGCGCCGGAGGAGATCGCCAGGCGGGTCGACCTGCGGCTGGAACGCCAGCGCATCCTCGACGGTGAGAACAGTCCCAAGTTCTGGGCCGTGATCGACGAGGCGGCGCTGCGCCGGCCGATCGGCGGTGTCGACGTGATGCGGGGTCAGATCCAGCACCTCATCGACCTGATGAACCAGCCGAACGTGACGATCCAGGTCATTCCGTTCAGCTATGGCGGACACGCCGCAGAGGGCGGTGCCTTCAGCATCCTCCGGTTCGCGGATCCCGACTTGCCCGACATCGTGTATGTCGAGCAGCTCGCCAGTGCGCTCTACCTGGACAAACGGGAAGAGGTCGACCGCTACAGCGAGGTCATGGAACGCCTCTGCGCGGTCAGCACCACCCCTACGGAGACGGTGGACCTGTTGCGGCAGATCATGGCAGACCTCTGATCAGTCGCTACCGGGGCTCATCTGCTCTAGACTGCCCTTGGCGTTGGACACCCGCCACAGTCGAGCATGCCCGGACAGGTCGCGTGCAGGCGAGACGGTGATCCTGCGCCTCTCACGTGGGCGCGGCGCGCGTTACTGTGCCGCGGTTGCCGTGCACGACGTGCCCGCGATCACCAGATGCTGGATCAAGGAGACCACCCCGTGAAGACCGCTGTCGAGGAGCTCAGCCCTACCCGGGTCAAGCTCACCGTCGAGGTGCCGTTCAAGGAGCTCGAGCCGAGCCTGCAGGCCGCGTACAAGAAGGTCGCGCAGCAGGTGCGCGTGCCCGGCTTCCGTCCTGGCAAGGTGCCGGCCCGGATCATCGAGCAGCGCTTCGGCCGCGCGGTGGTTCTCGAGGAGACCCTGAACGACGCCCTGCCCAAGCTGTACGGCCAGGCCGTTGACGAGACCGAGGTCTTCCCGGTCAGCCAGCCCGAGATCGAGGTCACCAAGATCGAGGACGGCGAGCAGGTCGAGTTCACCGCCGAGGTGGACATCCGCCCCGCCTTCGATGTCCCGGACTACCAGGGCACCGAGGTCGTGGTCGACCCCGCCGAGGTGACCGACGAGGACATCACCACCCAGCTCGAGGCCCTGCGCCAGCGCTTCGCGACGCTGACCGGCGTCGAGCGCCCGGCCCAGAACGGCGACTACGTCGTCATGGACCTGCGTGCCGAGATCGACGGCCGCAACCTCGACGAGCAGCAGGCCGCCGACGTGTCGTACGAGGTCGGCGCGGGCTCGGTCCTGGAGGGCCTGGACGACGCCCTGCAGGGCATGGCCGCCGGCGACGAGAAGACCTTCCGCACCACGCTCGTCGGTGGTGAGAACGCCGGCGAGGAGGCCGACGTGATCATCAACGTCAAGTCGGTCAAGGAGAAGGTCCTGCCCGAGCTGGACGACGAGTTCGCGCAGCTCGCCAGCGAGTTCGACACGCTCGACGAGCTCAAGGACAGCATCCGCCAGCAGGTTCGCCGCAACAAGCTGGTGGAGCAGGTCGTGCAGAGCCGCGAGAAGGCGCTCGACGCGCTGCTCGAGAAGATCGACATCCCGCTGCCCGAGAGCGCGCTCCAGGCGGAGATCGACGCGCGCAAGCACAACCTCGAGCACCAGGTCGCCGAGAGCGGTCTGAGCCGCGAGGCGTACCTGCGCCTCCAGCAGACCACCGAGGAGGAGCTGTTCGCCGAGTACGAGGCGACCTCGGCCAAGGCGCTGAAGTCCGGCTTCGTCCTCGACAAGATCGTCAAGGCCGAGGAGATCGGCGTCAGCGAGCAGGAGCTGACCGACTTCGTGGTGCGTCGCGCCATGCAGATGGGCGTCGCGCCGAACACGCTGGCCCAGCACCTCGCCGACAACAACCAGCTCCCGCTGGCGATGATGGAGATCGTGCGCGAGAAGGCCAAGACCCTCATCGGCGACGCGGCCAAGGTGACCGACACGGCCGGCAACGAGGTGGACATCAAGGCCATCTACGCCGAGCTCAACCCTGAGCAGGAGGCCGTGGGCGTCGAGGAGGCGGGCGCCGGGGAGCCCTCCGACGAGGCCAAGGAAAGCTGATTCACCCAGGCTCTCGCCTGACTTCTGCCACCGATCGGCCGGGAGGCCGATCGGTGTCGCGGTAACGGTGAAACCCCTGGCGCACTCGGGTGCGCCGGGGGTTTCCGGTTATATTCGGGCAAATCCCTGCAAATATGTTTCTTACCGCGTGTCGGGGAGCAAATCGTACGGCCGGGATCTGTATGCCCCGGCCCGTGCCGTTAGGGCGGGGAACACGGGCGATGTGGCGCGGGGGCCTCGTCCCGGGCGGGACATGCGCCGTCAGCGAACAGTACGGCGCACGGGCATGACCTGTCTGCGTCGCGCGTTAAGGTCACAAGCAAAGCCAATCGATTACGACGCATCGGAAGGTGACGCTGTGACCAGCCCGCCGACCTTCTTCCCGACCGGTGGTTCCGGCTTCGAGGCCCGGAGCCCGGAGGGTGGCCCCTCCCGCCTCGAGGACCAGCTCTACCAGCGCCTGCTGCGCGAGCGGATCGTGGTGCTCGGCACCCAGGTCAACGACGAGGTGGCCAACCGGCTGGCCGCTGAGCTCCTGCTCCTCGCCGCCGATGACCCCGAGCGCGACATCTGGATGTACATCAACTCCCCCGGTGGCTCGGTGACCGCCGGCATGGCGATTTACGACATGATGGAGTACGTGCCGAACGACGTGTGCACGGTCGCCATGGGACTGGCCGCCTCCATGGGGCAGTTCCTGCTGTGCGCCGGCGCCCGTGGCAAGCGATACGCGCTTCCGCACGCCCGGATCATGATGCACCAGCCGTCGGGCGGCATCGGCGGCACCGCGGCCGACATCGCGATCCAGGCCGAGCAGATGCTCTACGTGAAGAAGACTCTCGCGGAGCGGATCGCCTTCCACACCGGCCAGCCGCTCGAGCAGATCGAGCGCGACTCCGACCGGGACCGCTGGTTCACGGCCGAGGAGGCCAAGGACTACGGCTTCATCGACCACGTGGTGCGCAGCGCCCGCCAGGTGCCCTCCGAGGGCGCCGTCTCGTGACTGGAGCTTCCCAGATGAGTGAGCTGATCCGGCCGGGTGACATCAACGGCCGCTACGTCCTTCCCTCCTTCGTCGAGCGCACGTCGTACGGCGTCAAGGAGATGAACCCCTACAACAAGCTGTTCGAGGACCGCATCATCTTCCTCGGCGTCCAGATCGACGACGCTTCGGCGAACGACGTGATGGCGCAGCTGCTGACGCTGGAGTCGCTCGACCCGGATCGCGACATCAGCATGTACATCAACTCGCCGGGTGGCTCGTTCACCGCGATGACCGCGATCTACGACACCATGCAGTTCGTCCGGCCCGAGATCCAGACGGTCTGCCTTGGGCAGGCGGCCTCGGCCGCCGCGGTCCTGCTGGCCGGCGGCACCCCGGGCAAGCGGTTCGCCCTGCCCAACGCCCGCGTTCTGATCCACCAGCCCTACACCGAGGGCGGCGGCCAGGGCAGCGACATCGAGATCCAGGCTCGTGAGATCCTGCGGATGCGGTCGCTGCTCGAGGAGATCGTGGCCAAGCACTCGGGCAAGTCGGCCGACGAGGTCCGCAAGGACATCGAGCGTGACAAGATCCTCAGCGCCGAGGAGGCGAAGGCGTACGGGCTGGTGGACGACATCATCCCGTCGCGGAAGAAGCGCGCGGCGGCGGTCGCCGCTTCCTGAGGGAGTTGCCGCACCGGAACGGTGCCCATTTGGGCACGTTCCGGTGCGACTCACCGCTAGGGGGCTCACTGAGGGCCCGAGAGACGGTAACGTCGAAACCTGAGCGGGATGACGTTTTCGCACCGGATCGCGATCGTCGGATCATGACTCAGAACCATGAGCCGGATCGCGAGCAGGGTGCGGACGGAAGCGACCGCGGCGGCAGGGGCGGTCCCACGCAAAGGAGTATCTGGGGTGGCACGCATCGGCGACGGGGGAGACCTGCTGAAGTGCTCGTTCTGCGGCAAGAGCCAGAAGCAGGTCAAGAAGCTCATCGCCGGACCAGGCGTCTACATCTGCGATGAGTGCATCGATCTCTGCAACGAGATCATCGAGGAGGAGCTCTCCGAATCCTCCGAGCTCAAGTGGGACAACCTGCCCAAGCCGCGCGAGATCTACGAGTTCCTCGACGCGTACGTCATCGGGCAGGACAAGGCGAAGAAGGCGCTGTCGGTAGCGGTCTACAACCACTACAAGCGCGTCCAGTCCGGGGAGCGCGGCCGAGACGACGGCCTGGAGCTGGCCAAGTCCAACATCCTGCTGCTCGGCCCCACCGGGTCGGGAAAGACCCTGCTCGCGCAGACCCTCGCCAAGATGCTCAACGTGCCGTTCGCCATCGCGGACGCCACTGCCTTGACCGAGGCCGGCTACGTCGGCGAGGACGTGGAGAACATCCTCCTCAAGCTGATCCAGGCCGCCGACTACGACGTCAAGAAGGCCGAGACCGGCATCATCTACATCGACGAGGTCGACAAGATCGCCCGTAAGAGCGAGAACCCGTCGATCACGCGGGACGTGTCGGGCGAGGGCGTGCAGCAGGCCCTGCTGAAGATCCTGGAGGGGACCACGGCGAGCGTGCCCCCGCAGGGCGGGCGCAAGCACCCCCACCAGGAGTTCATCCAGATCGACACCACGAACGTGCTGTTCATCTGCGGCGGCGCCTTCGCCGGCCTCGAGAAGATCATCGAGTCGAGGGTCGGCAGGAAGGGCATCGGCTTCAACGCGATCATCCACTCGAAGGAGGAGATGGACTCCTCCGACATCTTCTCGGACGTCATGCCGGAAGATCTCCTGAAGTTCGGCATGATCCCCGAGTTCGTCGGCCGTCTCCCTGTGATCACGTCGGTGCACAACCTCGACAGGGACGCGCTGATCCAGATCCTCACGGAGCCGCGCAACGCGCTCGTCAAGCAGTATCGCCGCCTGCTCGAACTCGACAACGTCGAGCTGGAGTTCTCCGACGACGCCCTTGAGGCCATCGCCGACCAGGCCATTCTGCGCGGCACCGGCGCCCGCGGGCTGCGCGCCATCATGGAGGAAGTCCTCCAGTCCGTGATGTACGAGGTGCCCTCCCGCCAGGACGTGGCCCGCGTCGTCATCACCCGCGAGGCCGTGCTGGAGCACGTGAATCCGACCCTGGTGCCCCGCGACCAGCTGCAGGCCAAGCAGCAGCGGACCCCCAGGGAGAAGTCCGCCTGAAACGGGCCTTCGCCGCGGCGTTGTCCACAGGGCGTGCGGCGACGGCTCGGACGGCTTCCGGACATCCCTAGAATTGGGCAGCGTGACTACGTCTGAGCTGCCCACCCAGTACGCGCCCGTCGATGTCGAGACCCGGAGCTACGAGCGCTGGGTATCGGCGGGCTACTTCACAGCGGACCCGGGCAGCGGGCGCGAGCCGTACAGCATCGTGCTTCCCCCGCCCAACGTGACCGGGTCGCTCCACGTGGGCCACGCCCTCGACCACTCGATCCAGGACGCGCTCACCCGGCGAGCCCGCATGCGGGGCATGGAAACGCTGTGGCTCCCCGGAATGGACCACGCCGGCATCGCCACGCAGAACGTCGTGGAGCGCGAGATCGCCAAGGACGGCCTGTCGCGCCACGACTTCGGCCGCGGGGCGTTCGTCGAGCGCGTCTGGCAGTGGAAGGAGGAGTCGGGCGGCCGGATCCTCGGTCAGATGAAGAAGCTCGGCGACGGCGTTGACTGGTCGCGTGAGCGCTTCACGATGGACGAGGGGCTCTCCCGGGCCGTCCAGACGATCTTCAAGAAGCTGTTCGACGACGGGCTCATCTATCGCGCCGAGCGGATCATCAACTGGTGCCCCCGCTGCCTGACGGCCCTGTCCGACATCGAGGTCGAGCACAGCGACGACGACGGCGAGCTCGTCTCCATCCGCTACGGCTCGGGTGACGAGGAGATCGTCGTCGCCACGACCCGCGCCGAGACCATGCTGGGCGACACCGCTGTCGCCGTCCACCCCGCCGACGAGCGCTACGCGCACCTTGTCGGCAAGTACGTCGAGGTCCCGCTCACCGGCCGGCGCATCCCGATCGTCGCGGACGCGCACGTGGACCCGTCCTTCGGCACCGGCGCGGTCAAGGTCACCCCCGCGCACGACCCGAACGACTTCGAGATCGGGCGCCGCCACTCGCTGGAGTCGCTCGTCATCATGGACGAGCGCGGAATCATCACCGCCCACGGGCCCTTCGAGGGGCTCGACCGGTTCGAGGCGCGGCCCGCCGTGGTCGCCGCGCTGCGCGAGCAGGGCCGCATCGTCGCCGAGAAGCGGCCCTACGTGCACTCCGTCGGACACTGCTCCCGCTGCAAGACCGTGGTGGAGCCGCGGCTGTCGCTGCAGTGGTTCGTCAACGTCACCCCGCTGGCGAAGGCCGCGGGCGACGCGGTGCGTGACGGCCGCACCCGCATCCACCCGCCGGAGCTGGCCAAGCGCTACTTCGACTGGGTCGACGACATGCACGACTGGTGCATCTCGCGCCAGCTGTGGTGGGGACACAGGATCCCCGTCTGGTACGGCCCGGACGGCGACATGGTCTGCGTGGGGCCGGACGAGGAGCCGCCGGCCGGTTACGAGCAGGACCAGGACGTCCTCGACACCTGGTTCTCCTCCGGTCTGTGGCCGTTCTCCACGCTGGGCTGGCCCGACGCCACACCCGATCTGGCCCGCTTCTATCCGACGACCGTGCTCGTCACCGGCTACGACATCCTGTTCTTCTGGGTCGCCCGGATGATGATGTTCGGGTTGTACGCGATGGACGGCCAGCCGCCGTTCCGCACCGTGGCCCTGCACGGCATGGTGCGCGACCAGTTCGGCAAGAAGATGTCGAAGTCGTTCGGCAACGTCGTCGACCCGCTCGACTGGATCGAGCGGTACGGCGCGGACGCCACGCGCTTCACGCTCCTGCGCGGTGCCAACCCCGGCTCAGACGTGGCGATCAGCGAGGACTGGGCGGCCGGATCCCGCAACTTCTGCAACAAGATCTGGAACGCCACCCGCTTCGCGCTGATGAACGGCGCCGTCTCCGACGGTCTGCCCGAAGAGCTCACCTCGGCCGACCGGTGGATCCTGTCGCGCCTGCAGGAGGTCGTCACCAGCGTCGACGCGGCCTTCGAGGAGTTCGAGTTCGCCAAGGCGTCCGACGCGCTCTACCACTTCGCCTGGGACGAGGTCTTCGACTGGTATGTCGAGCTGGCCAAGGTCCAGTTCGCCGAGGGCGGCGTGGTGGCCGAGAACACCAAGCGGGTTCTGGGGCATGTCCTCGACGCGCTGCTACGGCTGCTCCACCCGCTCGTGCCGTTCGTCACGGAGGAGTTGTGGCGGGCTCTGACCGGTGGGGAGTCGATCGTGGTCGCTCCCTGGCCTACGGCGTCGCCCGAGCTGATCGACCCCGCGGCCGAGCAGGAGATCTCCTCGCTGCAGAATCTCGTGACGGAGGTGCGCAGGTTCCGTTCGGACCAGGGCCTCAAGCCCGGCCAGCGGGTCGCCGCGCGGCTGTCCCTGTCCGGTACGGCTCTCGCCGCCCATGAGGGGGCGATCCGCGTCCTGCTGCGTCTGGACGAGCCGACGGACACCTTCAGCCCGACAGCCCGGCTCACGGTCGGCACGGTGCTCGTGGAGATCGACACGGCCGGAGCCATCGACGTCGCCGCCGAGCGGAAACGGCTGGAGAAGGACCTGGCCGCGGCACGCAAGGAGCAGGCCCAGGTGACGGCGAAGCTCGGCAACGAGCAGTTCATGGCCAAGGCGCCGGAGGACGTCGTGGCGAAGGTGCGCCGGCGGGCCGAGCAGGCCGCCGAGGACATCTCCCGTCTCGAAGCCCAGCTCGCCGCCCTGCCGGCTTAGGCCGTCTTCCTGTGCGCCCTCGTCGTGGACGAGGGCGCACAGGCGTCTCAAGCTTTGTGACGACTGAGGTTTGAAGACCCTGGAGACAGGGCAGGACCACGAAGTTGCCCAAGTTGTGCACAGCACCTCCGCGTGGGTGCTAGTCTTTCTGCACGCGCTGAGGACCGGCGAGCCTGAATCCCCCTCGGGGGATCGGCTGTTAGGATCTCAGCGACTCCCTCTTATCGAACCCGATCTCGGGATGATTCGTCGCGATTCGACGGACATTCGGGGATCAGGTAAGTTAGAGGGGTTGCCCCGGAAACGGGGGGTCGGAATTCCTGTCGGTCGGCGGGTTTCGGGTCAAATGAAGTCCCGGTGGGGCGGATTTGACACGAAAGAGCCGGTCGGGAAGAATTAAGACCAGCAAGACAAAAGAAAAACAAACGGTGAAACGCCCCGGAGCGTGGGACCTTTCAGGGTTTCGGGTGATGGTGGTCGCGTCCGTTTCTTGAGAACTCAACAGTGTGCTAAAAGCCAGTGCATGAATCATGCATGACCCCGTCTACCGGTGGTTTTCATCGGTGGCGGATTCCTTTGACGGCACCTTTCCTTAGCCGGGGGTGCCGGCCAGAGTGATCTCTTTTCAAGCATTGTTTGGAGAGTTTGATCCTGGCTCAGGACGAACGCTGGCGGCGTGCTTAACACATGCAAGTCGAGCGGAAAGGCCCTTCGGGGTACTCGAGCGGCGAACGGGTGAGTAACACGTGAGTAACCTGCCCCTGACTCTGGGATAAGCCTGGGAAACCGGGTCTAATACCGGATACGACACTCCTCCGCATGGTGTGGGTGTGGAAAGTTTTTTCGGTTGGGGATGGGCTCGCGGCCTATCAGCTTGTTGGTGGGGTGATGGCCTACCAAGGCGACGACGGGTAGCCGGCCTGAGAGGGCGACCGGCCACACTGGGACTGAGACACGGCCCAGACTCCTACGGGAGGCAGCAGTGGGGAATATTGCGCAATGGGCGGAAGCCTGACGCAGCGACGCCGCGTGGGGGATGACGGCCTTCGGGTTGTAAACCTCTTTCAGCAGGGACGAAGTTGACGTGTACCTGTAGAAGAAGCGCCGGCTAACTACGTGCCAGCAGCCGCGGTAATACGTAGGGCGCGAGCGTTGTCCGGAATTATTGGGCGTAAAGAGCTCGTAGGTGGCTTGTTGCGTCTGCCGTGAAAGCCCGTGGCTTAACTACGGGTCTGCGGTGGATACGGGCAGGCTAGAGGCTGGTAGGGGCAAGCGGAATTCCTGGTGTAGCGGTGAAATGCGCAGATATCAGGAGGAACACCGGTGGCGAAGGCGGCTTGCTGGGCCAGTTCTGACGCTGAGGAGCGAAAGCGTGGGGAGCGAACAGGATTAGATACCCTGGTAGTCCACGCTGTAAACGTTGGGCGCTAGGTGTGGGGGTCTTCCACGATTCCTGTGCCGTAGCTAACGCATTAAGCGCCCCGCCTGGGGAGTACGGCCGCAAGGCTAAAACTCAAAGGAATTGACGGGGGCCCGCACAAGCGGCGGAGCATGTTGCTTAATTCGACGCAACGCGAAGAACCTTACCAAGGTTTGACATACACCGGAAACACTCAGAGATGGGTGCCTCCTTTGGACTGGTGTACAGGTGGTGCATGGCTGTCGTCAGCTCGTGTCGTGAGATGTTGGGTTAAGTCCCGCAACGAGCGCAACCCTTGTTCCATGTTGCCAGCACGCCCTTTGGGGTGGTGGGGACTCATGGGAGACTGCCGGGGTCAACTCGGAGGAAGGTGGGGATGACGTCAAGTCATCATGCCCCTTATGTCTTGGGCTGCAAACATGCTACAATGGTCGGTACAGAGGGTTGCGATACCGTGAGGTGGAGCGAATCCCTAAAAGCCGGTCTCAGTTCGGATTGGGGTCTGCAACTCGACCCCATGAAGTCGGAGTCGCTAGTAATCGCAGATCAGCAACGCTGCGGTGAATACGTTCCCGGGCCTTGTACACACCGCCCGTCACGTCACGAAAGTCGGCAACACCCGAAGCCCGTGGCCCAACCACTTGTGGGGGGAGCGGTCGAAGGTGGGGCTGGCGATTGGGACGAAGTCGTAACAAGGTAGCCGTACCGGAAGGTGCGGCTGGATCACCTCCTTTCTAAGGAGCACTCGGCCGGCCCTGTTGGCTCACTGCTGTTTGGTGGTGGGTGTGGGGTCTGGTCCATCGTCACGGTCATCAGCGAGTGTCTGGTGCGTGGCGTGCTCATTAGTGGAGCACTGGTTATTCAGCCGGTCGTGGTTGCCGGGTCTGCTAGTACCGCCGTGAGTGATCACGGAGTGGGAGCGTGGGCTTTGGGGGTTGTGACTGGTTGGGCACACTGTTGGGTCCTGAGGAAACGGGCCCGTTCGCCTGGCCGCTGCTGGTTGTGGTGGTCGTGGTGGGGTTGGTTTTCTTCAGGGCTGGTCTCCTGCCATACCGGCCGGGGTCCTTGCTTGTGGGTTCGCCTGTTGTGGGTGGGCTTGCGGTGGGGGTTCGGGTGTTTGGTGGTGGGGTGGGCTGGTTGTCTGGTTGTTGTTTGTGAATTGCATAGTGGACGCGAGCATCTTTGTGGCCAAGTTAGTTAGGGCACACGGTGGATGCCTTGGCATCAGGAGCCGATGAAGGACGTGGGAGGCTGCGTTAAGCCTCGGGGAGTCGCCAACCAGACGTTGATCCGGGGATGTCCGAATGGGGAAACCTAGCACCAGTCATGTGGTGTTGCCGCCGTCTGAATGTATAGGGCGGTTGGTGGTAACGCGGGGAAGTGAAACATCTCAGTACCCGTAGGAGAAGAAAACAATAGTGATTCCGTGAGTAGTGGTGAGCGAAAGCGGAGGAGGCTAAACCGTGCGCGTGTGATAGCCGGCGGGCGTTGCGTGTGCGGGGTTGTGGGACCTTCCGGAGGAGACCGCCGTCTCTTCAGGCAGTGAGAAATCGGTGGGGTAGTCGAACGCTCTGGGAAGGGCGGCCGTAGACCGTGATAGCCGGGTAGGCGAAATCTTGCCGACTGCTGGGGGTGTTCCCGAGTAGCACGGGGCTCGAGGAATCCTGTGTGAATCTGCCAGGACCACCTGGTAAGCCTAAATACTTCCTGGTGACCGATAGTGGACGAGTACCGTGAGGGAAAGGTGAAAAGCGCCCCGGTGAGGGGTTGTGAAATAGTACCTGAAACCGTGTGCCTACAAGCCGTAGGAGCGTAAACAAGCTTGCTTGTTTGTGATGTGACTGCGTGCCTTTTGAAGAATGAGCCTGCGAGTTATGGTGTGTGGCGAGGTTAACCCGTGTGGGGGAGCCGTAGCGAAAGCGAGTCTGAATAGGGCGTTTGAGTCGCATGCTGTAGACCCGAAGCGGGGTGATCTACGCATGGGCAGGTTGAAGCGTGGGTAAGACTGCGTGGAGGACCGAACCCACCAGGGTTGAAAACCTGGGGGATGACCTGTGTGTAGGGGTGAAAGGCCAATCAAACTCCGTGATAGCTGGTTCTCCCCGAAATGCATTTAGGTGCAGCGTTGCGTGTGCTTGCCGGAGGTAGGGCTCTGGATGGCTGATGGGCCCGACAAGGTTACTGACGTCAGCCAAACTTCGAATGCCGGTAAGTTGAGCGTGGCAGTGAGACTGCGGGGGATAAGCTCCGTGGTCGAGAGGGAAACAGCCCAGATCACCGACTAAGGCCCCTAAGCGTGTGCTAAGTGGGAAAGGATGTGGAGTCGCAGTGACAACCAGGAGGTTGGCTTAGAAGCAGCCATCCTTGAAAGAGTGCGTAATAGCTCACTGGTCAAGTGATTCTGCGCCGACAATGTAGCGGGGCTCAAGTACACCGCCGAAGTCGTGGCACCGCTGGCACTTGTGCTGGTGGTGGGTAGGGGAGCGTCGTGCGAGCCGGTGAAGCTGCCGAGTGATCGTGTGGTGGAGGTCGTGCGAGTGAGAATGCAGGCATGAGTAGCGAGTCAGAAGTGAGAATCTTCTGCGCCGGATGACCAAGGGTTCCTGGGGCAGGTTCGTCCGCCCAGGGTAAGTCGGGACCTAAGGCGAGGCCGACAGGCGTAGTCGATGGACAACGGGTTGATATTCCCGTACCCGCTGTGATGCGCCCATATCGAATCCAGTGATACTAAGGGTCCTTAGCCCGGTTGGCTCTTCGGAGCCGGCGTCAGGGTGAACGCCTGGCCTGATCTGGTAGTAGGTAAGCGATGGGGTGACGCAGGAAGGTAGCCCAGCCCGGGCGGTGGTTGTCCCGGGGTAAGCATGTAGGGCGAGAGATAGGCAAATCCGTCTCTCATTAGCCTGAGGTGTGATGCCGAGCCGATTGTGGCGAAGTGGGTGATCCTATGCTGCCGAGAAAAGCCTCTAGTGAGTGTCGCGGCGGCCCGTACCCTAAACCGACTCAGGTGGTCAGGTAGAGAATACCAAGGCGGTCGGGTGAACTGTGGTTAAGGAACTCGGCAAATTGCCCCCGTAACTTCGGGAGAAGGGGGACCTCTGCTGGTGTAGGACTTTGCGTTCGAAGCTGGTGGGGGTCGCAGTGGCCAGGGGGAAGCGACTGTTTACTAAAAACACAGGTCCGTGCGAAGTCGTAAGACGATGTATACGGACTGACGCCTGCCCGGTGCCGGAACGTTAAGGGGACCGCTTAGCCAGCACTTGTGTTGGCGAAGGTGAGAACTTAAGCGCCGGTAAACGGCGGTGGTAACTATAACCATCCTAAGGTAGCGAAATTCCTTGTCGGGTAAGTTCCGACCTGCACGAATGGCGTAACGACTTCCCCGCTGTCTCAACCACAGGCCCGGTGAAATTGCAGTACGAGTAAAGATGCTCGTTTCGCGCAGCAGGACGGAAAGACCCCGGGACCTTCACTACAGCTTGACATTGGCGTTTGGAGCGTCTTGTGTAGGATAGGTGGGAGACTGGGAAGCGGTGACGCTAGTCATCGTGGAGTCATTGGTGAAATACCACTCTGGTCGTTTTGGACGTCTAACCCGCGCCCGTGGATCCGGGTGGGGGACAGTGTCTGGTGGGTAGTTTAACTGGGGCGGTTGCCTCCTAAAGGGTAACGGAGGCGCCCAAAGGTTCCCTCAGCCTGGTTGGCAATCAGGTGTCGAGTGTAAGTGCACAAGGGAGCTTGACTGTGAGACTGACGGGTCGAGCAGGAGCGAAAGCTGGGACTAGTGATCCGGCATCGGCGTGTGGAAGCGGTGTCGCTCAACGGCTAAAAGGTACCCCGGGGATAACAGGCTGATCTTCCCCAAGAGTCCATATCGACGGGATGGTTTGGCACCTCGATGTCGGCTCGTCGCATCCTGGGGCTGGAGTAGGTCCCAAGGGTTGGGCTGTTCGCCCATTAAAGCGGTACGCGAGCTGGGTTTAGAACGTCGCGAGACAGTTCGGTCCCTATCCGCTGCGCGCGCAGGAGACTTGCGAGGGGCTGTCCCTAGTACGAGAGGACCGGGACGGACGAACCTCTGGTGTGCCAGTTGTTCCGCCAGGAGCACGGCTGGTTGGCTACGTTCGGTAGGGATAACCGCTGAAAGCATCTAAGCGGGAAGCTCGCCTCAAGATGAGGTCTCCCACCACCGTGTGTGGGTAAGGCCCCCTAGAGATGATGGGGTTGATAGGCCGGAAGTGGAAGCGCAGTAATGTGTGGAGCTGACCGGTACTAATAGGCCGAGGACTTGACCATAGATGTTCGCGTTCACTATGTGATCTCAGAGACAGCAACCACTAGGTTGTGTGTTTCGTGGGGTTACGGCGGTCATAGCGGCAGGGAAACACCCGGTTACATTCCGAACCCGGAAGTTAAGCCTGTCAGCGCCGATGGTACTGCACCGGGGACGGTGTGGGAGAGTAGGACGCCGCCGGACAATCTTTGATATGTGGTTGGGCCATCCCTTGTGGGGTGGCCCTTCCGCATTTTCGGGCACCTTTCTTTTCGCGGGTTTGTTTCCGGGGTTGTTCCTGGGGTGTGTTCCCCGGCGGGTTGCTGGGTGTTGGTTCCCGCTGCTTGTTCCTGCGTGTGTGTGGGCGGTGGGTGTGGGTGTGGTGGGTGGTGGCCCCGGCCGGGGTGTGGCCGGGGCTTTCGCAT